>CAZTYY010000015.1:0-28764 GCA_964617785.1 uncultured Desulfobacterales bacterium | reverse complement strand
AAGTATCTCCAGCTCCCTGATCATGGCCTGATAGTCCTGATATTTTTCAGCCCTTTTTGCCTGACGTTTCAGGGTGTTCATCTGGCGGTTGACTTCGGAAATAATATCTTTTACACGTAACAGATTCTGTCTTGTTGCGTTGACCTTCCTAAGGGCTTCGATTTTTTTATTTTTATACCTCGTAACTCCTGCAGCCTCTTCAATGAAAAATCGTCTTTCATCAGGTCCGGCGTCTGTAATTGCTCCTATGTTGCCCTGTTGAATCACAGAATAAGATCTGGCACCCATTCCGCTGCCCCAGAAGATATTATAAATATCTTTCAGCCTGCATGGCTTCCTGTTGAGAAAATAAGCGCGTTCGCCTGACCGGTACTGCCGTCTGGTGATCATGATTTCCGCAAAATCTTTTAGTTCCTCAGGTGCGCTGCCGTTGTCGTTTATCAGTGTCAAAGATACTTCCGCCATGTTTAGAGACGTTTTTCCATCAGCACCGGAGAAAATGATGTCTTCCATTGTTTTACCGCGAAGCATCTTTACACTCTGCTCGCCCATTACCCATCGTAATGCATCAAATATATTGCTTTTGCCGCAGCCGTTGGGACCCACCACAGCGGAGATGCCTGGTGGAAAGGCGATGCTCGCCTTTTCAGAAAAGGATTTGAACCCGGACAGTTCAAGTTTTTTTAGTTTCATACAGGAAGGTCTCCCATACTCTGTTTATATTGATAATGGTAAGGCCAAAGGGCCTTAATTTCAAACTGCAGATTAATAGCATGACACATCAAAATTGTAAAGTTAAAAACACAATTTGTGACATTTTATTCTTTATTAAATACAATATATTGTATTCAAGCTGTTTTTTAGTGCTTTTTGGATTGAAATGATATAGCCATGAACAATATGAAAATTAGAGAAACAAAACCCATGATGACGATGATCAAAAAACACTGGTTTCTGTTGGGCCTTTTTGCCGTTTTTTCAGTGACGCTGACAGATGATACGAAATTCGTTTCCTTGGCCGGGGTATGGTGTAAATCACATAATGGCGCAAATGCGGCCATTTTTATTATTTTCCTGTTTTCAGGACTTTTGCTTGATTCCGGACAGATAAAATCCGGCACTAAAAACGTTAAAAGCATTTTTCTATCTCTTATCCTAATTTTTATGGCCGCTCCGGCCATTGCCGTATTCTTTGGCATGTCATCCCTTGATATTGGAATAAAAATCGGTATTATTCTTGTAGCAATAATGCCGACGACTCTCAGCAGCGGTGTGGTAATGACCGGTGCGGCCGGTGGCAACATGGCAGGCGCCCTTGTAACCACCATCCTTGCCAATGGTCTCGCTGTATTTACCGTACCAATAACACTTTTTATGCTTATGGGACCCCTCGGCATTACTACGATAGCTTCCAATGTTTAAAAATGTTTAAACCTGAAACAGTCGCATGGGTTTTATACTGAAAAAGTTTCTTTGGGCGGGTTAAAATATCCGTGCTTCAGGGCAGGATATCGCTTTTTGATCAATCTGATAAACCGGCTCATTCCAATCGGCTCTCCGTGTTTTTCGGTTTCAAACATTATTTCACGGTACTTTTTTGGATCAAAGTTGAGATTTCGCCATTGGATAAGATGAACCGTATGATGATCAAGAAATTCTGAGAACGCTTCGATTTCCTCAGGTGCATCTGTTACGCCGGGAGTGTTCAGATAATTGATGGAGACAAACTTTCCTTTTTGGGCGGCAATATCGATACTTTCAACAACATCTTCAAAAGAATATGAAACAGGCCTGAAATAAGCATGGTAGCAGGACCGTCTGAAACTGTTAATGCTGACTCTGATACTGTCCAGTCCCGCATCCAGCAAGCTCTCAAGAATATCAGGTCTGCTCCCGTTTGTGTTCATATTGATGGTACCGCTGTTGGTTAAACTGCGTATCTTTTTAAGGGCCGGTTCTATAACGTGTGCTGCCATCAGGGGGTCCCCTTCACAGCCCTGGCCGAAACTGACAATGCTTTTTTTAACTTTTTGGATATGATGCATTGCCACTTCGGTAATCTCTTCCGGTTTCGGGATAAAGGCGATTCGCTCCTGGGGACTTGAGATTCCAGACTCTTTTTGAAGGGAAATACACCCAAGGCATCTGGAGTTGCAGCTTCCGGAAGTCGGCAGAGGGGCTTCATACCGTCCAAGGAAAAAGTTTTTTGCAGCCGGGCAACTGTATTCAAGCGCGCATTTTTCAATGTGGTCCCTCAGCCGGTTTTCCGGCATCGATTTTTTGATTTTTTGGACCCCGTCAATGATTTTTTCATGGGCCATATATCTCAGATCCTGGCGTGGTTCGCTGTCGATCTGTATGACCGCAGACCTGAAATCGTCTTTGAGAAACCCTGTTGCTCCGTATGAAAAAAGTGGCAAAAGAGATGCCTTATTTTCTTCTTCATACGCGGCTGTTGCGGTATTGACATATCCCGGAGAGTTAAAGACAGCCACGGGAAATATTTGCTCTCCAGAAGCATACGGGTTTTCCTTTCTGGTTTCAAAACATCCTGTTTCCATATTAAAAAGGATGGGTATTCTGTCAGGAAGAAACATCAGTTCCCCGCCGTGAGGTATCGGGATCGTTTCCGCTTCTGTCAATATAACCAGCGATGCACCCACGGACCCGACAGCTGCAAAACCATCAAGATCGAATATTTCGCCGTCAATGTTTGACACGACTGCGGTGAGAGGTTTACTTTTTTTTTCCATTTTATTTCTGTATCAATTTCTGAAAAGAGGTGCAATAACAGTGTGCAAAAATCGTAACCGGCGAGTGCAATAATCGTAACCGAAAACACAATTTATGCTATAGGTCTCTTTGAATATCAATACATATTGTGTTCATATACATCTCGAAAAGCAAGCGAGAACCCGAGAAACCTGCTTACATGGTTTACGTTATAGGTTTTCCCAGAAAACAATAAATTTAGGCATGAATGTTGCTTCATCATTTCACAAATGAGGGGGGTCTCATTTGAATAAGTTTTTTTAGGCCTTCAAGAGCCATACCTTTTTTAAGATATTAAACAACTGGGTTGAATGAGGGAATAGTGTGCCGCAGTTGCACAAATTTCTTAACGTAGATATTAGGATTCATAATCAAAAAATGACGTGTACACAACGATTTTACCTTCCTTGGGTTATCAGGACCATCCTCTTTTTACAAATCGCCCTCACGCCTGCCGCTGCTTTTTGCGGAGAGGCTACACTGGCCTGGACCAAAAATACAGAGCATGATATTGCCGGTTACAGAATTTTTTGCCGGGAGGAAAATAGCGCCTATAATTATAACCAGCCGTCATGGGAGGGTTCTGGAACCATATGTGTCATAAAAAATCTTAACGATAATGAGGTTTATTATTCTATTGTAAGGGCCTACAATACAGCCGGACTTGAAAGCTTCAATTCAAATGAGGTCAGTTTTCAGACTTCATCGGACGAACCGGATCCTCAGACCCCACCGGACGAACCGGATCCTCAGACCCCACCGGACGAACCGGATCCTCAGACCCCACCGGACGAACCGGATCCACAGGACCCACCGGACGAACCGGACTCGTCGTCCGAGTTCATCATCGACAATGGCGGTCCTGGTACATCATGGGATGGATCATGGAAGACATCTGTAGGGCCAAACTCTTATGAAAACACATCGGTTTACAGTAAAGATGCCAGCGCCACTTATACGTTTGAGAAGACATTAACCGGATATTATGAAGTGTCGCTCTGGTGGACGTATTATTCAAGCCGCTGCACCAATGTGAACATAGATATATATGACGACGATTACTTAATTGAAACAGTTGAAGTGGATCAGCAAACTGATTCAGGTCAGTGGAATACGCTGGGTGAATATGAGTTCAGCGGTACTGCATATGTAGTCATTCATTCCAACAGTGAGAACTGCACTACCAGCGTGGATGGCGTCTGGTTTGTGTCGACAAATGATGATAGTGTTCAGGCTTCATCGGATCCTCTGGCTTCATCGGATCCTCTGGATTCATCGGATCCCCTGGATTCATCGGATTCCCAAGGCTCATCGTCTTGCCAAAATTCATCTTTTTTAAGCGAGAATTATTTTTATAAAAGTGTAATAGAAGGCGAAACTGTTATCCTCGATGACATATACAATCTGAAAATAGATTATGATATCGTTGAATACCACTGGGAACAGCTGGAGGGCAGTCCCGTAACACTTTCCGATTCATCTGCCGCCGTTCCAACTTTTACAGCGCCTCTTGTTGATGAAAATGGAGCGGAGCTCAGGTTTATCGTAGAAGCCACAACTGCTGATAACCTTTGCGATACTGCAGAAATTTCAATAACAATAAATAATGATAGTGTCAGGAGTCATGCAGCAAATACAGATGACGGAGATTCAGGCGGCTGCTTTATTTCCACATATTCCGAATTTGTTTCCGATGCTTTTTCAGAAAAACCATTTCTTTTTTATTTTTTTATGACGTTATTTTTAGCTGTCCTTATAATAAATTCCCCTTCTCAAAACCGCTTTTAACTTGACCCGGTTTCGTACCTGGTGTATGTCACAGCCAAAGACAATCAGATTAAACCGGGTTATGTAATAGGCAAAAGCCACCCAGACTTCGGTCAGGTGGCTTTTATTTTTTTTGGAGCAAGATTTTGGGAAGCGCGATAAATAAACTTCTGGTAATTGACAACTATGACTCATTTACCTACAATCTTGTGCAGATGTTTATGCAGTACAGGCTGTCAATCCATGTGTACAGGAGTGACCGGATTACGCTGAAAGAAGTAGAAGAAATTTCCCCGGACTATGTGTTGATCAGTCCGGGCCCCGGCACACCCGACAATACCGGAATATCAATGCCTTTAATCAAATCTTTTTATAAAAAACTGCCCATTTTAGGTGTTTGTCTCGGGATGCAGTGTATCAATGAAGTATTTGGCGGAAAAACAGTGCGTGCGCCTTTGCCCATGCACGGCAAAACCAGTCAAATTGACCATAACGGACAGTATCTGTTTCAAGGCATGCCGACGCCTTTTTCTGCAGCCAGATACCATTCATTGGTTATAGAACCGGCTGAAAAATCAGACCTGGAAATAACCGCAAGTTCGAATGACAAAGTCATCATGGGCGTGTCCCATCCTTTATTCCCTTTACATGGGGTTCAGTTCCATCCTGAAAGTTTTATGACCGAGAATGGGTTTTTCCTAGTGGAAAATTTTTTAAAAACAGGGCCATATTATAATGGATAACATGGAAGCAATTTTCGGCAAACTCTCCGGAGTACATACTGAAGAGTTCAAGACTGATGAACCGTTTATAGACATTGCCGCGCGTTTTGCAAAGATATCGGGAACAGTGCTGCTGATGAGCGGAGGGAACCTGGACAGTTCGAGATATCATATTCTTGGTATAAAGCCCTGGCTGACATTTAAAGGCCGAGGAAGACAGATGTCAGTGACGGTGGAAAAGGAATCGATTCTTTTTGAAAAAGATCCGCTGGATACACTTCAAATCATTCTTAATCGATTCAGGCTTGACGGACTCAACAATAAGATGCCTGTGGAAGCAGGCCTGATGGGGTATCTATCCTATGATTTAAAGGATGTCCTTGAGGACTTGCCCCGAACGTCAGTTGACAATCTGCTTCTTCCGCATATCTGTTTTTATGCCCACACCTTTATCCTTACCCATGATAAAAAACATAACCTGACATCAATATGCATGCCGCTGAGGACAGGCCGAGACACTACTGACAATAAAAAAGACCAAAAAAAAAATCAGAAAAAGGAGACGGACTGGTTTTACAGGATGATGTCCAAAGAGCTGCCGGAGGAAGAAGGCTTCAGCGGAAACAGAGAAGGCTTTAAATCAATTTTCACAAGAAATGACTATGTGGAATCAATCCAACAAATCCGGGAATATATCACATCCGGTGATGTCTACCAGGTCAATCTGTCACAGCGTTTTGAAATGGATTTTACTGGTTCGGGGTTCAGCCTTTTTAAATCCCTTTTTAAACGCAATCCTGCTCCGTTTTTTTCGTATATTAATGCAGGAGACCATCAGGTTGTTTCCACGTCACCTGAAAGATTTATTCTGCAGAAAGGCACATCTGTTGAAACCAGGCCGATCAAGGGGACAAGACCCCGCGGAAAAACGCCCGAAGAGGATGAAAGACTTGGCAATGAACTAAAAGAGAGCAAAAAGGACAACGCGGAGCTGTCAATGATTGTGGATCTTTTGCGCAACGATATTGGGAAGGTCTGCAGGGGCGGCTCGGTATATGTTGATGAACACAAGCGGCTGGAAGACTATGAAAATGTGTTTCACCTGGTTTCGATTGTCAAGGGAGAGCTTGCTGAAAATAAAAGTTCTGTTGACTTGATCAAGGCGGTTTTCCCGGGCGGCTCAGTCACAGGCTGCCCGAAAATAAGGTCAATGGAGATTATTGATGAGCTTGAACCGGTTTGCCGTCATATTTACACCGGCTCTATAGGATACATCAGCTTTCATAATACAATGGACCTGTCCATCGCTATCCGTACCGCCACCATATATAATCAAAAAATATTTTTTTCCGCAGGCGGCGGAATTGTTTTTGACTCCGTTCCTGAAGAGGAGTTTGAAGAAACCCTTCATAAAGGTAAATCTTTGATGGAAATTTTTGGAGGTGTGGAAGATAAAACCGATATGCATCCTGTAGTATGGATAAACGGTGTGCTGAAGAGGCAGCAGGATGCTTGCATTCCTGTGACAGACCAGGGTGTTTTGTATGGGTATGGTTTTTTTGAAACACTACGTGTTGAAAAAGGAATCCCTGAGTTTCTGGATGAGCATATGGAGCGGTTCAACAAGTCCTGGCAGGAGCTCTTTTTCAGAAAAGCACCTGATTTAACATGGAAAGATATTGTGGGTCAGGTCATAAGGAAAAACGGATTAAGCAATGAAACCGCAGCAGTTAAAATTATGGCCACAAACGGAGACCGGGAAACACCGCCCTATAATCATAACCTTGTGGTGACGGCACGACCGTATATTCACCGGTTATTGGAAAAGGGAGAAAATGGTCAGAGGCTTGCCATATACCCTGAACCCCGGCAGACACCCCTTGCAGACCACAAAACACTTAATTACCTGTATTATCTCCTCGCAGGCAAATGGGCAAAAAAAAATGGCGCGGATGAAGCGTTGATCATGAATCCCGATGGTACCGTTTCCGAAACGAATACTGCCAATATCATTCTGATTGAGGACAGGTCTGTGGTTCTACCGCAGTCATCGGCGGTTCTCTCTGGGATTATGCAGGAAAGGGTCTTAAGGCTTCTTAAAGAATGGGGTTTTAACATTAAGAGTAAAAAAGTAAACCCTGTTGATCTGTTTTCAGCCCGTGTGATCATGACAAATTCACTGATCGGAGCTGTCCCGGTGTTAAGCGTGGACGGCAAAGATCTTCCCGCACCCGATGACCTCTGGGAAAAAATAAACCGGGAACTGATTCACCAGATCATATCATGAGGCTACATCATGAACACGGGATCTATATTTATGCTGACTCTGACTTTCCGGGTTTGACTCATCAGTGACCTGTTCTCAAACATCAGACTGCGAATAAAAGAATGAAGCGTTTCGCTTTCAGAGCATTTTAACAGAATTTGCCATCTGTAGCGCCCTGCAATTTTTGCCACCGGAGATTCAACCGGCCCCAGCATTTCAAGGTTTTTTCGGCAATAAACATTTTTCTGAAGCATCTGTTGGCAGACATTTCCTGTTTTAAGAGCGTGCGTCTTTGTCTCTATCCTGTCTTTTCCTGAAATTTTTAGCTGGGCAAGGCGTGAGAAAGGAGGATAGCCGAGTGCTTTTCTGAAACTTGTTTCATGATGGAAGTATCCCTCGCAGTCCTGGTTTCTGGCATTGGAAATGCAGAGATGCGATGGATTGTAGGTCTGCATGATGACGTGTCCTTTTCTGTCGCCGCGCCCTGCCCGGCCTGCAACCTGTGCAAGGAGCTGAAAGGTGTGTTCGCTTGCCCTGAAGTCCGGAAAACTCAGAGAAAGGTCTGCGCAGATGATGCCGACAAGGGTAATGTTGGGAAAGTCATGGCCCTTTGCCACCATCTGAGTGCCGATCAATATATCGGTGTCATGATTGCGAACACCCTTTAAAATTTTCAGCAAAGACCCTTTGCGGGTGGTTGTGTCCCTGTCAAGTCTTGCTATTTTTGCCTCAGGAAACAGTTTTTTAACTCCGGCTTCAATCTTTTCGGTTCCCATTCCAAGTGTTTTTATGGATGGAGAACCGCAGTTGGTGCATTCTGAAACCGCAGCTTTTGTAAAGCCGCAGAGGTGACATTTAAACGCGTTGATTCCTTTATGAAATGTAAGTGTGATGTCACAGTTTTTGCAGCGCACAGATTCACCGCAGGAAGCGCATACCGGGAAACTGGCAAAACCTCTTCGGTTAAGAAAGAGAATCACTTGTTCTCTCCTTTCCAGAGTCTCTTTAATGGCGTCGTGGAGCATGGGCGTTATAAAACGATTGATACCGGTCGCGTCACGGTATTCTCCTAAATCGACGATACTGATCTCCGGCAAAGGACGCTTGTTCACCCTGTTTTTAAGTTCAAGTGCCGCGAACTTATTTTGCGAGGCATTGTGCAGCGACTGTATCGAAGGTGTGGCGGATCCAAGCAGGACAACAGCACCGAGTTGTTTTGCCCTGACAACCGCAAGGTCTCTGGCGTTGTAGCGAAGACCCGTTTCCTGCTTGTAGGACGAATCGTGCTCCTCATCGACGATAATGATTCCAGGGTTCTTCAGAGGGGCAAAAATTGCCGACCTTGCGCCTATGACAATCTGAACATCATCGTTCCTGATTTTAAGCCACTGATCATACTTTTCGCCGGAAGAGAGGCCGCTGTGCAGGACTGCGATATGTTTTCCAAACCGTGCCCGGAAGTTCCTTTCTGTCTGGGAAATCAGGGATATTTCAGGGACAAGCACGATGACTGAAAAACCCAGATTTATCGCTTCCTGTGCGGCGTGCATATATACTTCTGTTTTTCCACTGCCGGTGACGCCTTTCAGAAGAAAGCTTTTAAAACCGTTTCCCAGGGTTTCAACAACAGCTTCCACTGCAGCGTCTTGTTCCTTTGTCAGCAGGGGAGGAACATCAGGCTGTATGTCTTCACCGAATGGGTCGCGAAAAACCGTTTTTTTTGTTATTGCAATATGACGGCTTGCTTCAAGGTAGCCAAGAAGTCCTTTTGCCTTGGGCATAAGAGACAAAAGCTGCTTTTTGGGAATCTCTTTTTCTCGTAAAATCAAGTCGATTATTTGTTTTCTTTGATTAAAGAAACGGTCTTCTGGGATATCCGGATTGAGTACTGACAGGTAAGACTCGGTCTTTGTCCGTGTCCTGGATTTTCCCATCACCTGCCTGATCTCAATAAGACCTTTACCCTCCATCTGTTTCAGCAATGCATTGGAGACATCTTTTTTAATTCTGCGAGAAATATCTTTCCGGGCCAGAGCGCCTGACCCCAGACAATTCAGGACGTCAAGCTTTAAGCTGGATTCGGTATTTTTTCTAATTTCTTCGTTCCCTTTCCGTGTGGCGGACACAACTGAAAAGTCGAATATGTTGATACCTGACGGCAGTGCCCCTTGAATTATTTCACCAATGGGATGAATATAGTAATCGGCTACCCATTTAAAGAACTTGACCATGGACTCAGGGAAGAGCGGCTCATGATCAAGAACGTCCAGAATAAGTTTGGTTTTGAATTTGTTGTCCGGCTGACTGTCTCCGAGGATATATCCGGTTACTTTTCGCGATTTGAACGGAACCAGCACCCTTTTTCCGATTGATATCATGGACGAAAGAGGTTCTGAAACAGCATAAGTATAAGTTTTGTAAACAGGGACAGCAACCGCAACATCAATGTATGTTTTTTGGCCGGCCGACATCAGCCTATCTTTCATCTATGGGCAAATAGTCTTCTTTGGGTTTTCCAATGTAAACCTGCCGGGGTCTGCTAAGTCGCCAGTGGGGATCGTCCATACTTTCTTTCCACTGTGATATCCAACCCGGAAGCCTGCCGATGGCAAACATGACGGTGAACATGTTTGTTGGAATACCCATGGCTTTCAGCACGATGCCGCTATAAAAATCAACGTTTGGATAAAGGTTATGGTCGATGAAATATTCATCTTTTAAAGCAACTTCCTCGAGTTTTTGTGCAATGTCAAGTAGCGGATCGCTTATTTTGAGCGTGGCAAGAACCTTATCACATGTTTCTTTCATGATTTTTGCGCGGGGGTCGTATGTTTTGTAAACCCTGTGGCCGAATCCCATCAAGCGGAACGGATCATTTTTGTCCTTTGCCTTTTCAACTGCTTTATTAATATCTCCACCGTTCTCTCGAATCTCTTCTAGCATTGCGATGACGGCCTGATTCGCACCGCCGTGCAGGGAACCCCACAGGGCAGCGATGCCGGCTGAGACCGATGCGTAAATATTAACGCGTCCGCTTCCCACAACCCTTACCGCAGCAGTTGAACAGTTTTGCTCATGGTCGGCGTGGAGTATCCAGAAAAGATTCAAGGCTTCGACGAGATCATCGTCCGGGATATAAGGATTTACAGGGCTGTCAAACATCATGTTAAGAAAGTTCTGGCAGTACGTATAGTCCGGTCGCGGATAAACCACCTTATGGCCCCTTGATATTTTGTATGACATGGCCGCAAGTGTTCTTACCTTGGAGAGAAGACGCAACATGGTTCCTTCAATCAACTCTTCCGTTGTCATCAGCTCCGGATAAAAAGTTCTCAGCGCATTTACCATTGCCGACAGAATGTTCATGGGGTGTGATCGGTTTGGAAAACTTGAAAAGAATTCCAGCATATCTTCATGCACCATGGACTGATCGTTTAAGATAACCCTGATATTGGTCAGCTCCTGCCGAGTGGGCAAAGAGCCATGGATCAACAGGTATGCGGTTTCAACAAAAGTAGAATGCTCGGCAAGCTGCTCAATGGGTATTCCGCGGTATCTAAGTATCCCGTTTTCACCGTCCATAAACGTGATGGCGCTCTGACAGCTTCCGGTGTTTCCGAATCCGGGATCATAAGTGATATATCCGGTTTCAGCCCTAAGTTTTCTGATATCTATTGCTTTTTCATTTTCCAAACCTGTTATCACAGGCAGCTCATATGTTTTGCCGTCAATTATTAACTTTGCTGTTTCAGTCATAAAAACCTCCTTGTTGAATTTAAAAATACTTTTTACCGCTAAAGGGTGCCCAAAGCCAAACGCTACTCCTGTTTATCTCGAATCGATTAAAAAAAGGTTACTGTTTTGGCCGGCAGAATATCTTTCCGCACAGGCATTGTGTTTTCAATAAAAAGTTTCTTATACAACAAAGATGCAATTCAGGTCAAGCAAGCTATGTTCGATGGGTGTAATTAAAAGTGCGAGCTTATCGGGCTATGGAAACAGACTATGTGTAACATTGGTCCGCCCAAGGTGGATTGCCAGATCTGTTCTTTAATTACAGTTGGTTACTCCTGGAAATTATATCAAGCTTTTGTCGTTAAAAAATTTGCTGAAATCGAATTTTCCTATCGCGATTTTTGAAATTTTATGATATAATAGCATATTCTTTCAAAGCACACATTCCGAAAACGCAACATCTTGAATACAGTTCTTTTCTAAATCTCGAACTGTTTATGACATTGTTTGCGGTTAGCTTAATTTCAAAAAGTCCATATCGATGAATGCTTTTAATCAAACAATATTTTTCTGAAATAGATCTGGAGGCTGGCAATGGATGCAAAACTGATTAACCCTTTTATTAACGCGACCATTCATGTCCTTGATACAATGGCATTTATAAAACCTAAAGCCGGCAAACCCTATCTAAAAAAGAACAATGTTGCCGAAGGAGATGTTACAGGTGTGATTGGAATCACAGGTGAAGCAAATGGAACTGTCGCAATCACTTTTAAAGAAGCAAGTATACTAAAAATTGTTTCAAATATGTTTCATGAAGAAATGAAGGAGTTGAATCATGAGGTCGCGGAAGCTGTTGGTGAACTGATGAATATGATATCCGGTCAGGCAAGAAGGAAGTTGGCGGAAAATGGCATACTATTTGACGGAGCCATTCCTTCTGTAATTACGGGAAAAAATCACGAAATAGTACATATTACAGATGGTCCTAAAATTGCGATTCCTTTTACTTTTGATGAAAGGGATTTTGTGGTCGAAATATGCATGGAAAAATAAACAGATGCGATCGAAAACAGGGATTTTTCATATGGCAAAAAAACCAACCTATGAAGAATTAGAGAAAAAAATTCAGGAATTAGAACAAGCTGAATTCAAACGTAAAAGAGCTGAAAATGCACTGACGGAAAGCGAGGAGAAATATCGAAGCATTCTCGAAAACATGGAAGAGGGCTACTTTGAGGTTGACAGTGCTGGGAACCTATCCTTATTCAATGATTCATTAGTTGAAATCCTTGGGCATTCCAGGGATGCAGCGATGGGAATGAATAGCAGGCAATACACAGACGAAGATAACGCTAAAAAACTATATCAAACCTTTAACACAGTTTATACCACAGGAAAACCTAACAAAGGCTTTAGCTGGGAAATTATAAGAAAAGACGGAAGCAGGAGATATGTTGAAACCTCGATATCGTTAAGGAATGACTTTGAAGGTCGGCCAATCGGGTTTCGGGGCATTGTCCGGGATATTACAGAATACAAGCATGCGGAGGAGTTGCTCCTTGACAGCAAGAAACGTCTCAATAATATAATAGAAGATATTCCTGCATTGATTTGTCGATTTGATTCAAAAGGCATCATTTCTTTTGTGAATAAAGAGTATTGCACTTATTTTGCCAAAAATGAGCAAGAACTTCTGGGAACGAATTTTCTTGAATTAGTTCCTGAAGAAAAAAGGCGGTCTGTCTGGGAACAGTTTTTAATTCTAACACCGGACAATCCTGCTAAAACATATAAGCATAAAGTTATCGCCGGCAACAGTGAACTGAACTGGCAACGTTGGACGAACAGAGCTATTTTTAATAAAGATGGAAAGGTCAGTGTATACCAATCCATCGGGTATGACATCACTGAACATATGCGGATTGAAAAAGAGATAAGAGAGAAAGAAAAACTGCAAGGTGTCATAGAATTGGCTGGAACTGTATGCCATGAAATAAGTCAACCCATGCAAATCATTTCGGGAGTTTCAGATCTCATGCTGATGAACATCTCAGAAAGTGATCACTTGTATAAAAAACTTAATAAAATTAAAGACCAGATTGAAAGAATGACAAAATTAACAATGAAGCTCCATGATATTACAAGATATGAAACAAAGATTTACAGTGGGAGAACAAAGATAATTGACTTGGAACATTCTACAGAACGAAGAAATGTTAATCGATTTATGCCAAATAAAGATACAATTATCACATCCAAATCTGATTCCTCTATGAAAGGTCGACTTATAGATATAAACAAATATGGTCTTTCGTTTTCGTGTAATAAGAGTAAAAGTCAAAAAGATGATTTATTTAAACTAAATATACATATAGTCGAGGAAAATTTCAACTTGGATAATATACCATGTATTATCATTTCTGATTTAGAATCAATTGATGATGATATATTAAGCTCCGGAAAGATGAAACGATGCAGAGTAAAATTTGAAAAACTGACTGATGACCAAACAGACCGGATTGAATATTTTATTCAGAACCACACCGCCGCTCAAGCAGATTAAGATTTTGCTATTTCCCCTTTCACCAACAATCCTTTCTTTTAATTACCCCGGGATTTGATTGTAAATCATATTTTTTACGAGATGATGCGCGACAGGTAGCCTTATGGACTGGTTTCTTCGATATCCGATCTTTTTTCTATTTCGACTTCAACAATGCGTTGTTCATCGGCCTTTGTAATTCGGATCACCGCATTGTCAATTTTGAGCTCTTCGCCGGTTTCCGGGATGTGTCTTAAGTGGGAAAGGATAAACCCGGATATGGTTTCGTAGTCTCCCTGTTCATTAAAGTTGAGACCCAGTTCCTGGTTCACGTCCTCTATTTCAGCTTCACCTTTGACGATGCTTTTTGAATGGCCGACTTTCCGGATCATGATATTTTCTTTATCGGTTTCATCATAGATTTCGCCGACAATCTCTTCCAGAACGTCTTCTATGGTAATAAGGCCGCTGATACCTCCATGCTCATCTGCCACAAGTGCAATATGCACCTTTTCTTTTTGAAATTCCTGTAAAAGGTCGTCAAGGAGCATTGTCTCCGCTATAAACATTGCCGGTCGAACCAGGTTTTTAATTTCAGTGTTATCTTCATTTGAGGAAAATGCCTTTAAAATATCCTTTATATAAAGGATACCGGCAATATCATCCGGGTCGCTATTGTAAACCGGTATGCGGGAAAACCCTTTTTGAATGATTTCATGGGTGACATCAGGTAAATTTGATTCAGCGTCGATGGAAAAAATTCGGGTACGGTCCGTCATGATTTCACTGACCTGGAGATCGCTGAAGCGGAAAATATTATGAATCATGATACGCTCATCTTCTTCCACTTCTCCCGCTTCTTCGCCCAGGCTGACAACTGATTTTATCTCGGATTCCGTAATAATCGGATCTTGGTCGTTTCCAAATGGTTTTGAAATAAAAAGTGTAAACAGCTCAAGGAGTTTGATGATCGGAAAAAGGATATATTGCAGCGCCTGGATGATCGGCGCGGCCGCAACAGCGATGACTTCGTTTTTGGCAATGGCGATATTTTTAGGTATGATTTCTCCAAAAATAAGGATCACCAGCGTCATGACACCCACAGCGATGCCGATGGCGTTTGATTCAAGTCTATCGATGGCAATGGAAGTGGCAATAGCTGAAGCGGCAATGTTGACCAGGTTGTTGCCCACAAGGATGGTAATAATCAACCGTTGATAGTTGTCTTTAAGTGTTTTGACGAGACCGATGCCCCGTCTTTTTTCCTCTACAAGGTGCTGAATTTTGATATCCGAAAGGGATACAAAGGCGGTTTCAACCCCTGAGAAGAATGCGGAAAGAAGAATGAAAATCAGAAGAATAAACGAGTGATCCGGTATGTCCATTTTATTCTATTACAGCCGTCTGGCTCTGGTCGCCTCCCTGACGACCATTTTTTTTCTAAGGGATGTGCGTTGTTGTGCCGAAAATAATATCAAAAACATATGTTACTATGACCGAATCCCTTTAAGGTGTCAAGACCGAAAACAGATCTTTAAAACCAGCCAGTAGCCACCTGTCTATCTCATCAACCTGTCAGTTCGAACGCATGATTTCTTCTCATTTAATGTAAGATTCATTTTTTTCTTTGATTAAGATTTAAAGATCTGATGTATTGGGTGAAGATCCTGCATATTAATCTTAAACGGATAAACAAAATAATCAAGGAGAGTGTTTTTATGGAAACAATTCTTTTTAAAGACGGAAGGATTGTAGACGGTTCCGGGAGGGATTCTTTTTCAGGACATGTTCTGGTTGAAAAAGATAAAATCGCCGCTGTATTCAGGGACAATGAGGAGCTACCCAAGGCTGAAAGCACAATCAATGCTTCCGGCTGCATCATTTCACCGGGGTTTATCGATATGCATTCCCATTCCGACTGGCTCCTTCCCCATTCATGGGGTAAAAACCTGATGAAGCACTCCCTTGAACAGGGGATCACGACCATCATCGGAGGAAACTGCGGATTTTCTCCCGCTCCTGTAACAAATGAAAGCGCAGGGCTTCTTAACGACTTTCTTTCAAGGCTGCTTGCAGAAAAACCGTTTGATTACAAATGGCATTCCATGGGGGAGTATTTAGACTGCATGGAAAAAAACCCGCCTGTTGTAAATGTTGCCGAGCTTGTAGGGCATGTGGCGCTCAGGTATTGCATTGCAGGCAAAAGCCGGGAAAAGATGAACGCCAATGAGCTGAAGCAAAGTCTTGAAATGATGAAAACTTCTTTAAATGAGGGGGCATGCGGGCTTAGCCTTGGCCTTGGTTACGATCCGGGTATGTTTTGCGGCACAGACGAGTTGGAGGCATTCTGCCGCGTAGCAGCAGAGGCCGGAAAACCCGTGACTGTCCACATGAAAGCGCTGAGCAAAATATCGCCCGTGTATCCGCCAACCTATATGAAGCCTCACAATATCAGAGCCCTGAACGAAATGATCACCATTGCCGAAAAAACCGGGGTAAAACTTCAGCTTTCCCATTTTATTTTTGTGGGAAAACATTCATGGCACCTGGCAGACCAGAGCCTTGAGCTGGTGGATCGGGCCGTGGAAAACGGGGTTGATGTGATGATGGATGCATTTCCGTATACTTGTGGAAATACTACAATAAACGTTGTCTTTCCTTACTGGTTTCTGGACAGTCTGCCAGATGGATATACGAACTTCTGGAAGCGATTGAGACTTAAAATAGAACTTGAAGTCGGTTTCAGGCTGGTGGGTTTTATATATAAAGATTTCAAGATAATGGATTCGGTTGTCAGCGGTCTGGAAGATCTGAATGGCCTCAACATTATGGAGGTTTCTAAAAAATGGAAGACAAGCCCGTTTAAGGCAATGCTGCGACTGAGCCGGGAGTCGAACGGGGATGCGTTGATGCTTTTTTCAACTTACAGCGGTGACGAAGAAGACGAAGAGCCATTGGAAAAAGTGCTGTCCCATGACCGGTGCCTTTTTGAAACCGATGCCATATTAAGGAGTCGTGGGTATCCGAACCCTGCGAGCCTTGGGACTTTTCCAAAGATACTCGGAAAATATGTCAGGCGAAAACATCTTTTCAGTCTTGAAAACGCTATAATGAGGATGACATCTTTAAGTGCCGAACGATTCGCAATAAGAGACCGGGGACGAATAGCGCCCGGCATGGCAGCCGACATTGTTGTCTTCGATTCTGACAAAATATCTGATAAAACAGATGTGCATACCGGAATACCGACAAAACCAGAGGGCATCAGATATGTTTTTGTTAATGGCAAAAAAATGGTTCATGAAGGCAATTTTATAGATGACGGCAGGGCTGCCGGCCGAATTCTTAGGATATGACACAAGATTAAACTAACAATAACCAGGTAGTAAAGAAAGGTATTATCAGTTCAGTAACAGAAGGGTTATGAGGCACGAGCAGCGCCCGGCTTTGGAAGTTTATCAAGAATTTTAAAGCTCGGGTCTGTTTGAAGTTTATAATCTTGTGACCGCTGAAAATAATTATCGATCGCACACCCTAAACAGCATCCTCCATAAACAGCTACAAAGGGTTTATGGTCAGGTGTAATAATTGACTCGCTAATTTTATCAGTTAAATCATCTACACTAATTGTTTCAGTAGGCCAATTGTCAATTAGCAGTTCAACGTAGTTAACGAATGTGTCCATATCAATTTCCTACCAGGTGGTTACAGGTAAATCAAAATAAGTTCAATTACTATGTTACACGATTAATATCGGCAAAATAACGAGAAAACTTTAATGTTTATGCGGCGGAGTTCTTTGATAAATTGTTAACTATGATGGCTTCTTACCCTCTTTCGAAGTTATTGACACACAAACGCCCTGCACATATACTCGGCTCCCAGAAACGAAAGGTGTTATCCCATTAAATAAAAACCATAAGTCGCATGCAAACTTCATTAACCATCGGTATTGTATTAGGCCTTGCCGCAGGATTAGCTCCGGGACCGCTTCTGGCGTTAACAATTACCCAGTCGTTAAAATACGGAATCGCTGAAGGTGTCAAGGTGGCCATGGCACCTCTTATTACCGACGCCCCGATTGTCATCGCTGCATTATGGCTTTTATTTCGCTTGCAGTCTATTGACAACTCACTGGGTGATATCTTGCTGGGTATGTTGTCTCTTGTGGGCGGCCTGTATGTGTTTTACCTGGCCTTGGAAAATTTTCGCGCAAAACCCGTATATGTTGATTCAGTTCAGGCAGCACCGCGCTCACTCTTAAAGGCAGTGATGGTCAATGCGCTCAATCCCCACCCGTATCTTTTCTGGATGACCGTCGGCGGCCCGCTAATGCTGAAGCAGAGCCGGCAAAGTGTTGTGCCGGCGTTGATATTTATTTTATTCTTTTATCTGTGCCTGGTGGGATCTAAAATCAGCCTGGCCATAATTACCGGCAGGTTTAGAGAATTTCTAGCCGGCAGGCATTACTTGTTTATGGTGCGTTTCCTGGGAACAGCGCTTTTATTTTTTGCCATATTTTTAATTAAAGATGCTTTGGTGTTTTTTGATATTCCGATGCCATAATGACCTCATAACGAAAATGGAAACCATCAAAAAGTATATTGTTGATACAGTATCGGGCTCAGACTCAAAATTTACGCCCGGTCAGCTTGAAAAACAAATATCAGACAAATTCAAAGTAACCAGAAAAGAATCGAGAAACTATATAAGCGACCTTGTCAAAAAAGGAGAGCTTGCCTATACATACCTTTTCGGCTGCTCATTCATAGAAAAGTCGTTTCAACGGCCGGTTAAGATAGCAAATAAAATTATTTTAATGCCTGCCGGTATAAGTAAAACCGGCACACAAAAAAAAAGACCGGGAAAAGATATCGAAATAGAACTATTACATGGGGCTTCATTTGGAACAGGAAGGCACCCCACCACCCGTTTGGCTGTCAGGAGCATCGAAAAACTATTCGAAACAGGACCGTTTAAAAATGACAGTCAAAAAACGTCAGTTCTTGATATTGGAACCGGGTCGGGAATTCTTGCAATCGCGTCTGTTTTGCTGGGTATTCAAAAAGCAACAGGAACAGATATAGAATCCTGCGCAAGAAAAGAAGCAAAGGAGAATGTCGAACTAAACGGCCTGTCAGGCCGGATTGACATTTCAGATCAGGAATTGGACGAGATTGACGGGACGGTTTCACTCATCACTGCAAACCTTCGATACCCTACTTTGATGACAATACATCCACATATCAAAAGGCTTACAGTCCCTGAAAGCGCCGTCGTGCTTTCAGGAATAAAGGCTGATGAGACGAAGCACATCTGCGCCATGTATTCCAACGGATTTCAATACATGTGGCACCAGGAGGAAGCAGGTTGGGCATGTGTTGTTTTTACCAGAATATGAATCTGTCCGATCCTTGCTTGTCCGGGCAGTATTATATCCCGAGTCTTTCCAGGGTGGACTTAACGGGATGCCCATTATCATCCCAGCCCATAATGGAGTAATAATGTCGGCGGGCATTATCAAAGTCGGCTCTGGTAATATGAGCCCCTTTGGATGGGCCCTCTGGAATTTCCGTGGCAAGAAAGGAGCGGAATGCTTCATCCGTACCCCCCTGTTCCAGGTATAATTTGCGCTGCAGCTGAACCGAACGCTCACCGATTTCCATAAGGTCACTGAAACTGAAATTAAACCCGGTTGCTGCGTTTACTATTTCCGCAATCTCATCAAAAGTATACACATTTCCCGGTGAAAAGATAAAAAGGCACAGGCTGAGGGCATCCATGGCAGCATAATAAAATTGAGTGGTTCTTGCTACTTCAACCTTCCCTTTATCCAAGGCGTCAGGAGCAGAGCTGACATTCAGGTTAAAGGCGGCAAGGCTGTCAGGATCAGATGCAATCCAGTCGTGTTCAAGCTTCATATGATCGCTTGGATTCGGGCCATGGAAATAGCCAAACCCCACCCCCGGCTTTTTATGGGGGATATGGGCGGGCATACCTACGCCTTTAACAAATCTGAGATAAGGCTTTGTTTCATGACCCAGGCGATCTGCGGCTTGATCTATGCCATCGGCAAGAAGAATTCCCAGTTTACTTTTTCGATACGCCATATCTTTAATGAACTCGATTGCTTTTTGACCGTCACCAAAAGTTATGGAAAAGCCAAGGTCTTCTTCAGTCACTATGCTATTTTCAAAACAGTCCATGAGCCAGGCAATGATATTGCCGGTGGAGATTGTATCAAGCCCTAACCGGTTGCAAAGTTCACAGGCTTCCAGGCATGTTTCAAGGTCATCTTCAAGACCAATATTAGCACCAAGGATCGCAGCGCTTTCATATTCTGCCAGCCCTGTATACTCTGGTTTTGCTTTAGAGCGCTTTTTACAGGATAAAAAACAGTCTTTGCAGGGATTGTTACGTCCGGCATATGCTTCTTTATCTATCTTTTGATCTTTTTTTCCAGATTCCATATGATATGGAGCGCCGTAATTAAAATTGCGGGTGGGAAGATTGCCTGCGTTTTTGTTAATATCCAGAAGACCGAAAGTGCCGTAATGACGCAACACGCCAAGAAAGGAATTTGGTGCTTTTTTTATGGCAGATAAAAGACGCCTTCCGCCTTCTTTATTAATGGCTTTAACTGTTTCAGGAACCTTAAAAGTCGGAGCCTGATCACCTTTTATTGCAATGGCTTTAACTTTCTTTGCACCAAGAACTGCACCAAGTCCACCGCGACCTGCGTAATGATCCGGTTCGAACATAATATTGGCGTGCCGTACCATATTTTCGCCGGCAGGGCCGATGGAGGCAATGCTGTAGTCTTTTCCCAAGTCCCGGGTAAGCTGTTCGTGTGAACAATTCCGGTCCTTGCCCCACAGATATCCGGCGTCGTCAAATCGGACCCGGTCATTGTCGATGACAAGGATCACCGGGTCTTCAGACTTCCTGGTAATTACCAGAGCATCAAAACCGGCGCGCTTGATTCCAGGACCGAATTCACCTCCTGCCTGTGACAAATAGATACCTGTTGATTCAGGTGCAAGGGACAATACATTGACCCGGGTTGCCCCAGAGACGCCTCCGGCCGCCATAGGGCCTGCGGCAAATATGATCGGGTTTTCAGGTGAAAAAGCATTGTCCGGTTTAAGGTCTTTTGTCAGTTCATCAAACAGCTTTGTACATAACAACGCACCACCCATGAATTTCTTATAATATAACTCATCTTTTTTGATAATTTCGATGCTTTTCTTTTCAAGATCAACGACAAGTATTTTTCCCATAAATCCATACATGGTCAGATCTCCATCTTAGCAATAAAGTTTACCATCCATTGTACCACAATTGCTTCATCTGTTTTTTGATCCAGAGTCTTTTCAGCCTCTTCAACAACCTGATGACCAATGAGTTCCAGCCGCGACTGCATGAGTTCTTTTACAAAGGGCGCTGTAAATTCAGGATGTCCTTGAATCCCCAAAAAATGATTTCCCACCGTTATCATCGAATACGGGCAATGATCATTTCCTCCAATCACGGTACTCTCCGGCGGCAGTGTTTCAATCTGATCTTTGTGAGTAAGGATCAATCGAAAGTTGTCAAGCTCTGGCGACATCCCCGGTGACATCCAATGCTGTTTTTTATTAATTGCTGCTGTCTTAACGCCGAGCCCCCATCCTCTTTCTGATTGTAAACATTTCCCTCCCAGGGTCTCGGCAATCATCTGGTGTCCAAAGCAAATACCAATGAATTTAATTTTGTTGTCATACAGCTCTATGATATAATCTTTGAACTTCCCTATCCATGGTATGTCATCATAGACTGAAAACCTGGAGCCAGTACCAATAAAACCATGATAATTGTTTTTCCAATCCGGATACTCATCCTTTTGAATGTCAAATATATCCATGGAAACTTCAGGTGCATATTTTTCAAACAAATTACAAAAAAAATCAGAATGATCGCCGAATTTTGTTCTGAGTTCCGTATCAACATGGTCGCATTGCAAAAGCCCGATTTTCACAGTGCAGCCTCATATACCGATAGCAGATCATCCTGGTTCACAGGTATCATGTTTGTCTGATGGCAGGGGTCTTCAAAAGCTTCTATGCTCAAGCCCTCAAGATCCTTTTTTTGTATACCGTGTCTGGAAAGGCTGGATTCAATACCCAGAGCCTGATTAAAATGAAGGCAGGCGTCAGCCAGAGTATGGTTTTTCATATGCCTTTCGCCAAACATGGATTTAACACTGGATATTCGTGCTGATTGGTCCTGGTTTAAATCTGCTTTTTCAAGAAACGATATTCCTGAAGAAAGCAGAAGCGCATTGGCAAGGCCGTGGTGCATGCCGTGACGGCTTGACAGGGGATGTGCAAGGGAATGGATCATGCCGAGGCCTTTCTGAAAGGCGACGGCACCCATGGTTGCGGCAATCAGCATTCGCTCCCTGGCGTCAAGGTTGCCGCCGTCTTTGACTGCAATTGGTAGCCAGTCCAGCACCAGTTCCATTCCCATCAGGGCGATGCCGTCTGCCATGGGGTGAAGTCCTGGAGAAAAATATGCTTCAAGGCTGTGGACAAATGCATCCATGCCGGTTGCGGCAGTTATGTCAGGCGGCAGGCCTTTTGTCAGTTCAGGTGCCAGAACAGCCATGTCCGGTATTAAATCCGGATGGAAATAAATTGCTTTTTTGCCGGTCTTTCTCATAATGATGACCGATGATCTTCCAACCTCGCTGCCGGTTCCAGCAGTTGTCGGGATGGCGTAAAGAGGCGGCATGGGCTTGGTGATCCTCTGGTCACCGCCTTTGGCATCATCGTATTGCTCAAGCGGTTCAGGATGAACCGCCATGATCCTGACGGTTTTTGCCACGTCCATGGGACTGCCGCCGCCTATGGCGATAATGCTGTCGCACCGGTTTTCCTTAAACATGGCAGTGCATTTTTCGACATCTTCTTCAGTGGGGTTGGGATGTGTTTCGGAAAAAAGACTAAACGATATGCCTTTGTCTTTCAACAGACGTGTCAACTGATCCAGGACCCCGCAAATTTTTAATGTTTTGTCCGTAACAACCAGGGGTTGTGTATGCGATTTGTTTTTCAGACGCGTGACAAATTCCTCCAAGGCACCCTGACCGCTTAATATGATCGTCGGATAGTTGTACTGGTTCATAATAAAATTACCTCGTTATCAAATAATCTCAAAATACCGCTGCAACTGCCAATCAGTCACATGTTTTTCATATTCCCTAACTTCCCAATCCCTGGAGCTGGCATAATGATCGACAAACTCGTCGCCGAACAATTCCCTTGCCTCCTTGGATGCCCTGAATACGCGGACCGCGTCTTTCAGATTGGAGGGAAACAGCAGTTCATCAGGAAGCCGGTCCTGAATTTCATAAGCATTGCCTTTTACCGGATCAGACAGAATCAGCTTTTCTTGGATTCCTTTTAATCCTGCACCTAAAACAGCGGCTGCAACCAGGTATGGATTGCCATCGGCAGCACCGATTCGAAATTCGATTCGCTGGGAGGTTTCATCTCCGGGTATGGCTCTCACAGCCGTTGTTCTGTTGTCAATGCCCCAGGTGGCCGAAGTCGGAGCCCAGGCCCCTTTTACAAGCCGCGTATAACTGTTGACGGTCGGGGCGGACATGGCAAGGAACGGCTTCATATACTTTATGACACCGGCAATATACTGTTTCATTGTTTCACTCATTGCATTGGGCGCACCAGCGTCATGAAAGAGCGATTTTCCAGTGTTGATGTCATACAAAGACATATGCAGGTGCCCGCTCTGCCCTGGATATTCCATGGACCATTTGGCCATGAATGTCGCCATCATGTCACGTTTCTGGAAAAAAGTTTTTGAAAAGGTTTTAAAAAGATTGGCCTTGTCTGCGGCTGCGATTCCGGTATCATATTGAATGGCAGCTTCCCAGACACCCGGCCCTGTTTCGCAGTGGAGCCCTTCAATTTCAATGTCGAGTTTTTTAAAATATTCTATAAATTCTCCAAACAGGTCGGACAGCCATGTGTTCCTTAAAACCGAATAGCCGAACATGCCCGGTGAAAGAGGCGTCAAATTGGCATAATTTTTTTCCCGGACACTATGGGGCGTTTCCTTGAAAACAAAAAATTCATATTCAAAAGAATATGTTGCTCCAAATCCCATGTTTTCTGCCTGTTTTAAAACACGCCTCAAAAGGGATCGGGGACAAATGGGGTGATGTTCTGCATCATTTTTAACAAATTCACCCAGGTAAAATGGTATATGTTTTTCATCCGGCATTCTTCTTTCAGACGATAAATCGATTTGATACAAAGCATCAGGAAATGCGGTGTGCCAGCCTGTAAAGGTGGCGTTGTCGTATAACTGGTCAGCGCAATCCCATCCCAGAACACAGTCGCAGAATCCAGCCGATGCCTTTGCTGCGGATTTAAATTTTTTCAAGGTCAGGTATTTGCCCCTTAACACGCCGTCAATGTCTGTTAATGCAATTTTCACATGGCTAACCCCTTGTGATTCCAGTTCTTTAAATTTTTGTTCGATCATATGCGGCATGGATTGGGTTCTCCCTTTTTGTCGATTGCTGTCATAAGAAGTCAATATTATATACTGAAAAGATGTAAGATGATTTTTCCGCGGGGTCAACCATATTGTTGATACTTGATTAACTTGATGGGTATGGATTTGTTTGAGCTGAACTTACCGATGAAAAAAGCAACCTGGGATTTTGAACCCGAGTTGCAGCTTAAAAATAACCGGCTCCTGCTTCTGAATACCTGCATTATTTATTGGGCAGCGATTTGTATGGCGGCATGCCATATCGACAGTTTCTACACTTCCATTTTTTAGATGCCACCGCATGTAACTGTTGAACATTCACCAGCACTGCCAGATCTTTGACAAATTTCTGTTCTCCTTCTTCAGGTATTTTAAGAACGAATACCCTATGATTTTTTCTTGACTGCCTTAACCATGACCGGTAGCCATGATCATCACCCACAAGTACAAGAAGTTTGTTACCATACCTGGTTTTGACCTGCCATGTATGGTAAATTTGCATTTCACCACCACCCACTATCATTTTTTCCTTGTAATGCTCTTCAAACAGCTCAACCAGGTAATCTTTGGACATGGCATTTTGAGGGATGGCAAAGAGAAAAAGAAAAAACACGGCAAGTGTACGCATCATCACCACCATTACACTTAAACGAAATCTGACTGATTAGAAAAAAGTTATAGATATTAAATCGGCATAATGCTGTTTTTTCTTTAGGAATGGCACTTTTATTAAAATCAGAATTGCCGTTATATAAATAGTGCTTTACAAGATTTTTGTTTATGTTAAAAAATGGTACTTTACGAAATGTAGTAATTTGGTCAACAGGAGTTAAGCATATGATAAAAATTAACGAAAATTATCTTAAACTTCAGTCATCATATCTTTTTTCAGAAATTGCAGGACGTGTTGCAGCTTTTCAGAAGGCCAACCCTGAAAAAGAAATTATTAAACTCGGCATAGGCGATGTAACCCGTTCTCTGCCCGAGGCCTGTATTAGCGCATTCCATTCGGCCGTGGATGAAATGGCGGCAGATGAAACCTTCAGAGGTTACGGACCTGAACAGGGATATCCGTTTTTAAGGGATAAAATTGCGAAAATTGATTTTAAATCAAGGGGTGCTGAAATTTCTTCTGATGAAATATTTATCAGTGACGGCGCCAAATGCGACACCGGCAACTTTCAGGAAATTTTTTCAACTGATACTAAAATCGCCATTCCAGACCCTGTTTATCCGGTTTATCTTGATACCAATGTCATGGCCGGGCGAACCGGCATTTTTAACAACGGAAGGTATGAAAATATTATTTACCTGGACAGCACAATGGAGAACGGCTTTCTCCCCGATCTCCCTGAACAACCGGTTGATATGATTTATCTTTGTTTTCCAAACAATCCTACGGGTGTGGTGGCGGATAAAGCTGTGCTCAAAAGCTGGGTTGACTATGCAAGAGAGAACCGATCGATCATACTTTTTGATGCAGCCTATGAGGCATTTATTACAGATGACAGTATTCCTCATTCCATTTATGAAATTGAAGGTGCCAGAGAAGTTGCCGTTGAATTCAGAAGCTTTTCAAAAAGCGCCGGGTTTACCGGCACCCGGTGCGCATTTACCGTGGTGCCCAAAGACTGCATGGCATATGATGCGGATGGGAATAAACATGCCCTGCATGCTTTGTGGAACAGGCGCCACAGCACTAAATTTAACGGCGTCTCATATCCGGTTCAGAGAGCTGCGGAGGCTGTGTACAATGAAGAAGGAAGCAGGCAGGCAAAAGACCTTGTAGCTTTTTACATGAAAAATGCCGCCATAATCAAAAAGGAAATGTCGAATCTCGGGTATAAATGTGTCGGCGGGAATCATTCTCCCTATATCTGGATATGGGGAGAAATGGATTCATGGGATTTTTTTGACCAGCTTTTAAACAGGGCAGGCGTAGTCTGCACGCCGGGTGCTGGATTTGGCACATGCGGAGAGGGGTTTATCAGAATCAGCGCATTCAACAGCCTTGAAAATGTAAAAAATGCCATGACGCGGATTAAAACAGCTCTTATAGGATAAAAATTTGTCCATGTATTTACGAACATGCGTGTCTCCTTTAGGAAAATTCATATTCGGCATTCATAAGCCTGCCTTTAACGTGGATAACTTTTGTGAAAACGACTTTATTGCCCCCCTCGGATATTTTAAAGACGGCAGTTTCCATGAGAATGACCAGCGTCTCTTATATTCATTTTTACCGAAATTGCCGGAATCTCCCGGCGCATTCAGCGAGACCCAGCTTCGCTGGATAAACGGCCATTTTCCGGAAGATTTTGCTGCTGCCTGCCGGGCAGCTTACCGAAACCTAAACTGAAATGGAGAAAAACAATGGAAAACACTCTAATTCTTGTACCGGCGATCATTTTGCTCTCGGCACTTCTTTTTTTTGAAAAAAAGGATAGTGTGCCTGGAAAGCTATTGACCAAAACACCGCTTTCTCTTCTTTTTATTTTGACGGCAACTCTCCAGAGCCACCCGGTTCCCGCATATTATAATTTTCTTCTAATCGGCCTGATACTATGCCTGGGAGGTGATGTGCTGCTCATTTTTCCACAAAAAAAAGCGTTTCTTCTGGGGCTTGTCTCTTTTTTGCTGGGCCATGTATTTTATGTCATCGCCTTCTTCAATATCTCCCAGACGAGTTCAACAGTTTGGATTGTAACTTTCATCATTCTGGCTTTCAGCATCGGCGTTTTTTTCAGGTTAAGGCCGCACCTCGGCTCCATGATGGTTCCTGTCATACTGTATATTATCGTTATCACCAGTATGGTGATCGGTGCAGGATCGGTTTTATTTGATGCAATGCTTCCCGCCAGCGGCCGGACTATTGTATTCGTCGGAGCTATTCTGTTCTATTTTTCAGATGGTTTTGTGGCCCCACCCCGTTTTGTTGAACAGGGATTTTTTAACCGGCTTCTGGGTTTGCCGCTTTATTATTCCGGACAGTTTCTGCTGGCGTTTTCAGTCGGAATGATGGGGTAAAGGAATTGTAAGGGGGCCCAGGGGAAGGACGGCGACGGGCATGGTTTCAAATCCGGAAGCCATTCTAAGGGCTTCCATTTTATTTTCGATGTCTTCGATAAAGGTTACCCTTGCTTTTTCCTGGAGTTCCGATCCCGCCGAGCCCATAGAAGAATAAAGAAATACATCGCAGTCCTGGATAATCTCCAGAAGAACCTGGACCTGCCAATCATCGTATGCTGCTATTTTTCTGGCCATAATTTCTTGAAGCAGCTTCCTGGAAGATACACCGCGGCTCATAATTTTTTCAAAATGGCTCCCTTCAGGGATTCCCTGTCGGCACTCACTTGCTATAATTATGCTGCCGCCCTTTTCAACAATGCGTGAAGCAGCAGATATTCCCTTGATGGTCTGGTAAAAATTCATATCAAGGGGATAGCCGCTGTTTGAGGTAATGACCAAGGGGAATTTTTGCGGCACTTTTGTGCAGCTTTCCCGGGATACATTAAGGCACCCTTCTTCATGGGCTTCGATATAGTCACCGACAAAAATGCCGACAATTTCCTTTTGATGATTCAAGGAAACATTGACAATGAAGTCCGGCGGACACAGAGAAACCATTTCGCGAGTTAATTTTTGAAGCGGGTTGTCTGCTGTTTCTCCCCAGGTAGTATTTGGATGGGCGATCAATTCAGAACGGTGAAAATAGCTGATGGTTTCAAGCCCTGCAATACCCGGGACAATTGCCTTTGCGCCCCCTGAAAAGCCGGCGAAAAAGTGAGGCTCAATAAAACCGGTGGCAATTTTAATATCTGCTTCGCAGTAAACACGGTTTAAAATGCACGTACCACCGCAGGCGGATTTACCTTTGGATATAAGCATGGAATTGTCACGGCAGTCATGGCATATTACCTTGAAGCGATCCAGGCTTTTTCTTCCGAGCATCCGTTGCAGTTCGGTTTTTGTTGACGGACGATGAGTGCCTGTTCCCACCAGTATGGTGACATGGTTGTCTGGAACACCGAGGCAGTCAACAATCCAGGGTAATAGAAGATGGTCGGGCACAGGCCGCGTATGGTCGGCAATAACAATGACAACATCCGGCGACGACTTAGCTTTTCTGCTGACAAGTTCTGACAGTGGTTGTGCTTCCATGAGAGATGATGCTTTTTCTAAAAAAATGTCATGCGGATTGTCAAGGGCAGGAGGGTTCCGAGGGATAACAGTCGTGACATCAAACCGACTTTTGTCGATTTTCAACTCCAGAAATCCGTTTCCATAGGCCAGCTTGATTGTATTGGTCATTATTTACCTCTTTTAGATTATGAATGGGTAGCTTCTCAATAACCCCTGGCCAAGGATATCTCAGTTATAAATATCTGAAACTCGCT
>CAZTYY010000014.1:988-32292 GCA_964617785.1 uncultured Desulfobacterales bacterium | reverse complement strand
CTGTTTAAAAATTTCCCATGCCGCCTTCCATCCTTCCATGCGCTCGGCTATGCTGTTTTTACTGCGATGGTCTGCCTGATAATCGTTTAACTCCTTTTTCATTCCCTGAATACGCTCTGCAACCCCCATGGCCGGTATATTATAAGCAAAAAATAATACAATGCATGCTGTTATGCATATCAATACGCGCGGCCATATGCTGATCAGATTTCCCAGATAGAAAAAAATAATAATTGCAAAAGCCGGAAAAGCGATCCATGCACCCTTTGACCCGGATAGCAGGCAGGCAATGGTACCTAAAAGAAAAGCAGCTATTGGGATAACAGCATACGCGTTATATTTTTTCCGAAAAAAATTAATGCTCACAAGGCTCACAAATGCCATGACGATTGCTAAATCACCGAACGCGATGCTATGATATGAGCCGCCTACCCGTACTCCGGGCGACAACCAGAACCTGCTGATAACGGCATAAACGCCTGCAACCGCTGCTCCCACACAGACAGAGTACCATAATACCTTCTGTTCAATTTTGATGCGCGTAAGAAGAAAAAAAATCGGAATAAAAAACATCAATCGTACTCTATGATCAAGATATTTCAATCTTGGATCTTCAAGGTTTCCCAAAAGACCATTGAAAACAAAAGAAAAGAGGTATACGGCAAAAAAAGCGGTTAGCACCCACATAACCGCTTTTTCTTTTCCGGATATGTCCGGTCGATTTTTTGAAGAAAAACATAACGGAAGTCCGAAAAGGGTCAGTAATACCAGGACAACACTTCCCGCATGCGGGACCAGATTGGAAAGTGCGGGAAAAATAAAAATCAGTATATATATAACGGTACGAAAAGCTCTCGATTCTGCCATCTTATATTTCCTTCACTTACAAAGTCGTATATTCTCTTGTTTTACCAAAATACAATGCGTTAATTAGTATGCTCATGTCAAGAATATCCAGCACAGATTGCAATCCCTCAAAACTAACTTGAATCTTTCTCTGACATCATATATGTCTGAACAAAACAATTCGTGGTAACACATTGAATTTATTTGCGGGTCTAATTTTAAGAAAAGCGCAGCCTGTTTTTTTTGGAAACCAGGAATGAATATACTTCTTGTTCAGACAAGTTTTTTGGGAGACACAATCCTTTCAACACCCGTGATAAGCGGCCTTAACAAGCTCTATCCAAAAGCCCGGATATGGATAATGACAACACCTTTATCGTCCTCTCTGGTAAAACGAGATCCTTTGCTTTCCGGGATTATCAGTTATGATAAGCGGGGTAAAGATTCAGGCCTTTTGGGCCTTGTCAGGATGAGCCATAAGATAAGAAGAATGAAATTTGCGAAAGTCTATTCGCTTCACCGTTCTTTTAGAACATCTTTACTGGTACGGTTTGCCGGAATCCCCGAACGAACAGGATGCGAAGATGCGAGTCTTTCTTTTATCTACCATAAAAAAAGAAAACGGGATTTAGAAGAACATGATGTTATTCGCAACCTGTCAATCCTTTCCGGTGAATCGCCTATCGAATCATTTGACACTGAAATGCGATTGTTTGCTCCGGCCAAAGAAGAAATAAGTCAAAATATAAAAGAGCGTCTGCCGGAAACAGAGGAGTATGCCGTACTCGTACCGGGAAGTGTTTGGAAAACCAAAATGTGGCACTGGCAGGGATACCGATCAATTGCACATTTCCTGATAAACATGGGGATGCCGGTTGTCCTTCTTGGCGCGCTATCCGACAAAGACGTATGTGAATCTGTTGCCCAAGAGCTTGATATTATAGATCTGTCCGGCGAAACCAGTATTTCCGAAGCCATGTATGTTATGAAGAATGCCAAACTCTCGGTTTGCAACGACAGTATGTCACTTCACATGAGTTCGGCATTTAAAGTGCCTACTGTAGCAATGTTTTGCGCGACGTCCCCGAAATTTGGTTACGGTCCCTGGAAAAACAGGTCGATAGTAGTTGAAAGAACCGATCTTGACTGCAAACCATGCCGCCCCCATGGTTCAAATGTCTGCCCAACCGGTACAGAGGCATGTATGAAAGATCTCTCGCCGGATAAGGTAATAAACGCCATTAAGGAACTTCTGAAAATACAATGAAACATATCACCTGTCGGACATACAACTCATTCAAAGTCGGCTCTACCCTGAACCTTACTGCTAAACAGTATGAGGAACTCATCAAAAATTTTACTTGTTCAAAAAGTAATGTTGATTCAGGCCTCGAAGGCAGGGCTTCCGTAACACGCATCCAGTTGGACGGGATAGGACCCATAGTGATTAAACACTATATGAGAGGCGGCCTTTTCGGTCACTTTATAAAGCACTTCTATTTAAACCTGGGTAAACCGCGATCCAGAATCGAATACGAGCAACTGGAAAGAGCAAGGGGTCTCGGCATCAGTGTACCTGAACCGGTTTGTTTTGCATTCAGGGGAAATGCCTTCTTTTATTCAGCGTGGCTGGTGGCACGGGAAATTGAAAATCAACAGTCGCTTGCACGACTCAGCATTATGGATATTGAATCGGCAATGCGTGCGGTGAAAAAGCTTGCCCTTCAAATTTTAATCCTTATTGACAATCGGATATATCACAAAGACCTGCATCCCGGGAATGTTCTCGTTGATAAAGATCACCAAATACATATTATTGACTTTGACAAAGCCGGTTATTTTCGAGGGGGAGAAAAAGCACTTTTAAAAAAGTATATCGAAAGATGGGGACGGGCAGTCAAAAAACACAACTTGCCCCAAACTATACAAGATCTCATGTGTAAAGAGCTCACAAAAATATGACTGCCATTTTTTAATCCGTCTTTTAATCAGGGAACAATCCTTCCAATTCTTTCATAACATCTTCATGTGAAATCATTTCCATGCATACAGGATCTTTGCATTTTTTTAAATTACAGGGAGAGCAGTCAAGCTGCTTTTGGATTACCGTTCCTTTAAAAGGTCCGGTACGCTTGGCGTCTGATGGACCAAACAAAGCAACAACTTCCTTCCCAAGAGCCACTGCAAGATGCATCGGACCGGTGTCACAGGTTACCACTGCCTTTGAATATTTCAGTACATCCTTAAGTTCATCTATTGATGTCTTTCCAACAAGGGTTATTACTCTTTGTCCGGCATTATTCATAATTCTACTTGCCACATCCTGATCTTCTTTTCCTCCGGTCAGCACAGTTGCAATGTCAAATCTGCTTTCCACGGCTTTTGTCAGCAAAGCAAATCCCTCGGTAATCCATCTGTTGGCAGGTTTTGTGGCACCAATATTTAAAACAATATATTCTTGAGGTACAGTTAACGGGTGTGGTCCCGAGGATGGAATCTCCCATTTGATGTCATCTGACGGAATTTTCAAATAATCTGCAAATTCCATATACTGCCTGACCATATGTGCTTTTGGGTCAGACTCCGGTATTCTTTCAAAGGGAAAAAGCCAGCACATCTCTTTGCAGCGTTTTCTGTCAAACCCTATCCGCCTTTTCGCTTTTGAGAGCATGCAAAATGAGGCTGACTTAAACGTCCGTTGAAGGTCGAGGGCCAAATCAAAATATTGCGATTTAAGTTGCGCTTTCACATCGATAATTGAAGATGTCCATTCTTTTTTATCAAAAACAATGGTATTATCAACATGTGAATGCTTTGATACCAGTGGATAGCTGAGGGGTGCAACAAGCCAGGTAATGTTTGCTTTGAAATGGGTTTTTAAAAGCCTGACAAGGGGGAATGTGTTGATTACATCGCCCAGGGCGCCCAGTTTAACGATGAGAATATTCATTCTTTAACTATAGATTCTTTAACTAGAGACAAACTCCTTCAGTGTGGCTTTTTAACTTAACACTTGCTTTATATATCATAATCGAATTTTTTTGCCATAAACAAGATTTTTCTTTTATTCCCTCTTATATTTCCATGGTAAAATGATCCTGTATCCATAAAATCTTTTTCTTGACTGTTTATTCCTATCTTATATATTAAAATTGTCTTAAAAGTGAGATTGTTACTGTTGATGGCTTTGTAAAAATCCAACTCCTGTGTTGAGCTTATTTCTTTGCCATCACAATTTCGACTTTATTCAAGGATGACACTGTTCGTAACCAATAATTTAATAGAGGAGCATGCATGATGAAAAATTCACTCGGAAAAGTTTTTGTTTCAGTTGTACTTAGTATGTTTATGTGCCTTTTAATTTCAGGCAGCGGTTTTGCCGCCGACACTATTAAGCTTGGTGTGGCAGGAGCCCACAGTGGAGACCTGGCATCGTACGGCATACCGTCAATAAAAGCAGCGGAACTTGTAGTAAAAGACATCAATGCAAAAGGCGGAGTTCTCGGAAAACAGGTTGAACTCCTGACCGAAGATGATGTCTGCAAACCTGAAGTGGCCACAAACACAGCCACAAAACTTGTATCAGAAGGGGTTGATGTAGTGATGGGACATATATGCAGCGGTGCTACAAAAGCCGCCCTCGGCATCTATAAAGATTCGAAAATAATCTGCATGTCCCCATCAGCCACCAATACAGATCTGACACTAAGCGGTGACTATCCAAACTTTTATCGAACAATCGCGTATGATGATGCCCAGGCCCAGCTCCAGGTAAAATTCGCAACAGAGACTTTGAAAGTAAAAACTGTCGCGGTTCTTCATGACAAAGGCGATTACGGAAAGGGACAGGCTGAACTCGCAAAGAACTACTTTGAAAAAGCAGGCGTAGCTGTTAAACTTTTTGAAGGTGTCACACCCGGTGCTGTTGATTACTCTGCAATAGTAAATAAAGTTAAAAGAGAAAAAGTGGATCTCGTTATATGGGGAGGATATCATCCTGAAGCATCAAAAATCGTAACTCTGATGCGTAAAGAAAGAATGAAAACCACTTTCATGGGTGCTGACGGCGTAAAAGATGATACATTTATCAAGGTTGCCGGCAAATATGCGGAAGGTGTATATGCAACCGGCCCCAGGGATGTGTCAAGCAATCCTCTTGCAATTGCAGCCAAAAAAGCCCACCAGGAAGCATACGGTTCTGATCCTGGTGCATTTTTCGATGCAGCCTATGCAGCCACACTCACTTTGTTAAATGCCATTGAAAAAGCAGGCTCAACTGATTACGAAGCGGTTTCAAAGGCCCTTAAAACAGAATATGTTGATACACCTCTTGGAAAAATCAGCTTTGATAAAAATGGAGATGCTATCGGTATCGGCTTCTCGGTTTATAAGGTTGAAAAAGGCGCTTTCAAGACATTGAAATGATTTATTTCAAAACATTACAGGGGACAGGCGTTTTCGCCTCTCCCCTGTAAATTCAGCACAACACTACAAGGGACCAACACTTTCATGGACTGGGAGTATTTTCTCGATCTTTTTCTAGGCGGACTGACCAGGGGAAGTATATATGCGCTTATAGCCCTCGGCTATACAATGGTTTACGGAATTATCGAACTGATCAATTTCGCCCATGGTGAAATTTATATGATCGGAGCTTTCACTGCCCTGATCGTGGCAAGCATTTTAGGCATGATGGGGCTTAACCACCTCGTCATTATCATTCTCGCATCAGTTGCAGCTATCGTATATTCATGCGCTTATGGCTTTACAATCGAAAAAATTGCGTACAAGCCGCTTAGAACCGCGCCCCGACTATCCGCCCTGATCAGCGCCATCGGTATGTCACTTTTCCTTCAGAACTATGTTCTTCTGGCCCAGACATCGGATTTTCTGCCTTTTCCCAGCCTGATCCCGGACTTTGAATTCTGGGAGCCATATGCCCATATCCTGAGTTCACAGGAGCTTGTCATCCTCATCACAACTGCCACAGTTATGGTTTTTTTGACGTTTCTGATCAAGTTCACAAAATTAGGAAAAGCAATGAGGGCAACAGCCCAGGACAAAGTCATGGCGGCGCTGGTGGGTATCGACGTTAATCGAATCATTTCAGCAACATTTATTGTGGGCTCAGCCACCGCGGCAATAGGAGGAATTCTTATTGCGTCGCACATCGGCCAGATTAATTTTTATATGGGTTTTATTGCCGGAATAAAGGCATTTGTTGCTGCGGTACTCGGCGGTATCGGCAGTATCCCCGGAGCGGTACTCGGCAGCCTGGTGCTCGGCTGGACCGAAAGCTTTTTTACCGGCTATATTTCAAGCGATTACGAAGATGTCTTCGCGTTTCTATTCCTGGTTGTTATTCTGATATTCAGGCCGTCGGGAATTCTGGGACGCTCGGAGACGAAGAAAGTATAAATACGTTACGAAATCCGAAGGATTATGTTTTCATTTGAAGCATTTAAAAAGTCCCTGATCGCAAGCGTCTGGTTTATGTTCCTGACCTTTCCGATCCTTGTGATCCGGGTCAATACCGTGGAAAATATCGTTGAATGGCGATGGCTTAACATGGTGCTTGTGGGCGTCACGGCTTTTATTATCTCCTTTTTGGGAAATTTTCTTATTAAAAGAAAAGAGGCTGGAAAGAAAATTGAAAGTAAACGGAAAAAAAGTGAAAAACCATTGTTAGGCCAGAGACTTCTGAGTGACAAGCGCTTCTATGCTCCCGCCTTGGTTATACTCACTCTGTTTATCTGTGCCTTTCCTTTTCTTTTTTCCATGTACCAGACAACCATCATGTCAACAGCCCTCATATATGTTATGCTCGGTCTTGGGCTGAATATAGTAGTAGGTCTTGCAGGCCTTCTCGACCTCGGATATGTGGCATTTTATGCTGTCGGGGCATATTCCTATGCACTTCTCAATTACCATTTCGGCATCACCTTCTGGGTGGCGCTTCCCATCGGAGGAATCCTTGGGACAATTTTCGGCATCCTTTTAGGTTACCCGGTTCTCCGCCTGAGAGGCGACTACCTGGCTATCGTAACATTAGGGTTCGGTGAAATAATTCGGCTTGTCCTTGAAAACTGGAATGACTTTTCCTTTGGGCCAAGCGGAATCGCAAATATCCCGCGACCTTCGCTATTCGGAGTTGAGATGTCTCTGCAGGCGAATATCAATTATCTCTATTATATTTTGATCGGCCTGGTAATTTTTACAATATTTGTGGTTAACCGTCTCCAGAATTCAAGAATCGGCAGAGCATGGATAGCACTTCGCGAAGATGAAATCGCCTGCCAGGCAATGGGAATCGACAAGGCAAAAACAAAACTGACCGCCTTTGCGCTTGGGGCAACCTGGGCTGGAATGGGCGGTGTTGTTTTTGCGGCAAAGACTACCTTTATCAATCCGGCAAGCTTTACTATCTGGGAATCTGTCATGGTCCTATGTATCGTCGTTCTTGGCGGAATGGGCTCCATTATCGGTGTCATAATCGGCGCCATGGTCCTGATCCTGCTGCCTGAATACTTGAGAGCTTTTTCAGAGTACAGAATGTTGATCTTTGGTATCATGCTTGTCACCATGATGATATTTCGTCCCGGCGGCATCATTCCGGATATCAGAAAGAAATACAAGTTTGAAGAAGAACTGAAATGAAGCCGATACTTGAAGTAAAAAATCTGAGCAAATATTTTGGGGGATTAAAGGCCCTTGACAGGCTCGATATAGACATCAGAAAAGGAGAAATAGTCGCACTAATCGGCCCCAACGGCGCGGGAAAAACAACTTTTTTCAACTGCATAACAGGCATATACAATCCAACTGAAGGCGATATCATTATTTCACCTCCCAATAAAAAAACCAGCCGTATTAACGGCATGAAACCGAATCAGGTGACCAGGAAAGGAATGGCCAGAACCTTCCAGAACATCCGCCTGTTTCAAAACATGACCGTCCTTGAAAATGTCATGATCGGCCGCCATTCCAGAATGTCTTCAGGCATTGCCGGTGCAGTATTCAGGCCCAAGTCCACAAGACAGGAAGAAGAAGATGTTATCAAGGACAGCTATGAAATCCTGAAAAAAATAGAACTCACGGAATTTGTTAACGAGCTCGCAATGAACCTTCCATATGGCGCACAGCGAAGGCTTGAAATTGCGCGGGCAATGGCAACAGAACCGTTTCTTCTCCTTCTTGACGAACCTGCGGCAGGCATGAATCCCATGGAAACAAAAAGGCTTGATGATCTTATAGTAAAAATCAGGGACACGGAAAACATCTCCATTCTTTTAATAGAGCATGACATGAAGCTTGTCATGAGTTTATCAGACCGGATATTTGTTATGGATTATGGAAAAAAGATCGCCCAGGGCACCCCTGATGAAATAAGATCAAACCCTTCGGTCATCAAAGCATACCTTGGAGAAGAATTCGATGCTTAAACTGAAGAACGTCCAGACATTTTACGGCAATATTCAAGCATTGAAAGGTGTAAGCCTGAAAGTCGCAGAAGGAGAAATCATCACCCTCATAGGCGCAAACGGTGCAGGAAAATCAACTACACTCATGACCATTTGCGGTATTGTTCCACCAAGATCCGGGGAAATAACCTTCATGGGTTCTTCAATCCTTAATCAAAACGCCAATGAAATCGTTGCGCTGGGAATATCACAGGTACCTGAAGGCAGGCATATCTTTCCTTATCTCAGTGTATCGGAGAATCTTGATATGGGTGCATTTCTAAGGAAGGACAAGCAGGAAATCAAAAAAGACATGGAATATATATTTGAATTATTTCCGATACTTGCTGAAAGGCGGCACCAGACAGGCGGCACTCTGAGCGGCGGCGAACAGCAGATGCTTGCCATTTCCCGGGCGCTGATGGCCAGGCCGAAACTCCTTTTAATGGATGAACCGTCACTTGGACTTGCACCGCTTATCCTCGGCCAAATTTTTGATATTATTAAAAAAATTAATACAGAACACAAGACGACAATCTTTCTTGTTGAGCAGAATGCGAATCAGGCGCTCAAAATAGCCCATAGGGGATATGTGATGGAAAACGGAAGAATCACATTGTCTGACACTGCAGAAAACCTCCTTTCAAATGAGGACGTTAAAAAAGCTTATCTCGGCATCTAATCTATCCTGAATCGGGCACTCTTCTAACCTCACTGGCAAAATCTGTTAATGTAAGAGGCTTCATTATAAAAACCCACGAATGCCTAATTCTTCTGCTCTACACCCCTGGGAAAGGATGAGAAATAGGAGAAATAGAGTACGTTGTTGACAAATTGTACAAATTATAGTTTTCGAGGAACTGGTAGAAACTGTAAAGAAAGGGTAACTAAGGAGATTTTCAACTTCTAGAGGAATCACTCAATCTGTATGAAAATTAGTTTGTGTAATTTGTCAACAACGTCCCCAATTACCCCCCTTTTGAAAAATGATCTGGCGGATACGCTGATTGAATACTGGAACAGGGAGAAACCATGGAAAAGGATAAGACACCGCCGCTATTGATCGCATTTGTCATCGGGTTTTGTGTGGTTTTTGGCCTGTACCTGTTTTCCGGCACGGCGCTGTACAAACGGTTTGGCTATGCGGCGGATGATTTCAGATGGAAACACTGCGTCCGGAAAGATCTGGCCGATAAAAATACAGTGATTGTTGCCATTGATGACCTTTCCATCTCTGAAATTTCTGCGAAGTTTAACTACCACTGGCCCTGGCCACGGGAATTTTACGGGGTTGTGGCGGATTATCTGAAAAGCGCTGGAGCAAAATCCGTGGTGTACGATATGTTGTTCAGTCAAACGGAAGTGGGGCGGATTGATGTTGACGGAACTGCGTCGGAACAAGCGTTTGCCAACAGTATGGCCAATTTCGGGTCAGCGATTCTGGGAGAAAATCTAAGTACGGACACCAGTATGAACAACCAGATTCCAAAGGGAAAAGGCCTGGTTTTTGAAAATTCAGGGAAAATACCGGGTAAGAATTACCCGTCGGTTGAAAGCCCCATTCCTGGACTGGCACGGAGTGCCGCAGCCATCGGGGTTGTGAATTTTCGCGCCGATGAGGACGGGGTCTGCCGCCGTCTGCCCCTTGTGTTCAGAGTGAACGGGCAACTGCACCCCCAGCTGTCCCTCGCTGCTTACCTGAAGGTGGCTGATGACGAGATTGTTCGTTACGATGAAACGAAACATCAGCTTGTTACCAGGAAGACACACTTCCCCCTGGACAAACGGGGGTTTTACAAGATTTACTGGTACGGTAATGGGGGGCCCCAGGGTGTTTACAGCTATGAATCGTTTTATAATGTGCTTATTTCAGCAACCCAGGTGAAATCAGGTGAGAAATCTCTGATTCCTCTTTCTGATTTTAAAGACAAGAACGTACTGATCTGTGCCACGGCCAGTGGTTTGATGGATCTTAAAGTCACACCCTTTTCTTCAAACAATGCACCCTTTCCAGGAGGCGAGATCCATGCCACGTTGTTTGATAATCTGCTGAATGGAAGGGTGATCCGCGACATTTCAAATTACTGGGTCCGGGTCGTCACCCTGGTTTTTATGGTGGGGTTGAGTTACGCCTTCATCACCCTGTCCCTCGGGCCGGCTCTGGGTTTTGCCATAGGGCTTGCTGCCATTGCTGTGTTCTTGAGCTTCTTTCTGTTCAAGCATCATCAGGTTCAATTGAACTATATTCTCCCAGTGTTTTCAGTATTTTTTACCAGCACGGCCACCGCTATGTATAAAATGCTCACTGAAGGTCAGAAAAAAAGGCAGATCAAAGCGATTTTCTCCCGGTATCTTCATGAGGATGTGATCAATCTCCTCATGGAAGATCCGGACCGGGTAAATCTTGAGGGCACGGAACTGGCGGCCACCGTTCTGTTCACTGATCTCCAAGGGTTCACCACGTTTGCGGAGGATAAAAGCCCCCAGGTGCTCATTGAAGTTCTGAATCAGTATTTTGAAACGGTCACCGGTATCGTTCTTGACCAGGAAGGAATGCTGGATAAATATACAGGGGACGGAATCATGGCCATATTCGGAGCCCCCATTTCCCGTGAAGATCATGCAAAATCAGCCTGTGAAGTCATTCTGGCATTTCGGGACAGGGGCGTGAACGATCTCATTCCTTCACCCAGTGCCAAAATTCTGACCCGTATCGGCATCAGTACCGGTCCCATTGTTGTGGGTAATCTGGGCAGCAAACGGCGTATGGATTTTACGGCCATCGGAGATACGGTGAACCTCTCAGCTCGTCTGGAAGGAGTGAATAAAGCCTATGGCACAACCAACATCATGAGCGAGTTCACGTGGGAATTCGTCAAAGAGGATTACTATTTCAGGGAACTCGATTTCATCCGGGTCAAGGGTAAGAACAAACCCATCCGTGTATTTACCTTGGTTGACCGCAAGGAAGCCATGACGGAAAAGGGCCTGGAAATTGAAGAGGGGTTTGTCAAAGCCATTGCCCGTTACCGGGAAAGACGATGGGAAGAGGCCATTTCACTGTTCTGCAAGGTCCTGGAATTGAATCCAAAAGACCTGCCGTCACAGGCCTATATCGACAGATGCCGACTTCTTCATACCAGTCCTGATCTTGTGGATGAACAAGGTGTGTTTACCTTTAAAACAAAATAATCAAGGGGAAGGTCATTATGAAAAAACCAGTAGCGATCAGTGCCCTGATCATTCTGCTAATCGCCAGTCCAGGCTTTGCGGAGAAGATCAGGAACAACAATGTGTCCGTTCGCACCATGCCCGGTTCTTTTTATCCTGTTATCACGGTGCTCAATTCGGGTGATTCGGTGAAGGTGATGGAGAAAAAAGACCCGTGGCGGAAAGTGAAAACCTCTGCCAATGCCGTGGGCTGGGTTTCCGCCAATGCCTTTAACACGGTGGGCGGCAGTGTGGATTATGGTGCCATGGCCAGGGACAACACAAAAACGGGGATGTCCAAAATCATGGTCACCGCTGCTGCGAAAGGCTTTTTCGAAAATAAAATCAATGATACATCTATCAACAAAGCCATTTTTGAAAATCCTTATACGAATTACATAGACCCTTACGGTTATAACCAGTTCGTCAACGAGATGTACAGCAGCCGCTGGAGCCGTGAAAAATTCTATCGGGAAACAGCCATCACCCAGCAGGAGGCTTTTAGAATTGAAGAAAATCTTGTGGCTCTGAGCAGTTATATCTGCGCCCGCCTTGCAGCCCCCGGACTTTCAACCAATCAGGCACTGACCTCTTATGTGAACAACGTGGCCGAACTGATCATGGAAAGCACTGAATTCTATGACCTCCCGGTGTGTGTTCAGGTGGTGAAAACCGATCACATTTTTGCCAATGCCACGCCCATCGGTGTCATCATGATTTCCGAAGGCATGCTGAAAACCATCCGCAGTGAAGGTGAGCTAGCCTGTCTGCTTGGCCATGAAATGTCACATGTGACGCTGCATCACGGTGCGGCTGAAATGACGATCCGCAAACCCATAATTACGGCGGAAGACGCATTTGATGAAATGAGAGAAGAGCTGGGTGTGGATGAGAATGAAAAAGAGCTGGATGAGGTGTGTAACGATATGTATGAACGTGCCATCCGTGGCAGAAAAGCCGAATACGAAGCGGCCGCCGATCAGAGAGGAATGATTTATGCCAGGAGGGCAGGCTATGATCCCAACGGCATGATCAGTCTTCTTGAACGATTGAAAACACGGGTTCCTGCAAGCCGTAATCCGGAAGACACAAGTCACTGGCTTCCCAATACCCTTGATAAGCGGATCGATGCGCTTAAAACCTTTTCAAGAAAAGAATTCAGATCCAACAAAAACTATCAGGACTTCCAGGCCAGATATCATGCCAGTATCCATTAACATACGGCAAGCCTGCCCTCGGAAAAGAATAAGACATTGCTTTTCACGACTTGATATATCTCAGAAATCAGCTTGTATATCAAATTTTAAAAGGCACGCTATGTTGTAAGAGTTGTATCGGTGGATTTTTGGAGATCGACAGATTGTAACAAAGGAATCGATGATGCCCGCAAAATTCCGGAAATCCACGTCTATTTTTCCAGGTTTCAGCCCAGAAGACCCGGCAGAAAAGTAACAATTGCAGGGAAAAGCATTAAAAGAAGAATAGTTATAATATAGGCAGGCAAAAAGAACGCGACCCCTTTAAAAACATCTTCAAGGGGAACATCCTTTGCCATGCCGGCGACCACATAAGTGGTTGCTCCGACAGGCGGTGTTACTGCCCCGAGTGTGGTAATGACGGTTATGGCAACAGCAAACCAGATAGGATCATACCCCATCTCTACAGCAACCGGAAAAAATATGGGGATTGTAATTAAAAGAAGAGCCAGGGCATCCATGACAGCACCGCCTGCTATGTAGATGGAAAAAATAATCATCATGATAACAGCATCAGGAACCGGAAGTCCGGCAACCCAGGATGCAATGTCAAACGGTATTCGCGTTACAGCAAGAAAGCGGCCAAATATCATGGCACCGGCCACTATCATGATCACCATGCACGATATCCTCAAAGTATCTGTAATTGAAGAAATAAACCCTTTCCAGGTTAACCTGCCATTGACAGAGCAAATCACAATCGCCAGAAAAGATCCTGCTGCGCCCGCTTCTGCCGGAGTAAAGAAGCCAAAGTAAAGGCCGAGCATGACCAGCAGAAAAAGAAGGATCATTTCGAATGCACCTGAAAGTGACTTCACCTTTTCCGTAAGACTTGAGCCTGTTCCGGCAGGACCGTATTCCGGCTTGACGAGACAGACAATATAAACCGTCACCATCAATAAAACTGCCAGAACAATTCCCGCTCCGACTCCGCCGTAAAACAGTTTTGCAATCGACTGCTCTGTTGAAAGGCCTATCACGATCAATACAACACTTGGCGGAATTACTACTCCGAGTGTCGATCCGCAGGCAATTGCACCTGTGCTTAGTTTTGGATTGTATTTGTATTTTTTCATCTGGGGCAGAGCAACGGTTGTCATGGTTGCTGCTGTTGCTGCATTGGAGCCGCATATTGCTGAAAAGGCGGCACATGCCATAACCGTTGCCATGGCGATTCCGCCCCTGAGCCTGCCCGCCCATTTATACGCTGTATTATAAAGTTTTTCATTGACTCCGGAATAAAATGCAATCTGTCCCATGAAAATAAAAAGAGGAATTACAGTGAGTCCGTATTTTGAAAATGTCGACCAAAACATAGAACCGACCATATTCAGTCCGGCATTAAGGGAGACAACATAACTGAACCCGGCAAAACCAACGATCGCCATGGCAAAACCCACCGGCATTCCCAAAAAAAACAACATAAAAAGCAGGACTGCGGTCCCTGTTATGCCGATTATTGCAAGGCTCACTCTTTACCCCCGCCTTTTAATAGCACTGCCTGTATTGCCTCTGTTAAGCATACCAGGGCCAGCACACCACAACCTAATGCTGCACAGAATGTAAATGGATAGTAAATAATCCTCAAGGTTTCAGTAACCTCTCCCGATGACAAAAGGGTTGCCGCCTTTTTGGCGACCTGCCATGCGGCAACCCCGAAGAACAGCATACATATCAAGCTGTTAACAGCATTCAACATCTGTTTTGTTCTAACAGAAAACTTATTTACAAGAACGTCTACCGCAATATGCCCTTTTTGTTTCTGGGTGAAACCCAGGGCAAAAGCAGTAACAATCGCACCTGAAAATCCCATGAGCTCAAACGTCCCCCTTATCGGCTCCCAAAAAATTCTGAAGACGATATTGGAACATGTAAGAACGATCATGAAAACCAGGCACAAACCCCCTAAAAAAATCAGCAGCCTGTTTAATCGCGATATAAATTTGTCAATAACGTTCATAGTAAAATTAAATGGTAAATTAAATGGTAAAATTAAATGGCAAAATTATTTTGAGTGTTTATCTTTCAACATTTTAATATCTTCCACAATCTTGTCTCCAGGAAGCCCTTTTGCCTTTGAGTCTTCTATCCATTTATCGGTGATTGACGTCAGTTTTGCATCCCATCCGGCCTTTTCATCCTTTGAAAGCACGATAAATTCGACCTTTTGCTCTTCCTTTGACCACGCTATCGCGTCTTTTACATGATTGTCCATGTAAGTACCGGTCCATGCGGCCTGTTCATCCATCAAACCGTCCAGAACCGCCTGGACATCTTTTGGAAGGGAATTCCATTTATCAATATTCATGACAACAGCAAATGGATAGATGACCGTATCAGTCACGGTCGCATATTTGCATGTCTCAGCAAATTTGAAATCTTTCATCACTTCAAGGGAAGAAAAAAGGCCTTTAACAACACCTTTCTGCAGGGCTTCAGGTGTGGCTGACATTGGCATGCCCACCTGGTTTGCGCCCCATGCTTTAAGGATCTGGGCAGCACCGCCGGATGCTCTCAGGTCAAGACCCTTAATGTCGGCAAGAGTCCTTACCGGCACCTTGGACATAATATTTGCCGGTGCCGTGGTAAACATGGTCAGAACCTTAACTCCTTTAAAGGCATCGGGTTTATATTGCTTATAAAGATCAAGAAGAACAAGACTGCCCGTCTTTGCATCCGGCAACCCCAATGGGAGACTTGTAGCGTTTGTAATCACAAACCTTCCCGGCTGGTAGGCCATGCAAAGACAGCCGATATCCGCCTGACCGGCAATGACACCGTCCATCATATCTTTTGCACCCAAAAGCGTTCCACCCGGAAATGTATTGATCACCACTTTTCCCTTGGTGCGCTTTTCAACTTCCTCTTTCCAGTGCTCCATCTGAACACATGGGAACGTTGGTGCCGGCGGGAAATTCGCATAGTTCAGTTTTATTGGATCATTACCAGAATCTGCATCAGCGACAGTCGGAAGCATAACTGATGACATTAACATTGCCATAAAAATTCCTGCAATTACAACTGCTGTTTTCTTTAACATGCGGCACCCTCCATTTTCAGTTTAATGATTATTAAGCCTTTCCGTTTCTTTTGTCAAAAACACGTTTGCTTTTTCTTTCAGTACGCGGCAAGTATCCATAATCTAAAATTTCCACACTACTCCTCACCAGTATCTTTTTTCTGATTTCTCCGGCAACCTTCTCAGCCAGTGCCGGATCATCGCCTGTACCCGTATTGATACCGCGTTCAACTTTGACAACCATCCTGTCTCGCCCGTCTTTCCGGGGTTCCAGGTGAATCTGGTACTCGCTGCCAATGCCGTCGACCCTGCTTAAAACATGATCTATCTGGCTCGGATAGATGTTGACCGCCCTGTATATAAACATGTCATCGCTCCGACCGATAATTCTGTCGTGCCGAGGCAAAGGCACGCCGCAATCGCATTCCCCCTTGACAATACGGGTTAAATCATGGGTACGGTACCGGATTAGAGGGCTACCTTCTTTCTTTAATGTTGTAACCACCAGTTCGCCTTCTTCTCCTTCGGGAAGTCGTTTCAGGGTAACAGGATCGACAATCTCAAAAATAAAAATATCCGCCCAATAGTGAATGCCGGTATGTAAAGTGCAGTCAAGTCCTGTACCCGGTCCATACAGTTCGGTCAATCCGTAAATGTCGAAAATATGCTCGACACCGGTCAGCTCCATGATCCGCTTTCTCATGGCATCGCTGTGACGTTCTGCACCGAGAATTATTTTTTCAAGTTTTATCCTGTCCTTCAGGTTGCGGCGGCTAATCTCCTCTGCCATAAGAAGGGCCATGGATGCAGTTGAACAGAATACGGTTGTACCCATGTCGACAAGCATTTCACAGTGCATTTCAGCATTTGCCGGCCCAACCGGCACTGCCATGGCTCCGAAACGCTCACATCCTGCCTGAAATCCAACGCCCGCAGTCCACAGCCCGTAACCGACAGCCAGCTGGACACGATCTTCCCTGGTCAGCCCGGCAAGTTCATAGCACCTGGCGAACATATCTGCCCAGACATCTATATCACGGGCTGTATAGCTTAACACCTTACGCTTGCCCGTTGTTCCCGAAGAAGCATGAATCCTGACGATCTTATCAAATGGGACCGCCCGTACAGGAAACGGATACCCCTTCTGCAAATCCTCCTTGTCTGTAAAGGGAAGATCATTCAAAATTGATAAAGATGCAACATCTTCCGGCTTCAGCCCGACTTTGTCAAATTTGTCCCGGTAAAGAGGTGAATTATGATATGCATGTGATATTGTCCACTGCAGTCCCTTAAGCTGAATTTCCTGGATTTTTTCTTCAGTTAAATCTTGTGGAATGAAAGTCATTCGCTGCTCCTTTTTGATCCAAAGCTGTCATATCCTGCTTCTATTGCCGCAACAGCCGCATCCAGCACTTTCTTATTACTTGAAAACCGTTTTAAAAGCACATTTCTAATATCTTCAATGGAGCAGAACAGGGGCTGTTTCACATGATCTCCTCCGATTGTAGCGGCCACACCAAAACCCAAAAGAACCAGGTTTGCCGACCTTGCATTGCCAATCTCAAGGGCCAGTTTATCACAGTCTGTGTGAAACAAGTTCATCGGTTTTCCATAATCTTTCCGGTTTCCATAATCTCTTTGGGTGTCGCTGTTCACCGCAGCCCAGGCATCAGGCCCCAGAAATAAAAGATGCGCATCAGGAATTTCCGCTTTCAGCGCCAAAAGTCCACTCGCCTTCCGTGGTCGTATCAGCGGGCTTGCAAAGTCTCCGACCTTGAGATGCGACACCACCGTACCTCCCCTCTGCGCCATACCGTGCGTCTCTGAAGTCAAAACAGGAAAACCTTTATCAATAGCCGCTTCTGCAATAAGCCGTGTAACAAAAAGTACGCCCTGTCCCCCTACACCGCTGATCACTATCTGCTGCTTAACCGCTGGTTTCATATTTTCTCCTGTATCGACTTTTTAGGACAAACATGTATACAGACACCGCACCCTGTGCAAAGACCCGGGTCAATCTCGACCTTTTCCTTCTCCGGATCAAGGACAAGGGCAGGACACTCAAAATGATCAATGCAGTATGCGCACCCGTCACAGGATTCCGTCACCTCCATTGCTATGGCTTTATCATCAGACTTCTTGATCGATCTGTCCAGGATACAGGGATGTCTTGCGATCACGACAGCAGGGCCGTTTTCTTTGCTGAATTGAACCGCATCTTTAACCACGGGGATAAATTCATCCAGGAGGTACGGGTCGCCTGTCCGGCAAAATTTGACACCGCAACCCTTTACAACAGATTCAATATCAACCGCTCCGGTACTCTCTCCGCATGCACCGACACCACTTGCCGGTGTAGGCTGATTGCCCGTCATCGCAGTTGTCCTGTTATCCAGTATTACAAGAACAAAAGGTATCTTTTGGACCACTGCATCAATTAGCGGCGGAATACCGGCATGAAAAAAAGTAGAATCGCCGATAGTCGCTACAATATCCGGCTGTTTCTCTTCGTTCCTGTAAGCATGATAAAAACCTGCTGCCTGGCCGATTGCTGCTCCCATGCACAGCACCGTATCCACGGCACCCATGTTCAACCCGAGTGTGTAGCATCCGATGTCACTGGTAAAAATGCCTTTGGGAGATGCTTTTTTTATGGCAAAAAAAGACGCCCGGTGGGGACACCCGGCGCAGAGTGTTGGCCGCCTTCCGCCCGCGGCTGCTTGTTCATAAAGAGTCAGGTCCTTTCCTACAAAATCCTCTATAAGGTTTAATATTTTTTCAGGAAGAAGCTCTCCAACCCGAGGCACGAAACCGGACATCTTTCCTTTTACCCTGTTCCTGTCCGCAAGCTGCATCTCAATCACACCCGTGGTCTCCTCGATGACAAGCACTTCTTCATATGTGTTCAAAAGATGATCCCTGAATGTTGTATGAAGCGGAAAAGGCTGCAATACCTGATAAAGGGATATAACATCCATCAGGTTGAGATCTTTCAAAATCTCCTTTGTGTGAGCTGCTGCCACGCCTGAAACCACAATTGCCTTTGACGTGTCTTGCCCCTTGCTGACAGACACAGGCGCGGTACTCACGTCGGCGGCGATTTTTCCAAGCTTTTTTTCAAGTTCTTTGTGCAGATGAAAACGGAATTTCGGTGTAGCCGCCCATCTGGCAGGGTCTTTTTCAAACTCAGGTCTTTTTGGAATACGGGACATTGCCTCAGGCGAAACATCCTGGCGTGTATGACAGACCCTTGTGGTCGGTCTCAACATAACCGGTATTTCATAGCGCTCGGATAATTCAAATGCGAGTTTTATCATCTCTTTTGCCTGACCCGGAGAGTCCGGATCAAGCACAGGTATTTTTGCCGACATTGCAGTAAAACGGCTGTCCTGTTCGGTCTGTGATGAATGAGGACCCGGGTCATCGGCACTGATCACTACGAACCCGCCTTTTGTTCCCATGTATGCGGCACTCATCAATGGATCGGAGGCCACATTCAGACCCACCTGCTTCATGCTGACAGCCGTCCTTAGCCCGGTAATAGCGGCAGCATAAGCGATCTCAAATGCCACTTTTTCATTAACAGCCCACTGAACGTGCATAGGCTCATCAAGGTCTTTGTTAATGGAAGCAATAGAAGAAAGTATCTCTGAAGACGGTGTTCCGGGATATGCTGTGGCAACAGCACAGCCATTCTCTGCAAGGCCCCGGGCAATCGCTTCATTCCCAAGCATTAAAACGGATTTTTCCATTACCTCCTCCCAATAATAAAAAAACCGGTGCTTACCACCTAAGCCCCGGCTTGTATAAAAAGAGCCGGGACGTCTTAGAAAAACCAAAGTTGCTCACGGCTCTCAATGTTTGTTTTAATTCAAAGGAGGTGAGCAGACTTCAGCAGACTGCCACCACCAGTGTAGAAATTTCATCTTGTCCTCAACACTGTAACCCAGTTTTATTAATTGATATTTTTCATTAATATAGACAAAACCCTTTTGTCAAGCGCAATTGTTTTGATTGTTTAGTTGCAAAAAATGTAACTTCTCAAAAAGACAGGGGCGGGCAAGGTTGTCTCAGTTATAAATAGCTGACTGTCTGAGCGAAGCGAGTTTCAGATATTTATAACTGAGATATCCTTGGCCAGGGGTTATTGAGAAGTTACCAAAAAATGTCCTGCCATGCAGCACATAATTTATTTGGTAAAAATAGATTTAAACTGTTTGATTTTTTTTTGCATATCCATATATAAATGAAAAAGCGTTATGATCATAATACGTCGTATATCCATTAAGGAATATGTTTTCCAATTTAAGGACCAGTTTTTATGAAACAGATCAAAATCAAAGAACCTGATACATCAGCCCCCATAAAGTCGCCTGTCATAAGGCTTGCAGCTTACACCTTACTCATTATCACCGGTCTGATCGGTCAGGCCTCCATGATTGCCCTTGCGTTGTTTTTTTTTCACGGTTCATTTAACCTGGTGCACTTGGGGCTGAGTGAAACTGCGAGTCTTGGCTTAAACACATGCCTGTGCCTGATGTTTTTCATTCAGCACAGCATGATGGTGAGAAAGCCTTACCGCCAATGGCTGTCACAGTTTGTCAGAAAAGAATTTCATAGCGCCTTGTATACCATTTCGTCAGGTATTGTGCTGCTGATTATTGTCATTTTCTGGCAGAAATCAGCCCAAACATTAACGTCGGCGCAGGGTATTTTTTACTGGCTGTTGCGCGGGTGTTTTTTTCTATCCATTGCCGGTGTTGTCTGGGGGAATCTGGCTCTAGGTTCATTCGATTCCTTTGGCCTGAATTCGATTTTATCTTATCTTCGCGGCACTCAACCCAAGCAGCTCGATTTCTCAGCCCGCGGCCCCTACCAATGGGTCCGCCACCCGCTCTACTTTTGCTCTCTCTTGATGATATGGTCCTGTCCTGACATAACAATAGACCGGCTGCTGTTCAATCTGCTGTTTACAACATGGATGATGATCGGAATGCTGATGGAGGAACGTGATCTGATCGCATCTTATGGGGAAGCATACTTGGACTACCAAAAAAGAGTGCCCATGCTGGTTCCGCGCTACTTTTGCCCGGCCAATGATAAAACCTGACCACCAGCTTGCCGCGGTAATATTTCGGCTCAAAGCTTCTTTTCTTTATTTATCTGGCTTTATTTATCTGGCTTAGTTTTATCTATTCTGGTTTTATCGGCTTGTTTTTATCAATACGGGCACTTTTTCGTATCGGAACCGTCAGCTGCATCATAAGTTTAACAATGGAATAGTAGATCAGGTTCATCATATTCTGCATATCAAATGCCGGGCTTTTAATCTTAAAATGGTGGAGCATAAAGATCATAAGATCTTTTACCTTTGAAGGGCATCCCTTAAATTTAACCACCTTTCGTGCTTCCAGCCTGCCTTCGACTTCCGTACAGTCACCTATCAGCGCAACAACTCCGTCCGGATGAATCACATCTCCCTTATAATAACCCATAACAATGGCACCCTCTCTGGCAGCGGCAAGGGTTCCCGGATATTTCTTTTCAGCTGTTCCGAGAACGCCTTTAATGGAGCAGGCGCATCCGCCATAGCAGATATTGCCGCTGGACTTATTGATGCCTTCGTAAAACTTAATCGGTATATCCAGTTTTTGAAGATCCTGAAAAATCGATTCTATGTCTTTGGTCTTTTCCGCCAGTTCTTCAATGGAAATGTCACCTGTAATTTCAATGTCATCAAAATCGAGTGAGCCGTATCCTCTTTTGGATGCTTCAACAAGATGGAGAACATCTTCGGGCTCATAGTTGAGAATTCGCGCAGCCACCATATCCACGGCAATCGGGTCATTTGCAATGATGACAGCACCGAGATCGACAGGATAAGGGCTTGATTCAAACCCCTTACCGATAATAACGGCATCGGAGACGATCAGGTCGGGATATCCGATTTCCAGAAGGTCAACAATTTTTTCATTAAGCCTGTCATCATGAAAAATAAATCTTTCTTTATGGGTCAATATACCCATGTTAAGCTTGAGTACGTTGGTGATCTGGGTGACGATATGAAATTTGAGTTTGGGCATCCATATTTTATATTCAGCTTCAAAAAGAGATTTTGCCACCTGCATGGTTTTATGCCATTTTGACTTGGCAAGAGTGACTTCCCTGGTTTCTTCTTCGTTAAAATCTCTGATCGGCAGCTTCAACTTTTTACCCATATCATAGTAGCCGGAATCCGTAAAAAACATGCGGGTTGGAATGCCGATGCCGCCCGACTCGCCGACAGTTATGTCTGCATTTTGATCACTTTCCCTGATACAGTTTACCATGGATTCGACAATACGGGGTTCAGTGTATGAATGGTGAATATAACCTTTGTTGGCAGTAACAACGTTGGGCTTGATCAGAATCTTGCCCTTTGGTTTTTCCCCAAGCTCTTCCATTGCTTCTTTTATGATGGTTGTCATTGCCTGGACAGAATAATCCCCACATCTTCTTATGATTACCTTCCGTTTTTTCATAGGTCCCCCGCCTTAATACAAATCTTTTTAATTATCTTGTCTCTTTTTTCTATCTGGCCAGGCCTTTCCGGATAAATCTCATCATCCCTTTAATGACCTTCTCGTCATTTACAAGCGCATCCTCTCCGGCAAAAATTTTCATGCGCTCTCTGAAACAGTCTGTTGTATAAGAATATTGCAAAAAGAGTATCAAATTGTCAAGGTAATAAAAGACTTTACAAAACTCGGATTTCTTTTCGGAAATTTTACAAAATTAACGGATAAAGATGACTGGAAACATGTTATAAGGATAAAATGGAATGATTTTCAGGCCTTGGAAAACGCTGTTGACAAATATGCCCAAGATATAGTAACGCCTTATCATGCCCCGGCTTTTGAAGACAATGAACTCCCTGAATCAGGTTTTTGACAAAAAGTGGAAAATAAGTTGGAGACGAATATTGATGGCAAAGAAAAAGCTCAATTCCTGTGTTGCGTTACATCCTGAGTTCATTCAACGTACCATAAATACGTCTCATTTCTCAGGATTTGCGCGCCTTGAACTTTTTTCTTTGCCATCATATTGGGTTTTACAAGACCGTCAATAGTAAGAAGGAGATGAATTATGCCGTTAACAGATCAGGAAATCATGGAACTGGAAAAAAAGGCGTGCCGTGTAAGAAAGGATATTGTAGATATTACGGGATGGGCAGGAGGAGCGCATATCGGAGGCGCAATGAGCGTAATCGATATCCTGATCATTCTTTACTACAAATATCTGAATATCGACCCGAAGAATCCTGAAATGGAAGACAGAGACCGGGTAGTGTTAAGCAAAGGCCATGCCGGTGTTGGTTATGCACCACTCCTTTCCCGAAAAGGATATTTCGACTTTGAGCTGCTGAAGGATTTCAATAAATTCAAATCACCGTTCGGGATGCATCTTGACGGATGCAAAGTTAAAGGCGTTGACGCCTCCACCGGATCTCTGGGACACGGACTTCCCATATCCGTGGGCCTGGCTCTCGGGGCCAGGGTTCAGAAAAAATCATGGCTTACATACTGCATCCTGGGCGACGGTGAATGCAATGAAGGCACGAACTGGGAGGCGGCAATGGCGGCCAGCCAGTTCAAGATAACCAACATGATCACTTTTGTCGACCGGAACAAATTAATGATAGACGGCACGACTGAAGAAATCATGGGAATCGAACCTTTTGCCGACAAGTGGAAGGCTTTCGGTTTTATCGTGAAAGAGATAAACGGCCACGACTTCAGGGAACTTGCAGAAGCCATAGAGTATGCACAGAAAGAGAATAACGCGCCGGTTGTTATCATCGCAAATACAGTCAAAGGCAAAGGCGTGGACTTTATGGAAAACGATGTTAAATGGCATTACGGCGGGCTTGATACCGACCTGATAGAAAAAGCAAAGAAGTCGGTTGATGAAATGTATAAAAAATAATCAATAGGAGGATATCATGACTGAAGGTTTGACCTGGACGGTATATGATGCAGATACAATGACCCAGGCTGAAATATACGGCGAAGTTCTTTGCAAGCTTGGAGAAAAAAATCCAAAAATCGTAGGGTTGACTGCGGATCTTGCGAAATCGACAAAAATAGGAAAGTTCGGGGATAAATTTCCCGAGAGATTTTTTAATGCAGGAATTGCCGAGCAGAACATGTTCGGTATGGCAGCAGGCCTGGCCCTATCTGGAATGATCCCGTTTGTGTCTACGTTTGCGGTTTTTACATCCATGCGTGCCCTGGAACAAGTTAGGACCGACATCTGCTACCAGAATCTTAACTGCAATATTATAGCCACACATGGCGGCACATCATTCGGGCAGGCAGGCACAACGCATCACTGCACCGAAGATATTGCGATCATGCGCTCTCTTGCCAACATGACAGTGATAGTTCCTGCTGACGGAATCGAAGCAGCCAATGCTGTGAGAGCCAGCGTTGACCTGCCGGGTCCTGTCTACATCAGAATAGGCAGGGGATTTGAACCGGCTTTTTATGAAAAAGAAGATTATGGATTTAAAATCGGAAAATCTGTTGAAGTGTCCCAGGGAACGGACATCACGCTGATCTGCTGCGGTATAACCGTTCTTCAGGCTGCTGAGGCTGCAAAATTTTTAAAAGAGAATGATGACCTGAGTGTGAGGGTGTTGAATATGCACACTATAAAACCATTGGATGATGAGGCTGTAATGGCTGCTGTAACAGACACACGGAGAATAATAACTCTCGAGGATCATAATATTTTCGGAGGTCTTGGAAGTGCGGTTGCAGATGTTATCGCGAAAAGCGGTAAAGGGTGCGCATTTGAAAAGGTCGGCATTCCTGACTGTTACTCTGAAGTCGGCTATCCCGAGGATCTTTACAGCTATAACAAACTCGATACTGACGGTATTATAGAAAAAGTGCGGGAAGTTATGGGTAAAGATTTTGAAGAAGACGAAGACTGGGAAGACGAGGTATAATATGGCAACAGAAACCGAACTGATAGCTGCGAGAATTTTCCTTAGAGCAGTTTTTCCTGTCATGAAAGTTGTTTTGGCAGATGTACCCAAAATTGGGAAAAAATTTGAAGGGGTTACAGCAAAAATCCAGTTTGTGGCAAAAGACGCGGCAGGCGATGTGGGGGCATATCTCGATTTCAATAACGGCGAACTTGAGATTGTGCAGGAAATCTGTAATGATCCTGATATTACATTCGGCTTTAACAGTGTTTCCAAAATGAATGCCATGCTGGCCGGAAAACCTGTAATCCCCAGAATAAAAGGCTTTATGCGATTAGGCCTTCTTATAAAAATATTCGCCCTGCTCATGAGCCTCAAGATTCTGATGCCTAATGCGAGACCCAAAAAATTCGATAAAAAAAGGCTGAAGATCAAAATGACGATCTACATGATCACAACCGCGCTCAGCCAGTACAACAAAGGCGGAGATCCGGAAATGGTGAAATGGACATCAAAACAGCCTGAACGAATATATCAGATGTCTGTTACAAATGAAGATATAGCAGCATATTTCAGGGTCAAGGCCGGAAAGTCCAAGGCAGGACGAGGATTTTATAAAAAGAGACGGCCGTTTGTGCATATGAAATTTAACGGCATTGACGGTGCTATGCCTGTAATACTGAATGACGTCGATATGGTGACCGCCATAAAAAATGGATACCTATCTGTTGAAGGGTCACCAGAATATGGCCGGGATATAGGCGACTTTATGATGCGTATCCAGGATCTCACTACATAGGAACAAGAATCTGGGTTTTATTAATCCAATGCAGCAAGCACTGTTCCTGATAAAACCAAGGGTCCTTTCCCTTAAAAACAGAACCGAATCAGGCACCGGGATCTTTTTTGCGGCACTCGGTCTTATATTCTGGGCAGGCATTTTTGCGGTCTCTTTAAGAGTCCTCTCCTATTTTAAAGGCATCGAAGGTCTCGGCGACATTCTATCCTTTAAACTTCTTTCCATGATAATCGTGACCCTGTTCTCTCTTCTGGTATTCAGCAGCATACTGACAACGTTGTCCAAACTTTATCTTTCCAGGGACCTTTTGCTTGTTCATTCATTCCCTGTCCCTGCTTACAAAATATTTGCGGCCCGCTGGGCAGAAAGCACTGCCGACAGTTCATGGATGATGATCCTGTTTACTTTGCCGGTATTCATATCATACGGAATCGTCTATCAGGCAGGCCCGCTGTTTTACCTGGCATCTCTTCTTACACTCCTTCTGCTTTCCATATTAGCATCTGCAGTGAGCTCAATCCTTGTCATGCCGGCAGTCATGATAACTCCTGCAGGAAAAATCCGCAGCATTTTCATCTTTCTTGGACTTGCGCTTTTCCTTATCCTTTTTCTTTCCTTCAGAATGCTGCGTCCCGAGCGCCTTGTTGACCCTGAAATTTTTGCAACAACCCTTGTCTATTTAAGATCGCTAAAAACACCATCCTCGCCTTTTTACCCGACAACGTGGGCATACGATGGTTTAAAAGCAATTCTTTCCGGTTCTATGGCTAAAGGACTGTTAAATTTTTCTCTGCTTTTGACTTCCACCGGTGCTCTTTCCTTATTGAGCATTATACTGGCAGATAAAATTTATTACAGGGGATTCTCAAGGGCACAGACAGCTATAATCAGGGGCGTAAGTCACAGCAATCCAGGAAAAAGACGATTCGATTTTTTTAATGGTCCAATACGAGCAGTTGCAGTGAAAGAAATAAAAACATTTTTTCGTGATCAGACACAGTGGTCCCAGCTTTTTCTAATCACAGGCCTTGTAATAATATACGTATACAACTTTTCGGTCCTTCCCCTTGAAAGAGCCCCCATAAAAACTGTCTATCTCCAAAACATCCTTGCATTTCTAAACATGGGACTTGCGGCCTTTGTCCTTACAGCGGTTACAGCAAGGTTTGCTTTCCCGGCTGTAAGCCTTGAGAAAGAAGCGTGGTGGCTTTTAAACAGTGCGCCGGTCACAAAAAAAACAATTCTTAGAATAAAATTTCTAATCTACTTTTTCCCGCTTCTCGTGCTCACCGAAATACTTATCATTGCCACTAATCTTCTATTAAATGTCACACCGTTTATGATGGCGCTTTCGGTAATTACCATATTTTTTATGGTGCCGGCTGTTGTTTCCGCAGGAATTGGCCTTGGTGCAGCTTATCCTGATTTCAAGTCTGAAAACCCTGCACAGACTGTTACAAGTTTCGGCGGATTTCTCTTTATGGTGCTGTCTGCAGGCTATATTGCCCTGATTATAATTCTTGAGGCAGGCCCTGTTTATAATATTTTTATGGCAGATTTTAAAGAAAGGGATTTAACATTTTTTGAATGGGCATGGACAGGTGTATCTTTCTCCATTGCACTCATCCTCAGTATCCTTGCTGTTATACTTCCCATGAAATTCGGAGAGAAAAGGCTTTCCAACAGGATCAGCTAAAAAACAAACCCCGAACCGCTCAATAACGATTCAGGGTTTATTTGGTTTATACTTACGATAAAAAAGTAAGCGCTAAAATTTAGAACGAAATCTTGCAGAACAAGCCGTATGATTTCATATCTGTCCATTCATAGGTTTGTTTTAACGCATTAGAATAATTCGTTGCGACTCCATTCAATAGTAAATCAGCAGCAGCTTCTGAACCGGTTATTGCAGTCAGACGCGTATTAGTGGCTGTACCGTCAAGCTGACTAAATATATATTCAGCAGACATGGTATTATCGGTTTGTGCGTTCATCATATAGTAAAAAAGCCCAAGCTCAACATTATCTGTAACATCAAACCTGTATTCTACATGAAGATCATTATCGACTCCTGATACTGCAGCCACGGTCTCGCTCGTTCCTGCTGCTGCAATTGTTGGGGCATCGGCAAGACCAAGAGGAGCTAAAGCAGAAATGCTATTGGCCCACGTACCTGCAGGAGCAACTGTTGCCACTGCGGTTTCAATGCCCGCATTTACAGCATCAGAGCTTAGTACTCCAATACCTTTGAAATCCTCTGTGTTCGTATCCGTATAAAGGATGGAAAACTCACCTGGAATCTTGCAAAAATTTGTAAAGATCTTAAGGCCGACCTGTGCGTTTGTAAGATTAATATCTCTTTCCGGAAGGCCGGATGCTGTTACAGCACATGCCTCACCGGTAATCAATTCATATCCGAGTGCAGGCATGACCGATATTGGCCCAAAATCTTTTTTATAGGTCAGCATCGTGTTGAACACTGTATGTGAAGATTTAGTGTCATAAGAAAAGAGCGTGTTGCCGGCAGGAGTTGTTTCATCAAGTTCTATCTCTCCCACACCTGAGCCTGACACAAGCTGGACAGCGCCGTTCCAGCCAAAGCCCCACTTCTTTGCCTCACCCCATATTACATAATTTTGTGAACTGTCAGGTTCCATCAACGCTGCTATTTCTGAGGCATCTTCAACTCCGTTTAAATAGGCCACACCAAAACCAATATCTTTTGAGATGTGAAAGTCAAGATTAATACCAGGTGAATGGACTATGCCAGCGGCAGTATAAAGAATAAAATCTTCTTCTATATCACCAAGAAAATAATTAAAATATGCGGCATTTGCAGTTGCCTTAACAGGTATCACACCCATCATGACACCAAAAGGACGCCCTCCCTTCATTTCAAACGGTCGATACATGGCAAAGACATAGCTGAAATCCTCACCCCAAGTTATTGCGTTAGCATTGTCACCGCCATTATTTCCCTGGTCAGGGTCATTTGCATCCATGGCAATCTGAGCTATACCGAACCACTGATCACTCGGCTCGCCGTACATGAAGTTTAAAACTGTTTTTGCCCTGAAATGCTGGTTTTCCCTGTAATTAGCGCCTTCCCGCACATTGTAGGCTTCGTCGAGCGGCGTCTGGTAGTTATCCTCCATTTTAGCATAAGAATGAATATAGCCGGATATATGAAGTTTTGAGGTATCAACCGCTGATGCAGAGGATACAGTAAACATCAGGCATGCTGCACAAGCTGTCAGTATTGATAAATATTTAAACACGACACACCTCCTTTTTGAGGGTTTCCTTTTCCGCAACCTTTCTTTTTCAGCGCGAAAAAGAGCTGATCTGTTTCTTATGTATCTGAAGATATACTATAAAAACGAATCTGATATTAAAATTCCCTGCAGACATCCCTCCTTTCTTAATTTCTTTTCACAACGAACTGTTTTTCTTAGATTATTGCCATTCAAAGGTATGCGAATTTTAAAAATAAATGCGAAACATTTAAAGCGTTTTTCATATCGATCTTTATTTGGTCTAAATTAGTATGGGATTTCTTGTAACTGTTTGATGTTTCTTATTTTAATGAAAATTTAATGCCGATTATATTATGAGTCGCGATAAAAGTCAAGATTTCTTTTGAATTTTCGCATTGGCTTCGCGAGTGTAGGATGCAAAATGTGTACTAAAATAGACTAAAGGTGTAAAAAAAATAGACTAAAACCGTTTTGATCTTGATTCAGTTTGATATGGCTCTTGCTGCGATATAGCTTTTTTTGCTTCCGAAAAACCCATCGCCCTTGGCAACAACAGAAAAAACGAGTTCAAGGCGGCCATCACCGTCAATATCTTCGACAACATAATCGCTTATATAACCGGAAATTTCACCTGTTGTCCATTCCTGTTCGAGATTGCCGTTATTCCATGACAGGGAATCGATTCGACCTTTGTCATAGCTTCTCAGCCTTGCCATAACACCACCTGCGAAATCTTCGTTTGAAACAGCAATGACCTCATTCTTTCCGTCATGATCAATATCTGCGACATGAATCCTTGGGACCATGTAAATTCGCAACTTATCACCCTTTGCTTCATTCGGGTTTTGGATATCGATATACTTGTTACTGCCACCGTAATCATTATCGCTAATCCATATATCAGAACCATTGGGATCTGATATTTTTATATTTTCACTGCGACTAAATGAAACAATCATATTTTTCCCTTCATTTAGCGCATCACCTTTTGTAAATCCATAGATGTTGACATGCTTTGGAAGGGTAAGGCGTTTGCCAGACTCATAAGACCCCCCATCAGAGCCACCAGCCCATTCAATTTCATGCACACCATTTTTGCTGAAGACACCCTGGAATACTGCCTTTTCCTGGCCAACAATGATTGGCCTTTCTTTTCCCGGATCTTTCAAAACCCTTAAAAACATGTTTATATCTTCATCAATTTTAGAAAAACCGGAACCATCCCATTCCAGAACAAAAGATGCAAGTCGATCACTGTTTGCAGAAAGAGCGGTTACAAATATTTCAGCCTTGTTGTTTTTATTTATATCAGCAACATCCACTCCAAGATAACGAAGAGAATCTTCTCCTCTAGCCTCACCAATTTTTTTAAATCTTCTGTCCATATATCTGTAGACAAAAACACTACTCTTGTCTATAAAAACTGTCTCATTACTGCCGTCACCGTCAACATCGCCTAAGGCAAGGCCGCGTATCGACACATCAAATTTTCTGCTTTTCCATGTGGAAAAAGCGGGTGTTGCGGCCGGGAGTGCTGAAGGCTTTTTTTCAAAACCAGGCTCGGGTTTTGCGGTCTTTGGCGAAACCGGCTTTTTTTGATCAAAAACTTCTTCCTTTATTTTGTCTGTAAAAAGGCTTACATGGGAAATCACATCACCGTGTTTTTTCCCTGTCTTACTGAAGACAACTATTGACGATTTCTTCTTAACATCAACGAGCCTTGCATCTGTACTGATACTCTCTCCGAACACTGTCAGGCTTCCAAAGACCACGTAGTCTGCATTAAGTTTTTCTCCAATAGAAACAGCCTGATTTAAATCCGATACACCAGTAGAATCAGACAGAGCGCTGTCGACAGCGTTGCGGCTCAGGAGCTCACTTTTTCCTTTAATTGTAAGTCTTGTGGAAAGCATGTCATAGACAGAATCTTTAAGAAAAGAAAGTTTCTGGTCTGAGTGTATTGTAAAAGGAAGGATCAGAATCTTTGATGGCGGCTCTTCAGCGACAACCCGGGTGCATAGACCAACTGAAATCAGCACAAATACCAAAAGAGCAGTTGTTATTTTCTGTTTTTTCATTTTCATCTGTTTTTCCGTAATACAAAATTTCAGTGATACAAAACTGGAAGTATGTCTGACATTTTGCAGCCCAAAATTTCAAAAAAGAAACCCGCTTTCGCGGGCTTCTTTTTTTCGGTTTGTAATGGATTGAATTTCCGTCTTTAAACTTTTTCTAGAAATCCAATTTAACCCCTGCCAAAAGTCCGAGTGCCGCATCATCGCTTGTGTTGTCATCAAACGAAGGAATATCGTAATTTACAGCTGCCATAAGTGTAGTGTCCTGTGCAAATTCATACAGTACACCAGCGTTAAAGAGCAAAAGGCTGTCAAGGGTTGTATTTGCATCTTCTGTAGGTGTGAGATAAGCGAACTGGCCTCTAAGGGTCAATTTGTCTTCGAGTAAAGTTTTTTCGCCATACAGTGATA
>CAZTYY010000014.1:0-978 GCA_964617785.1 uncultured Desulfobacterales bacterium | reverse complement strand
ATTATTATCCAATTCAAATGCATTCGTATTTATACCACCATCCTCTATAGGTGACCAGTCGCCAAGATCATAGAGTCCATAACTGAATGGCAGGAAATCGCCAAAGTTTGAAAACTCTGTTATCTGTGTTTCGTTGGCATCGTCTGTTCCCATGGCATAGATAACAAATAGTCCTGCCTTGGTCGAATTGTTTATAGCCATACTGCCGTCAAGATAAAGCTGGGTGCCGACATAGTCATTTCCACCACTGACACCATCATCACCAAAGAAGTAATCAAGTTCGCAATTCAGATTTATTTTGCCGAGAACAGCTTTTCCCTGGAGGCCGATTGCACTCTTGGTATCATCGGTACCTACGGCAGATGAATTATCAATTAAAGTTGCAAAAAACACATTGCCTGAAAATTTATCTTTGGCAAAACCGACATTCAGTGCATACAGATCGGTGTCTTCTGTATCAGTACCGACAATTTCTTCATCTGACAGGCCTCCACCTTCGTCTACTTTTAACCAGGTTATGCCCGCAGTTAGATCCTTCATTGCCTTGTAGGTAAAAGACAAACCGGTAGCCTGCGAGTCAACAACAATGTAGTTGCCAAGTCCATACAGGAACTGGCCTGCTTTAAGGTTGTATTTTGCCTTGTCAACTTCAAGATAAGCCCTGTCAACCTGGAGCTCTGTGGTTTCATTGTATCTCACGCCGGCAAAGTTGTCGCTGCCCCATGTATCCTCTGTAAAGTCAAACCTCAGATGTCCGTATACGCCTTCAGAAGCGGTAATTTTTGCACCAAGTCTGAAACGCTGCGAAAAGAAACTCTCTGCATCAGCATCATTGTCATCATTAAAGTCCTGGTAGTTGTTCAGGCTTAAAGCCCACGCTCTCATCTGTCCGCTCAATGACAAACGATCTTCTGCTGCATAGACCATTGAGGCCATAAACATAATCGCCAGCATAATTATTAATACTTTTTTCATCTG
>CAZTYY010000013.1:32118-33546 GCA_964617785.1 uncultured Desulfobacterales bacterium | reverse complement strand
ACACACCTTCTCGTTCCCGCAATACTGTTCAACGTATTTTTTCCTTTATAGATCAAAAAGTTAGGAAGGCTTTAAAGCTATGGATGGACCAGTTGGAAGTAGAGGAAAGCTGAGGACATCTTACTTGTCTTTGAGAATACCTGCCAGAATTAAGCAAGATGTCTCCGGAATTCCCACCGAGTAATATTTTTACAGCATTCAGACACAGCTTTGCTAGTATTCTTTATAATATAGCCCTTCAAGATATGCGGGGTTGTTCAGCCGTTCTTCGATGTTGATGCCGAAAAAGTCGGCAGCCGGTTTAAAGATTTCGGGGTTATTTGCCCGAACTTTTTTTGCGATTGCGATGACGGTCTCAATTCCTTTTCGTGTCATTTTTCCTATCGGTCTTCTGCAACCGCCCGAGGGCATTCCCAGAACAGACATAAGTGTTTTTATCGCAATCGGGTTTCTTGCTCTGCACTCCGCTTCACCGTATGGGGTGTTCTCTTTTGTCTTTACCGTAACAAGATCGAAAAGCGGTAGAAGCGCATTATTAATCCTTTCCGCCCCTGAAATATCACCTGATTTAAACAGGCGTACCATCTCAGAAATAGCCGCAGGCGCGATATTGGATATTACGGAAATAACGCCTGAAGCGTTTATTTCAGGGTCGGCCATCATCTGGAATGTTATTCCATCATCACCGGAGAGTATAGAGAATTCTTCTCCGCAGCAAGCTCTCGTCCGGCGCATATTTTCAATATTGGCGGTGGCTTCTTTAACTGTTCTTACATTGGCATATTTTTCGGAAAGCAGCGCAAGGTCTTCCGGGAGCATTTGAGCCCCTGTCCTGCCGGGAATGACATATGGAATAATTTCCATATCCGGAAATGCTTTTGCAACAGGTTCAATATACTCTCTTCTAATTTCGAGAGAACTCGGACCATTATAATAAGGGTCTACAAGGAGTACGGCATTGGCGCCGGATTTTGCTGCATGTTTTGTGGCTGACAGAGATTCTTTCGTGTTATTGCTGCCGGTACCTGCAATACATGAACATTTGTTTTTTGTTCCGGAAACGACCTTTTCAATAACTTTAATATGTTCATCCCATGCAAGCGTCGGGCTTTCACCGGTTGTTCCAGCAGCTAGAATACCGGTTATTCCTCCTGCAATCTGGAAAGCAATTATTTTTTCGAGTCCTTTGAAGTCAACCGCACCATTAACAAAGGGCGTTACAAGTGCCGTGAAAGATCCGTTAATCATAAGTCACCTCAAATAATTTCATTGTAAAAATTTTGATTAAAATTAGAAAAATAAGAAAGGCTTGCTTTTATGTCAAGATAAAAGTGAATTGCAATCCAGGGTGGTTGGGAATTAATTTGTTTTTTCTTGACATAGCATGTATATCATATTAGCTGAAGCATTTTTATTTAACAGGAGTTC
>CAZTYY010000013.1:0-32018 GCA_964617785.1 uncultured Desulfobacterales bacterium | reverse complement strand
CTTGACATAGCATGTATATCATATTAGCTGAAGCATTTTTATTTAACAGGAGTTCATTATGGTACAGGCAAAAAATGCGGAAGAATTTATTGCAAGACAGAGGGTGGCAGTCGCCTCAAACCCTGAATGTGGGACTTCCCACTACAATCTTGGAGTTGGGCTGCTTGGACAGAACAAAATTGATGAGGCGGAACAAGAGTTTTATGATGCAATAGAATGCAGCCCGAATCTCGCAGAAGCCTATGTTCAGCTCGGCGGGATCTGTCTGAGAAGGGAAGATCTTGACGGGTGCTTTGATTTTAACCAGAGAGCCGTGAAAGTACGGGCCGGTTTTTCAGAAGGCTATGGCAACCTCGGCTTTGTGCACCTTCAAAAAGGTGAGGTAGATGAGGCGATAAAGGCTTTGCAGAAGGCTATTACATACAATTCAAAGTTTATTCAGGCATATACTACACTTGCAAATGCCTACCTGATGAAAGGTCTTGTAGAGGAAAGCATTGAAGCCAACCTGAAAGCCCTGCGTCTTGAGCCGAAATTTCCGATTGCCCACAACAATCTTGCCATAGGGTATATTGAAAAAGGTGAATTTGATAAAGCGATCGAACACAGTGACAAAGCGATGAAGCTTGGATATGAAGTCGCACCCGAGATAATCAAGACACTTGAAGCGCACAGGTAATGCCTGTTGTTCGAATACTTTATATCAGATGAAACCCGTCCTGTGAAAGATGACGGCGAAGAATGGCAAAAACCCTTTCCAGTTAACAGGGACAACTCTCACGCATCCATATCAGCCCCCTTTACTTACGGAGACTATTTTCTTGCAATCAGACAGTTTCTTGAAAAAGACAACTTAGTCAATCTGGTGTTGGCGGCATCTGTACTTTTAATAAAAGATATCAGCCCCCAGGCAATAAAAGGCGTTTCCGTTTTTCTTGAAAAGCATGGAGAATATTACCATCCGTCGAGAATTGAGGCGTTAATATCAGGACGAAAAACAAGTTTTGCATTAAATGTTGCTTTAACGGATTCAGGAGTTGGCTGTATGGAAAAAGAATACACGTCTCTCATACTGCTGAATCAAGAAACACCGAATTCGTTTATTCCCGATGTGTTTAAAAAAGGGTTTGTATACCGGAAAAACAGAAAGATCAGCATGTTTATCGGGGAATGGTTTAAAAAATACAATGAATTCCATTTATCCGTTACATTGGACAAAGAAAAAGCAATCATTGTCTGGGATTCGGTTTTAGGGAACTATAAATTGTCAAAAAACCAGGAAAGAGAGCTTTACCGGCAGGCGTCAAAGATCCTGACTTTTTTTTACAACCCTGAAACATTCGCAAGAATTCATTCCTGGCATCATGCTGCCGGTGACTTTGTCATAAAGCGTGAAGATGACAAAATAGACGTCAAACTTATCACCGTCAGACAATATGAATCGTCTCTTGAAGAAAAGGAGAGAGAAACAAAACAGGATATCCGGACAACATTAGACGCCTTGCTTGTTTTTTTTCTAAACCTTTCAATAAGAATGCGCATCGACAGAGCAGATGGCACGGGTGAGTTTGTGTGGTCTGATGATACAGCTGTTAAGGGAATGGTCCAGGGCTTTTTTGACGGGCTGGGCATGAAGACTCAAGCTGTAATGAATTTTCTTTCTTTGATGGAAAGCTTTAAATATTATCTGTCTTTGCAGCAGGAATCTGATTTGCACGATCTTGCAGATGACATAGTAAATTCATACCATCCGGCAGCACCGGACAAACCGGTTGTGGAGTCGAACATAAAAAAGCACATAAAAATTTTATATAAAGAGATAAAAAAATATAGACAATCTAAAATCGGTTCAACACAATATAAAGAGTAATTTTTAAGTCGGCACTCTATATAAGGTATAAAAAGCAGACAACTAAAATAGTAAGACATTTAACTCTATTAGCCGTACCTTTTTTATTGACAAAAACAATGATTGATTTTATATTCGCTCCTTTAGTCGGATGACCAGACCTTAAAGTTTTAGAGTCTGAATAATATTTTACAATTTTGACGAGTGTTCTTTTTAAAAGTCCCGGGCACCATGAAAAACGCTCCGGGGAAACAAAATTTTTATTTAATGGAGGTATGACAATGGCAAAGCATGAAACTCCTTTGCTGGACCAGCTTGAATCAGGACCGTGGCCTAGTTTTGTGTCCGACCTCAAGCAAGAGGCGGAAGCAAGGGCAAAGAATGAAAAAGGAATTGAGTATCAGATTCCGGTCGATTGCGTTGATGACCTTCTCGGTGTACTTGAACTTTCCTTTAAGCATGGAAGGACACACTGGAAGCATGGCGGAATCGTAGGTGTTTTCGGCTATGGCGGTGGTGTTATCGGAAGATACTGCGACCAGCCGGAAATGTTTCCCGGCGTAGCCCATTTCCATACAATGCGTATCAGCCAGCCGGCAGGTAAGTTTTACACTGCAAAATACCTGCGGGAACTCTGCGATCTATGGGACCGACGTGGAAGCGGCATCACCAACATGCATGGGTCAACAGGAGACATTATTTTTATCGGAACAACAACGCCACAGATCGAAGAGATTTTTTATGAGTTGACACATAATCTCAATCAGGATCTTGGCGGTTCAGGATCAAACTTGAGAACACCGTCAGACTGTGTCGGTCAGGCAAGGTGCGAATACGCCTGTTATGATACCCAGGCACTCTGCCATTATCTTACCAATGAATACCAGGATGAGCTTCATCGTCCGGCATTCCCGTATAAGTTTAAATTTAAATTCGACGGCTGTCCCAACTGCTGTGTGGCATCAATTGCACGTTCAGACATGTCATATATCGGAACATGGAAAGATGATATAAAGCTAGACCAGGAAGCGGTTAAGGCCTATGTGGGCGGTGAGTTCCCACCAAATGCAGGCGCACATTCAGGACGCGACTGGGGACCCTTTGATATTCAGAAAGAAGTTGTCGGTCTTTGTCCCACAGGCTGCATGAAATATGAAGATAACAAACTTGTGATCGATAACAGAGAATGTACCCGCTGCATGCACTGTATCAATGTAATGCCGAGAGCCCTGAGGATTGGTGATGAAAGAGGGCTGTCCATCCTTGTCGGCGCAAAAGCACCTATCCTTGACGGTGCACAGATGAGCTCTTTGCTGGTTCCGTTTGTTAAGGTTGAGGAACCTTATGAAGAGATTAAAGAAGTGATTGAATCGATCTGGGATTACTGGATGGAAGAAGGCAAGAACCGCGAGCGTCTTGGTGAGCTGATTAAACGCCAGGGCTTCCAGAGACTGCTCGAAATGACAGGAATCGATCCTATACCACAGCATGTACAGGAACCGAGATCCAATCCTTATATCTTCTGGAAGGAAGATGAGGTTGAAGGCGGATGGGATCGTGATGTAGTTGAATACAGAAAGCACCATCAGAGATAAAGAGGGGGTAAATAAAATGGCTTTTATATCTTCAGGTTACAATCCTGCTAAGCCGATGGAAGACAGGATTACCGACATCGGTCCAAGGAAATATGATGAATTTTACCCCGAAGTTATCAAGAATAACAAGGGAAAATGGCTGTATCATGAAATTCTTGAACCAGGCATTCTGGTTCATGTGGCTGAATCAGGCGACAAAATTTTTACAGTCAGGGTCGGCGGATGTCGTTTGATGAGTACAACTCATATCCGTGAAATATGCGAAATTGCAGAGAAACATTGCGACGGACATGTCAGGTTTACGACCCGTAACAATATTGAGTTTATGGTTGACAGCCAGGACAAGGTTGCACCGTTGAAACAAGATCTTGAAAGCAGAAAGTTTGCTGCCGGAAGTTTCAAATTTCCGATAGGCGGCACAGGCGCGGGTATCACCAATATTGTGCATACCCAGGGGTGGATTCACTGCCATACACCTGCAACCGATGCTTCAGGTACGGTAAAGGCAACTTTGGACGTTTTGTTTGATGATTTTAAAGATATGCGTCTGCCTGCCCATCTCCGTGTTTCCATGGCATGCTGCCTGAACATGTGTGGCGCGGTTCATTGTTCTGATATCGCGATTCTTGGATATCACCGTAAACCGCCGATGCTTGACCATGAATATCTTGACAAGATGTGCGAGATTCCTCTGGCCATCGCCGCATGTCCGACAGCCGCCATAAAACCGGCAAAGGTTGAAGTTAACGGACAGGAACTTAAGAGTGTGGCGGTAAAAAATGAACGCTGCATGTTCTGCGGTAACTGCTATACCATGTGTCCGTCCATGCCTTTGGCTGATACCGAAGGTGATGGAATTGTTCTTATGGCCGGCGGTAAAGTATCAAACAGGATCAGCGCACCCAAGTTTTCAAAAGTTGTTGTTGGGTTTATTCCTAATGAAATGCCGCGTTGGCCGACGATGACCGAGACCATCCAAAGAATGGTTGAGGCATATGCAAAAGACGCCAACAAATATGAGCGCCTTGGCGAATGGGCTGAAAGGATTGGATGGGAGAGATTTTTTGAAAAATGTGAGATTGAATTTACCCATCATCTTATCGATGACTTTCGTGATCCTGCTTATTATACATGGCGGCAGACAACTCAGTTCAAGTTTTAATATATTGTGTATGTTTATGCAGGAAGCGCATTTGTCTTGCGCTTCCTGCATACAACAATTAAATAAAGGGGCTTAATATGGATCAAGCTGAAGCAACCGAAAAAGTAATAGAAGCTCTGAAAAAGAAACTGAAAACAAAATCAAAGTTTTATTTCAATGATCTTGCAAAGATACTCGAAGAAAAACCGAGGGTTGCAAAGAAGTATATAACCCAAATGGTAGTAGAGGGACACCTTGAATACTGGTCAAGCGGAAGTACTTCCATGTACGGGATTCCCGGAACCGGCAAACAGGCTGCAGCTGAGCACGAGGACGAATAGACTTCCGCTGAATAATTTTAACTGATTTCTGTGCGGTGATAATGTATGACTGTTCCCGGAATTGTGATTTCAGCCCTCAGGGGAGGGGCGGGAAAGAGCATACTATCCATTGGTATTGCTGCTGCATGGAAAAACCAGGGCAAATCCGTAGCACCTTTCAAAAAAGGTCCTGATTATATTGATACCGGCTGGCTTGCTCTTGCAGCGGGCCGGCCATGCTATAATCTCGATACCTTTCTTATCAGCAAAGAAAAAGTTCAAGCCTCATTCCTATACCATACCAAGGAAAGCGACATTGCGGTTATAGAAGGAAACCGCGGTCTTTTTGACGGTATTGATATAGACGGAAAAACAAGCACATCGGAAATCGCAAAACTTCTTGGTATTCCCGTTATACTTTGTGTTGACGGATCAAAGACAACACGCACTATGGCGGCAGCGGTTTTAGGGTGTATCGGGTTTGATCCTGAAACCCGCATAAAAGGCGTAATTTTAAACCGTGTTGCAGGAAAAAGACATGAAAACATCCTTCGAAATAGTATCGAGCATTTTTGCGGTATACCTGTGCTTGGCGCTGTTCCAAAACTCCGTGAGCATGATTTTCCGGAACGGCATATGGGACTTGTGCCTACATTTGAACACGACTGGGCAAAAGAATCGGTGGCAGCGGCCGCAGGCGTAGCTTCAAAATATATTGATCTTGAAGCGCTTTTTAAGGTCGCAGAAGGTGTAACGGAAAACAGCGACACTTCTTTTCAGAAAAGAGACAACCAAAAACCGCATCAAACCACAAAGGACCTACCAAGAATAGGCATCATAAGAGATTCCGCCTTCCAATTTTACTACCCTGAAAATATTGAAGCCCTTGAAGAGGCCGGTGCGGAAATAGTTTTTTTAAACGCTTTGACGGATAACTCCATCAAGAATGTCGATGCATTATATATCGGTGGTGGGTTCCCTGAAACCCATGCAGAAAAATTGTCCGGCAACAAGGACTTTCGCGAGGATATAAAAGAGAGTGTCAATAGAGACCTTCCTGTTTATGCAGAGTGCGGGGGGTTAATGTATCTTGGTGAGAAACTGGTGATTGAAGGAAAGGAATATTCCATGACAGGTGTTTTGCCGGGGGTTTTTGGCCTGTCAAAAAAACCGGTTGGTCATGGATACACGATTTCTGTTGTGGACAGGGAAAATCCTTTTTTTAATATTGGTACGGAAATCAGGGGTCATGAATTTCGGTATTCAACTGTATTGGAGTGGAGAGGAAAAGATGAGAATTTTGTTTTTGAAACAAGACGTGGAAAAGGTTTTAAAGACAAAAGGGATGGCATCTGTTATAAAAACGTTTTGGCAACTTACACCCATATCCACGCACTCGGTACACCTGCCTGGGCAAAAGCAATAGTGAGAAACGCAAAAGAATATAAGAGTAAAAAAAAAGGGCGGTTGCTTTAGAACACCTGCCCTTTTAAGCAATATTCGGATAAACTTATTTCTTCTTGGGATGGCACTTTTTGCAGGATGTAGGTGCGGCGCCTTTATCCTTTGACTTCAGGCCTTTTTTCTTGTTGAAGGCCTTGTGGCAACCCTTGCAGTTATCGTGTATGGCTTCAGCATGATATTCCAATTTTTCTTTGGGCGTCAGCTTTTTCCCTTTTGGTTTTTGGCCGGGCTTGCTGTGGCATTCAATACAGTTTTTAACACTGTCTCCGGTTTTCAAGTCGTTTAGCGGCTCACCCTTTTCATTATGGTGGCATTCACCGCAGCCGGCTTTGTATTCTTCCACGTGTTTTTTATGTGTAAATTCGACAATACTCTTTTTATGTTTTTTGTAGGCCTTGTTTTCCATTTTAATTGTATCTTTAACTTCTGTTCCGGCATAAAGTCCGCTGATGCCGACAATAAGAATGCCGGAAAGAATCAGCACGGCTATTTTAAAAACCATTCTTTTTTTCATAAGCTGATATTCCCCTTTTATTGCTAAATTCAAAGATTATAAATTCAAAATACAAAAACTTAAATTTTTCAAAAAAGTAGCAGGAACAAGTGTTAATGTCAATTAGAATTGATATTGTTTTTCAATCTTGAGGCAAGTGATGAAAATCGTTTTCCTGTGTTTTCTCTGTTAAGCGCGATGTGGAAAGCCTTTTTTGTTCCCACTAAAACAACCAGCTGTTTTCCGCGAGTTATAGCTGTATATAAAAGATTTCTCTGCAGCATCGGGTAGTGATGGGTCATAAGGGGAACGATAACAGCCGGATATTCAGATCCTTGTGACTTGTGAACAGTTATGGCATATGCCAGAGTAAGTTCACTTGCCTCGTCCGATGAATAGGCAACAGTCCTTCCGTAATAATCCACAAGGATTTCTTTGGTCTGCCTGTCAACATCGATTATGGTGCCGATGTCGCCGTTAAAAACATCTTTCTGGTAGTTATTTTTAAGGTGCATGACTTTGTCCTTTGTCCTGAAATGGCCTCCTGCGCCTGAAATTTCAGGCTGATCGGGGTTTAGCTTGTTCTGCAGAACCTGGTTCAGGTTGATGGTACCGACAATTCCTTTGTGCATGGGCGTTAACACCTGAATATCAGTTACAGGGTCAAAGCCAAACCTTTCAGGAACAGACTTGCTGCAGAGCTTGGCAATGGTTTCAACAACTCGTTCCGGATTGTGTTGTTCAATGAAATAAAACTCTGAAAGAGTCTGCGGATTTGTATCATCCATGTCAAGTTCCGGCATTTCGCCGTTCCTTATCATGTGGGCATTCATGATAATCGGACTTTCACGGGCCTGTCTGAATATTCGGGTTAGATAGAAGACCGGTATCCTTTCAGATCGAATCATATCGTCGAGAATATTGCCGGGACCGACAGACGGGAGTTGGAAAACATCGCCCACCAGAATCAGGACCGAGGAAACAGGGACGGCTTTTAAAAGATGATACAGTAAAATCGTGTCTACCATAGAAGCTTCATCAATTATCACCGCATCTGCATCAAGCGGGTCATCCTGATCTTTTTCAAATATACCTTCCCTGAAGTTGTATCCAAGAAGCCGGTGAATTGTTCCGGCATCCCTTTGGGTGATTTCAGACAGACGCCTTGAAGCCCTTCCTGTGGGTGCGGCCAGAATATAATTTTTATTTTCATTCTCAAGGACAGCGGTGATGGATCGAATAAGAGTGGTCTTTCCGGTACCGGGACCTCCGGTAATAATAACGGTACGATGAGAAAAGATAGCGCAAAGAACATCAAGCTGCTCTGAAGAGGGTTTTATGGCAAGCCTTTTCAGCACCTGGCTTGTGAGATGCTCCGGGTCTGTATTCGAAGGAGAAACAGGCATCGACAACATAGCTTTCAGCCGGTTCATAATGCCGGTTTCAGCCTGGTGAAGTTCTTGAAGAAACACAGCGCGAGCACCCTGTATTTCTTCAAGAGTTTCAACCACCAGTTCTCTGCGCTCAACCAGGGTTTCAAAAGCAACTTCTGCAAGCTCAGAGTTAATGCCAAATGTATTTTCTAAGCTCGACAAAAGCGAATCTTCCGGGATAAAGACATGCCCTTCTGAAGCAGACTGCTTAACAAGGTGGATGATGCAGGCCCTAACTCTTTTTGGATCGTCAGCAGGGATACCGGAATGACGCGTGATGGTATCGGCAATGATAAAGCCTTTGTTCGGAAGGTCTTCAGCCAGGCGGAACGGATCTGTTTTCAGGACATTCAGAGCGTCTTCACCATATTCTTTTAGAATTGCCGCGCAATGGGAAACCTTAACCTCATGGCTTTGGAGGAACAGCATAATTTTTCTTGCAAAGTGCTGTTTTTTCCATGACTCTGAGATAAGAGATGCTTTTTCCCGCCCGACACCTTTTATTTCCGTAAGCCTCTCAGGAGAATTTTCTATTATATCAAGGGTGTCTGCGCCAAAGTGGGTTATAAGCCGGTTGGCCATCAACGGACCGATGCCTCTAATATAGTCTGACTCAAGATATTTTCTGATACCGTCTATTGTTTCAGGCAGGGTCACTTCAAAAGAGCTGACCTTAAACTGCTGTCCGTATTTAGAATTCGTCTCCCATGTACCGGAAAGTAAAAGGCTCTGTCCGGGATTTATGCCGGCCATAAATCCGATCACTGTCACCTTTTTGTTGGGCTTCCCGATGGATAGGCGGGCAACCGTGTAATGGTTTTCCGGGTTATGATAGGTAATATGTTCCAGGAGCCCTTCAAGCTGAATCATTGTAATGGATTGTCCGAGTTGAAATGGTTGATAATCAGCCTGGCTGCTTCCAGCAGGTTTTCAGTCACATGGTCCGGTGTATTATTGGTTTGTATAAGTGACTTTAAGGCTTTTTGTTCATTACCGGTCTTAACCAGAATTGAATAACCGCACCCGGCATTTTTTGCGCACTCAATATCCTTTGCATTGTCGCCCACAAAATAAGAAAACGCAAGGTCCAGATTGTATCTTTTTTGTGCTGACAGAACCATTCCGGGGGCTGGCTTTCGACACGAACAGTTTTCCTCTGGCGTGTGTGGGCAGTAAAAGATATCCGTAAGTTTTCCTCCCTGTGCTTTGATTGTTTTTTTCATCATGGAAAAAATGTATTCGAGGCGGCTTTTCGGTATCACCCCGCGGTTTATAATCGACTGGTTGGAAATAAGTATGATGGTAAAATGGTTTTTCGTCAAGAGTTTGAGCGCCTCAAGGCTTCCGGGTAGAAATTCGAATTCTTTCCAGCTTTTAATATAGTCAGGGGAGTCACGGTTTATCACGCCATCCCTGTCAAGAAAAACCGTTTTTTTTACAGGGTTCATTTTACTCCGCCACAATGATGACATCCTTGAAACCGTTTTGAATCAAGACGTCTTCATCTTTTGCTATTTTTTTAAGAGAGGCGTACTTTCCGACACGAACACGATAAAAGGTGTCCTCACCGCTGTTCCAGGTTGTTATATGTGCATTCTGGTATACTTTGTTTAATTTTTGTTTAAGCCTTATGGCATTGTTACGGTCCTTAAACGCACCGACCTGGAATGTGAAGTTTCCGGAATAAAAATCGACGGGTTTATATGTAACCGGCGTTCCCGGGCGGCTTTTCTTTTCAGATGCTTCACCAAGGGCGACAACTTCCACAGGGGCGGTGCCTTCAGCAACAACCCCTAACTTTTTGGCGGCCGTATAGGAAAGGTCTATAACTCTTCCTTGTATAAAAGGTCCGCGATCATTGACTCTGAGTACAGCTTCCTTTCCATTTTTTTTGTTGTAAACACGCACCCAGGTACCTAAAGGTAATGTTTTATGGGCAGCGGTCATGGCATACATGTCGTATATTTCACCGTTAGCGGTTTTTCTTCCGTGAAATTTTTTTCCATACCAGGAGGCAATGCCGGTCTGCCTGAAATCCTGTGCGCTGGGAATCGGCTGGTACCATTCCTTACCAATTTTGTAAGGTCTCGGATGACCGGGAGGGCTTGACGGGGGCAGTTTGGATGAACAACTGCAGGTAAAAAAAAACAGAAGAACAGCAAAGAAGGGAATGACAATCGTCGGAATGAAACGTTCGCGTATTGGACTTTTCATATTTTTAAAGCTATCTTTAAAACATCTCGCATTTGTTCAACAAAATGAAATTTGATACTTTTCAATATCTTTTTTTGAGGGATATCTTCAAGGTCTTTTTTATTCCATTGCGGCAGGATAAGCGTTGTTATGCCGGCCCGATGAGCGGCAAGGACCTTTTCTTTGACGCCTCCTACGGGAAGAACTCTGCCCCTTAAAGTTATCTCTCCGGTCATGGCCAGCTTTTGCGGAATAGATTTTCCTCTGAGAAGGGATACAAGCGCTGTGAGCATGGTAACGCCTGCCGACGGACCATCTTTAGGAATCGCGCCTGCCGGTATATGAATATGAAGGTCTTGGTCTTCAAAAAAGTCTTCCGGAATGCCAAGAGACTCAGCATTTGACCGGATAAAGCTAAGGGCGGTTGTGGCCGACTCTTTCATTACATCTCCAAGCTGTCCGGTAAGTGTAAGCCCTTTTTTGCCTTTCATGGCGGTTGCTTCTATAAAGAGAATTTCTCCTCCTGCTTCTGTCCATGCCAGGCCCATGGCAACACCCGGTGTTGTTTTTTTGTCCCGTGTTTCAGAAGAAAATCTGGACGGGCCGAGGAAGGAGTGAATGTCATCGACTTTGATTAAAGAAGTTTTAATTTTATTTTCAGCAATCCGGCAGGCAACACCGCGACATATGGCGGCGATTTCCCTTTCAAGATTTCTTAAGCCCGCTTCACGGGTATAATCTGAAATGATTTTCCTTACAGCCCCTTTTGTAAAGGATATCTGTTTGGCCAAAAGGCCGTGCTCTTTTCTTTGCCGGGGTATCAAGTATCGGTTTGCGATATTGATTTTTTCGTCCTGGGTATACCCGAGAAGCCTCAGAACCTCCATCCTGTCTCGAAGCGCCGGAGGGACAGTGTCAAGGATGTTGGCGGTTGTGATAAACATCACTTTGGACAGGTCAAATGGAACATCAAGATAATGGTCAGCAAAAGAGAAATTCTGTTCAGGGTCAAGGACTTCTAAGAGCGCAGATGATGGGTCTCCCCTGAAATCGCTGCCGACTTTGTCGATTTCATCGAGCATGAATACAGGATTGTTCGATTCAGACCGCCTTATACCCTGTATTATTCTTCCCGGAAGTGCGCCGATGTAAGTCCGTCGATGACCCCTGACTTCAGCTTCATCTCTTACACCGCCAAGTGCTAACCTGATAAACTTACGTCCAAGTGAGCGGGCAATTGAATGGCCGAGAGATGTTTTGCCTGTTCCCGGCGGGCCGGCAAAACACAGGATAGGTCCTTTTGAGTCAGGTTTGAGTTTTCGAACAGCGAGATATTCTATAATTCTGTTTTTGGCTTTTTCAAGCCCGAAATGGTCTTCGTCCAGAATCTTCCTGGCTTTTGAAATATCAAGATTGTCTTCAGTACTTTCGTTCCAGGGCATGGATGTGATCCAGTCAAGATATGTTGATGCAACCGTATATTCAGACGAAGACGGATGCATCCTGGACAGCCGGTTCAGTTCGCGTTCGGCTTCTTTCCTGGCCTCTTCAGGAAGATTTTTTTCTTCAATTTTAGCCCTGTACTCCTCCACTTCAACACTGGTCTCATCTGTTTCTCCCAGCTCTTCCCTAATCGCTTTCATTTGCTGACGCAGAAAATACTCTCTCTGCTTTTTATCCATGTCACCCTTGACCTGGGTTTGAATCTTGCTGCCAAGCTCAAGAATTTCGAGCTGATAATTGACGAGCTTTGTTACTTCTTTTAACCTGGCATTGATATCCTGTATTTCAAGAATTTTTTGTTTCTCTTTGGTCTCTGAATTAATCGTGGATGTAATCATATCTGCAAGTATGCCCGGGTCTTCGATGGACTTTGCCATATTGCCAATGTCACTTGGAAGGCCGGGGGAAAGCTTTACAATTCTATTGTACAGGTCAAGCAGGTTGGCCGTAAGCGCTTTTGATTCCTTGCTGTCTCCCCTTTTTTCAGCGAGCGGAAAAGCTTTAGCCTGAAGATAGGGCTTGCCGCCCAGGAATTTTTTTACCTTGATTCTGCTTATTCCCTGAACCATCAGCTGGGCCTTATTTTCATCTGTTTTTGCCATTTTTAGAATGACAGCGCTTGTACCGACAGAATAAAGATTTTCAGGCGAATATGAAGAAGACTCTTTCGTCTCTCTGTCCTGGCTTTTTGATGAAAAAAGCCCTATCAGTCGGTCTTTTGCCATGGCTTGATCGATAAGACTTATCGACTGATCCTCCATCACAACGAGAGGCAGCACCATTTTGGGAAAAAGGACCATATCGTGCAGGGGTAGTATCGGCAATGTTTCCGGTATGTTTTCAGGGCCGAGGTCTATTGATGCCGGTTGTTCGGTCATTTGTGCCTCCAAAATATAGGTTCCGGTTTATCCATTTTCAATCGGAATGGTATGCGTAGTTTCAGGCGGACTTTTTGCCATACGTATCTGCAGAAAGCCGTTTGCGCTGGAAGCTTTTACACTGTCCGTATCAATTCTGGTCGGTAAAAAAAGAATGCGCTCAAATGGTCCATGCTGTATTTCTGCAAGCCGGTATCTTGCTTTTTGCGCAGGCGAAAAGCTTTTTCGCTTACCGGAGATTTTAACCGCCTTTGAACTAACCTCCACGCTAATCTCATCATTGTCGGCACCGGCCAGTTCAGCAAGGATAAATATTTCTTCTTCTGTTTCATAGATATCCATTGGCGGCTTCCATGATCGTTCCGAAAGGGTAAAGATTGGGCTCATGGAACGGAACATGTCGTCAAAAGCCCTTTCAAATTTTGAACTGTCCTGATCAAAATCCTTTCTAAATCGAACCTTGATGAAGTCCATAAGTAGTGGCTCCCTGAGTTTTGATGTTTTTACCGGGACAGAAAAGAAATCAACACCTTGACTTCATGATTGTCCGTTTTTATGACAATAAGGAAAGTTATTAACATTAATAACAAAATTTGTAAAGAGTGTTCGAACAGGTGGCCTATGCAACCTGAGAAGGGGCGATCCTATCGTTCGCCTTTTGCGCCTACAGGTCGCGATAGCGAACTGAACAAATTGATTAATCTCGCGCTAAGTGATAAAAAAACATATGAAAAAAGAAGAGAAAAGCTCGGCAAGGATGATACTGAGTTCCCAATATTTTATATATTTTGGTGTGTTAGGACTTTACCTGCCGTATTTCAATCTATATTGCTATCATCTTAACTTCAGCGGGTTTGAAATCGGAGTACTTTCATCTATAAAAACAGTTACTATCGCTACGTTTCCCCTGATGTGGAGCGCCATTGCCGACAGGTTTCAGCTCAGGAGGCCCATATATATCTTATGTAACATTATCAGCACGGCAGTCTGGGCGTTTTATTTCATAACAGTTGATTTCCGACTGATGCTGGCAATCGGTATTGTCTATGGCATTTTTCATGCACCGCTTATATCCTTTCTTGAAGCCTTTTCCATGGATGTTTTAGGAAAAGAAAAGAAAAAATATGGGCATATCAGGGTGTGGGGGTCAGTAAACTTCATCATTATAGTGATGGCGGCAGGGTGGCTCATTGATTTATTTTCAGTAAGGATAATACTGTTTTTGATTTTTGCCGGAGCATTGCTTCAGGCGCTTTTGTCGGTTAAAGTTCCTAAAGCCGTTATAAAAGAAAAAAATTCTTTTAAAGAAGGACTTAGACTTTTTTCAGAAAAGCGACTTGTTGTTTTTCTGATTAGCGCTTTTTTTATGCTTGTCAGCCATGGCGCTTACTATGGCTTTTTTTCGATTCACCTTGAAGGGCTTGGTTTTGGTAACGCCTTTATAGGTTTTGCCTGGGCATTGGCATCTATTTCGGAAATACTTGTAATGATCAAATCAGACTTGATATTCAGGCGGTTCAGCATCGGTAAAGTGCTTGCCTTTTCATTTGCCGTGGCAACTGTCAGGTGGTTTTTATTGGCTTTTGCTGAAACGCGGTTTGCCATACTGCTTTTGCAACTGCTGCATGCGGCAACGTATGGCTCATTTCATATTGCCAGTGTTTTATACATCGACCGGTTCATGCCCGGAAAAGCCAAGACATTCGGACAGGCGGTAAACAATTCGGTAACGTATGGACTGGGAATATCGGTGGGCTTTCTTGTAGCCGGATACTTTTTTGAAAAAGTCGGCTCTCCGGGCCTGTTTGTCATAAGCGGGTTTGCCGCTTTTTTTGCCTGGCTGTTATTCATTTTGTTCTCGCAAGGACTCCGGCAGGCCCGGTAAAAAAACAGCCACACTATCTGTCAACCTGCTTTTTTTATCCGGATGATTTCCGGCCGGTAGTCTTTTTTTTCAGCAAGCTTGTTCCCTTTTACCTTGACATAAAAAATAGAAACAAAGAAGCATAAAAACCCGACTATTGCGGAAAAGCCTGATGAGCCGAAGCCGAAATAAGGGGCGATCTCCTGGCCAACGATTGCGCCAAATAGCATACAAAGAACAGGAAAGACATAAAGAAGAAAAGTGGCTTTTAATAAAGATGATGATTTAAAACTAAGAACGACCCGGTCACCCTTTTTTGCCCCCGCGGTATTGACGGATTCAACTTCCATATCATTGGTTCCGCCCATGGTGTTACAGGAGCTTCTTGAAGCGCAGGATTCACAGGCGGCGGACTTTTTTGTTTTTACCCAGGCTGTTGTTGTGTCTCCGAGTTTTACAACCATGCCTTCTTCAGTCGCCAAGGTTACACCTGTTTGCCGTAGCAGACAAGCCCGCACTGCAGGCATCTTCCGGCCTCAGCCCTGGCTACGGTTTCTGAAAATCCCTTTTCAAGCTCTTTACCTTCTACCTCGCTAAGCGGCATAATATTGCGGTTGACAGGAACCATATTTACAAGGCTGTCAACATCCTGAATAACCGATTGCGGCGTGAGGATATTGTCAGGTGTTATAAATTCATTGCCGTACATGATTTGATGCATAGAGGCTGCCCCACGTCTTCCCGAGCCTATCGCTTTTATTGCAGCACTCATATCGGTCAGAGCATCTCCATCTGACAAGAGGCCGGTCTCTTTTGAAAAAGCCGGTTGCTTATAAGGCGTGACGGCTTCCCAGAATACGGACCCTTCGGGTGATTCATCGGATTCAGCTTCTTCAGGAACCGGTTTATAAAAAACAAGCCCGGGAAATCGCCCTGATGCCAAACAGAGCGTATTCGCGGGTATTACCGTTTTTGAACCGGAAGCAAGGTTGGTAACTTCAAGCCATGAAAGAGCCGGTCCCGTGCCCATTAAACGGGTAATGCCGGACAGGTATACAATATCGACACCCTCATTTTGAAGCAACTTAATATTCTCTTCACTGAAAGGAGTCTCTTGTTCCGGCTCGCGCAAAAGTACCGTTACTTTTTCAGCACCGGCCTCCTTGCATATTTTTACAGCATTGGCTGCAAGTTTACCGCCGCCGGCAATGACAACATGCGGACCGAAGGATAAATCGTTCCTGTTTTCAGGCTTTGCCCTTATAAGATCAATCAGGAGATATGTCCCGGGTACAGGTTGTTCAATTTCTGAAGCTGAACTGCGTGACATTCTGTTGTCCCACCCGCCTGATGCAAGAAAAACAGTTTCAAACTCCTCTTCCAAAAGGCTGTCGATCGTAAAATCCCTGCCCATCACTTTTTCTGTTTGGACGGCAACGCCTGTTTCAAGTATGCCTTCAATATCCCAGTCAAGAATATTAATGGGCAGCCTGTTCTTCGCAATAGCGGTTCTTAAGAGTCCCCCGAGTTTTGATGTTGCTTCAAAAACTGTTGGAGCATGACCTAGGCGTGCTGAAAAAAATGCAGCGGAAAGACCCTCAACACCCCCGCCGACAACAGCAACTTTACGGCCTGTTTCAGGTGCTTTAAACGGTAGAATCCTTTCTTTATGATCTTTTTCAAAATCAGCGGCAAAACGTTTTAATGCATTGATAGCAACCGGTTCGTCAATATGCCTCCTCCTGCATTCGGTTTCACAGGGCCGGGGGCAGATTCTTCCGATAACTGTTGGAAACGGATTTCTTTCCTTGACAACCTGAACAGAGCGATAATAATCGCCGAGGCAGATCTGCTTGATGTATTCCTGGATATCGATGCCGGCAGGGCATGTGCGCTGACAGGGAGTGGTGCAGTCGTCAGTAGTATACTCATGAAGGATGCGTCTTGTCACGGAAGAAAGTTTAATAATATTTTTAGGACAGACCCGTTCACATGTTCCGCAGCCGGTACATAATTCTTTATCCACAACCGGCAGGTGGTCTTCGCCCATTGTGATAGCACCGAACGGACAAGCTTTTGCGCATGAACCAAGACCCAGGCATCCGATATTACACACCTTCATGCCTCCGCTGAGGAGCATGGCAGCCCGGCAGTCATTGATTCCGTCGTATCTGTATTTTATTTCAGCATCTTTTGTGCCGTATTCACAGTCAGGCAGGGCAATATCCGGCTCTTTGGCCTCAACCGATACGCCGATAATGCCGGCAATAACATCGGCAAGTTCGGCGGGAGCAGCAACACATGAATTTGGAGCCGCAGTTCCTGCAACAATCGCTTCTGCATTAGCACCGCACCCCGGTAATCCGCATCCACCACAGTTTGCGCCCGGTAAAGCATCATCAATGGCAAGCACTTTAGGGTCAACATAGACATAAAAGATTTTAGACGCAGCAGCCAGAAGAATGCCGAGAACGATTCCTAGGGCACCCATGGTGTAAATAGCACTTAACATAATAACAAAACTCCCTTGAAACCACCTCATATAATTATAAAATAGCACCAAATTTGCATGAGCCATAGCAGTTCAGGCATTTGACGCATTTTTCCCCATCAATCTTTGCAACTTCTTTTTTCTGCCAGGTAATAGCCTCAGCCGGGCAGGCTTTGAAGCACAAGCCGCATTTTTTACACAAATCAGGATCAATTTCAAACTTTAAAAGCGCTACACATCGTCTTGCCGGGCATTTTTTATCATATATATGGGCATTATATTCGTCCCTGAAATACCTGAGGGTGGAAAGGACCGGATTTGGCGCTGTCTGGCCTAGACCGCAAAGCGCTGATTCTTTAATTATGGCTGAAAGCGACTCAAGAGCTTCAATGTCGCCCTTCTCTCCTTTTCCGGCACAGATCTTTTCAAGTATTTCAAGAAGCCGGCGTGTTCCTTCCCTGCAGGGCGTACACTTCCCACAGGATTCATCCTGAATAAAATCTATGAAAAACCGGGCCATGTCCACCATACATGTGGCTTCGTCCATGACAATTGCGCCACCTGAACCCATTATTGCCCCGACTTTGGCAATTTCTTCATAATCCACCGGCGTGTCCAGATGCTGTTCAGGAACGCACCCGCCCGAAGGACCGCCAAGTTGTACAGCCTTGAATTTTTTCTTTTTAGGTATTCCACCGCCGATGTCATATATGATCGTCTTCAGGGAAGTGCCCATGGGTACTTCCACGAGGCCGATGTTGTTGACATCGCCTGAAAGGGCAAACACTTTCGTCCCTTTACTTTTTTCTGTCCCAATGCTCGCGAACCATTCCCCTCCATTCAGAATAATCTGGGGCACATTGGCAAGTGTTTCAACATTGTTCAGAATTGTTGGCTTATCCCAAAGCCCTTTGTGAGCAGGAAAGGGCGGCCTTGGCCTCGGCATGCCGCGTTTCCCCTCGACAGATCTCATCAGGGCGGTCTCTTCTCCGCACACAAAAGCGCCGGCCCCCTGGTAGATTTCTATTTCAAAATCAAAACCGGAGCTTAGAATGTTTTTACCTAAAAGACCATATTCAGAGGCCTGTTTAATTGCAATTTCGAGTCGCCTCACGGCAAGGGGATATTCAGTTCTGCAATATATAATACCCTGACTGGCGTTTATTGCTTTTGCCGCGATGATCATTCCTTCAAGAACCGCATGCGGATCAGCCTCAAGTATACTTCTGTCCATGAAGGCGCCGGGGTCTCCCTCGTCTGCATTGCACAGAACATATTTGGTTTTACCCGGGTTGTTCATGGCAAATTTCCATTTCAGGCCTGCTGGAAAGCCTGCCCCGCCCCGTCCTCTTAAACCGGAAATAGTAATTTGCTCAACAATTTGCTCCGAAGTCATTTCTTTTAAAGCTTTTGCTGTACCAAAGTAACCATCTCTGGCTATATATTCGTCTATAACTTCGGGATCTATCATGCCCTTGTTGCGCATTACACGAAACACCTGGTGCGAAAAAAACGGTATCTCGTTCATATTTGGAATGGTGCTTTCAGATGCGGGTTCAACATAAAAAAGTTTTTTAACAGGCCGGCCTTTGAGAAAATGTTCCTCCACAAGAAATGGAATATCTTTTGGCTTAAGTTTTTGATAAAAGATACCTTCGGGCTGAACAAGCAGTACAGGACCGACCGCACAAAAGCCATTGCAGCCAGTTTCAACTATCTGTATTTCTTGCAAAAGATTGTGCTCTCCAAGTTCTTTTTCAAGCGCTTCGCGAACCGCTAAACTGCCCATTGCGTGACATCCGGTACCGCCGCATAACAGGAGATGAGTTCGGGTTTTATTCATATTTGTTTATTATTCCAAAAACTTCTTTTGGTAAGAGGTTTCCATGAATGTCCTGGTCAACCACTAAAACCGGTGCCAGGCCGCACGCACCGAGGCATCTGATCGCTTCCATTGAAAAGCGTTTATTGTCAGAAGTTCCTCCTTCGGGAACCTCAAAATCTTTTGAGACGCCGTCCATAATTTCTTTAATGCCTTTAACATAACAGGCCGTCCCAAGACATATTTTAATTGTATGTCTCCCTTTTGGTTCCAGAGAAAACAGAGAATAGAACGTTACCACCCCAAAGACCTGGCTTTTGGGCACATTAAGGCCTTGACCGATATGGATTAACAGTTCACTTGGAAGGTATCCGACAACATCCTGGCATTCTCTTAAAACAGTTATTAAAGCGCCCGGTTTATTCCGGCCTGTTTTAATTATAGTGTTGATTTTGTCCCACATTTCATCTGTGATATCAGGATGGTCAGGATTGCAGGCAGTTGTCATGTCAAATCTCCGATAAAAAAAGCAAAGCAAATCTTTAATCTCGAATAATTTCACAACTATCTGTAAATGTCAATGGCTTAGAATTTGATTTTTTCGATTTGAAATCTTTGGATATCAGGAGCCGACCAGCTTGCTGCACTCCTGGAGAAAAGTTTTGTCATTAATCAGTCTGTTTGCAAAAATTCTGTATTTTGATGCAATGGACCTTACTGCCAGTTGAAGCACATATGGCCTTATGGGTTTTTCAAGCAGGTGATTGATTCCGGCGGCAACACACATGTCGACAACGTCGTCATTACAGTATCCGGTGATAATGATCGAATCTTCATAGGCTGTCTGGTATTTTTTTGAAATAGCATCAAGGAATAAAAAGCCGCTTTTGTCTTTAAGAAAGACATCAACGATAAAAATGGCGATGCCTGTTGAGCGATTCATACAATAAAGAGCCGCTTCTTCATCATCCGAAAAAACAAACACTTCACCCCAGCTATAAAATCTGGTAATAATATCTGCCATGGATTCACATGCAGCAGGATCATCATCAACAATAATGATATCAAGACCGTTTGACATAATTAAATCTCGCAAAAAGCTTGCCGGTTGTGTCGGCACGGTATTAATAAAGAATGTGTTGCCAGTGAGGATTCATCCAGATACTATTAATTTGCCACAGTCATGAAGTTGGGTCAATAGTTTTTATTTTTTTATTAGTCTTCAGGAGAAGAAAAAATGAAAAAGATTAAAATTTTGAAAAACTCGATTCAGGAATATGCATGGGGATCGTTCACTGCTATTCCGGATCTTTTGGGCCTTACGAAGCCCTCAGCTAACCCAATGGCTGAATTGTGGATGGGCGCGCATCCCAAGTCGTCATCAAGGGTTGATATGAATGGAAAAAACATAACGCTTATTCAGCTGATAGATCAGTTTCCGGAAGATACGCTGGGGAAAGATGCCGCGGAAAAGTTTGGAAACAGGCTGCCATACCTGTTTAAGGTCCTTGCGGCAGGAAAACCGCTTTCGATCCAGGCTCACCCGAACAGCCAACAGGCAAAGGCTGGATTTGAAAGAGAAAATAGGTTGGGGATTCCCCTTGATGCACCTCATAGAAGTTACCGGGATGCGAATCATAAACCTGAATGCATCTGCGCCTTGACCGATTTCTGGGCACTATGCGGTTTTAGAAAGATTAGAGACACATTGTCATACCTTAATGATGTCTGTCCGAAAAGTTTGGGATCCCAGCTGGATGATCTTTATCAACAACCTGATAATGCAGGATTAAAAAAATTTTTCAGTTCATTAATGACATTATCCGATGAAAAGAGAAAAGAGGTTGTTGGAGAAGCCGTAGAAAGCGCTCGTCCCCTTGCTGAAAAAAGCCCTGTTTTTGACTGGATGCTGAAACTTCACAAGGAGTACCAGGATGATATCGGTGTACTGTCATCGGCGTTTTTAAATCTTATCTGTCTTAAACCCGGTGACGCCCTATTTCTCAAAGCAGGAGAATTGCATGCTTATCTTGACGGTACAGGAATAGAGTTGATGGCAAATTCCGATAATGTTTTGCGGGGAGGACTGACGCCGAAACATGTTGACGTCCAGGAGCTTTTAAGCGTTTTGGTGTTTGAGGAAAAAGACCTTAAAGTCATTGTTCCCGATGTAATCAATGCTTTCGAAAAGGTATATTCGGAAAGGGCGGAAGAATTTGTCCTGTCGGTCATTTCAATTAAAACAGGAGAAACTTATACTGCCCCTCAAAAGCGAACCGCAGAAATCCTTCTTTGTGTAGACGGTGGAGCAGTAATTTCAAGGGAAGGCAGTGTTGAAGAAACCACTCTGAACAAAGGCGTTTCAGTTTTTGTGCCTGCTGCTGCCGGGCAATATCGTATTGAGGGAGAGGCCAGGATATATAGAGCCGCCATATGATTCTTCATCTCGATATGGATGCGTTTTTCGCTTCAGTTGAACAGCTGGACGACCCTGAACTAAAAGGTAAGCCTGTAATCGTCGGAAAATCGTCAGGAAGGGGTGTTGTTACAACAGCAAGCTATGAAGCAAGAAAGCATGGTGTGCATTCGGCCATGCCGATTTTTGAAGCAAAAAAAAAGTGTCCCCAGGGAATTATTGTACCGGGAAGGATGGAGCGCTACAAGGAAATATCAGCAGAAATCATATCACTTCTGGGAGACTTTTCCCCTCTTGTTGAGCAGGTATCCATCGATGAGGCCTATCTGGATATATCCGGATGCAAGAAAATTTTTGGTGGACCTGAAAAGATAGGAGCCGACATAAAAAAGAAAATAAAGGAAACAATAAATCTTAGTTGTTCGGTGGGCATAGCGCCTGTTAAGTTTCTTGCAAAAATTGCATCCGACATGAAAAAACCAGATGGACTTACCATTATTACCAGTGATCATATGCCGAAATTTATTGATAAACTTGACATACGAAAAGTATCTGGGGTCGGCAAGTCAATGACCCGGCAGCTAGAAATTCTTGGCATCAGATCGCTGGGCGACATTAAAAAATATTCTGAAACCGCTCTGACGAACAGGCTTGGAAAATATGGTCACCGGCTGATTGCGTTTTCAAAAGGCATCGACGATTCTCCTGTCACGCCTTTTAATCAAGCAAAATCCATAAGCGCAGAAAATACGCTTTCCATGGACACTTTGGATAAAGAAGAGCTAAAAGCTTATTTGTTGAGGCATTCTGAGCGGGTCGGGAGACAGCTGAGGAGAAACAAGGTCAGGGCCGGAACTATTATGCTTAAAATAAAAACCGCTGAATTTAAACTTCTCACCAGAAGCATGACCATTAAAGAACCGACGCAGTCTACGGAAATTATCTATAGAAAGGCTGCAACACTTTTAGAAAACTTCAGGGTAGAAAAAAAGATCAGGCTGATCGGTGTTGGCGTTTCAGGTCTTTTACCTGAAACCGGTCCTGTTCAGATGGAGTTGTTTGAAGAGACTTGTGAGCATACAAGCAATTGGGAAAAAGTGGACAGGGCTGTAGACGGTATTGCTGAAAAATACGGAAATCATGCCGTAAAGAGAGCCTCGATTTACGATGAATAAGGGGGTATTGAAAATGAGTTTACTGGAGAGGATGCAACAGGAAAGCGTTCATTCAAGAAATATCGAAATATCGACATGTGCTTACAAAGAAGAGGGCATTATTGTTCAAGGAAGTCTGAAAGATGATCGCTTAAGACAGCACTACAATATTGAAGGTCAGCGAGTCGACCCTTTCACGGTTCATCATATGATTGTTAGAATGCTTGTCAATGGCAAACTGATAATAGAGGAGATTGAGGGAGAAATGCCGGGCGTTCCACGGGAGGAATGCCCGGAGACCGTAAAGAGTCTTGGCAGGATAAAAGGCTGGAAGATAGCGCCGGGTTTTACGGAAAGAGTTAAGGCCGAAATCGGTGGAACAGCCGGATGTGCCCACTTGTCGACACTTCTCCTTGCCATGGCGCCGGCAGCGGTTCAAGGATACTGGGCCTGTCGATCCTTAAAACCGCTGGACAAGAAATTTTCTCCCCATTTATTGGAGCAGTATCTTATCAACACGTGCTGGGTCTGGCGACGAGAGGGAGACAGGGCAAAGGCGCTTTTTAAAATGGTTGAAAAAGAAAACATTTAAAATACCACATATAGTATCTTTTTTTACTTGACATACAATATAGATCATCGTAAGCAACTTATCATAATATAAAGTAGGTTATTTTTATAATCTTGCCCCACTGTTTTTAATATCGTCAGAGAGGGATGACCATGAAAGATCAAAAGCCGCACAAGTTTGATAAGCTGAAAAGTGTTGAGGTCTTTGTGGATGAACTGAACAGTCACTATCAGTTTAAAGTTTGGGGTAGCGCACTTACATCAATGTTTGTGCTTGTAAAAGAAGATTCGGAAGTTCTAGGCCAGCTGGATGTGGGAAAAACATTCAAAATGAAGTACTACAGCCAGGAACCGTCTATGCCCGCAAAAGATCTGGAAACTGAAATTAAGTACATAAACAAGATCGATGAGGGCAGGTTTAAGGGACATTATCTGACAGGCTTACAGCTTGTTTAATCTCTTTGCTTAATATCTGGCAGGGAACGACTTCAATTTTTTGTTCGCTTTAAGCGGTGTGAAGGACGCAAAACAAATCCGCAGAGCTTTTACTATAAGTGTTTAAAAGTATACGCCGGATTATCAAAAAAAGACACACATAACTCCTCTCAGCCAGCAAACAACCATCAATTTTATAAAATACATAATAATTTCAGACAGATTAATTTTGTATTAGTTTTGGCATGAAAAGTGAAATAAAAATTATTGGTGCTGAGCGAAGTTGCGCTTTTAAAGCCGAGAGGGCTCACTTTATTGGAAAAGGAGCAAAAATGAACAACCTGAACCTTGAAGAAGGAAAAATAGTGCATGAGGGTCAGTGGGTTACAACAAATGATCTGGCAGAAAGAATACAAAAGCAGATTGATGCCAATGAATTGAAGTTTGCAGGCCTTGCGGCATCCCTTGAAACGTTAAATACAGCTCTTGAAAATTCTCAACAGGTGGAAGTAAAGCTTGTACTTCCAAAGGATGTATATGAGAAATTAAAAGCCAAGGGCGGCGATGATGAGAGAGAGTGCATAAAAAAGGCGGTTATGGCTTACGCGGGTCATAATGGAAGCCACCCCAAGAAAAGCGAAGGGGTTGTGAGCTTAAACTGCAGGGTTCCTGTTGAAGCAAATGACCTGGAAAACGACAAAGAGGTTCAATGCCCTGAACACTGCGCAACAGGACAACAGAAAAAAAACAGCGAAGGCAAGACTCGCTTCAAGGATCACTTTTTGGGATAGCAAGCTCAAGCTAAGTTTGACTTTTATTTAGTCCAGAACCTTTCTAATGGTTTCAGCAATTTCCCGCCAGGAGAAGGGTTTCATTACAAATTCCCTGATGCCTATGGCGGTAGCCTTTTCAGGAGTCATTAAATAGCTGTGTCCTGTACACAAAATGATCGGAATATCCGGTTTGGTTTTAAGAAGTTCTCTGGAGAGTTCCGCGCCTGTCATATGCGGCATGGTCATATCGGTAATAACAAGGTCAAACGCGTCCGGGTTCTCTGTGAAGATATCAAGAGCGTCACTACTGTCTAATGTAGCGGTTACGCTATATCCAAGACGTTCTAGTATCCGCTTGTTCGCATCAACAACCACTTCCTCATCATCAACAAAAAGGATGCGTTCATTGCCTTTCGGGACGGTTCCGATATCTTCGCCGGTCTGAGAGATGACGGTACCGTCAATGATCGGCAGCAAGACTTCAAACTTTGTGCCCTTTCCTTTTTCACTGCTTACGGTTATCGATCCTTCATGATTGACGATAATGCCGTGAACGACAGATAGCCCTAAACCTGTTCCTTCCCCTGGCCTTTTGGTTGTAAAAAATGGATCAAAAATCCTATCCTTAATTTCAGACCCTATTCCGCAGCCGGCATCACTTATAACAATACTGACATAATTTCCAAGGGGAAGATCAGACCCCGGGGGAGAAGAGTCAATTTTTTTATTTGCCAGCGCAACTTTAAGTTCTCCTCCGGTGGAGCTCATGGACTGTGCGGCATTTTGGCAAAGGTTGATTGTCAGCTGCTGTACCTGGGTGGCATCCGCAAGAACCGTTCCTGTTTGATCGGAAATATCCTGTTGAATTATAATTGTTGCCGGCAGCACCGCTCTCAACATTTTTAGGGTTTCTTTGACAATAGAGCTTATTTTCAAAGGAACTCTTTCGACTTCTGCTTCACGGCTGAACGTCAATATCTGTTCCACAAGATGTTTTGCCCGATGGCTCCCTTTTACAACCTGATCCAGGGCATATTTAATGTCGTTGTCCTCGCTCCCTGTATCATCAAGGGCAAGTTCGGTATTTAAGAGAATAGAACCGAGGATATTATTAAAATCATGAGCAATTCCGCCTGCAAGCGTTCCAATGGCTTCCATTTTCTGAGAATGGCGCAGTTGCTTTTCAAGCCGCTTTTTATCCTCTTCGGCGCGGAAACGCTTTGTTATATCTGTAATAATAGAGATAAAACCGATTACATTGCCTTTATGATCCAGTTTGTAGTTCCAGTCTGTCTGGATATGAATAATACGCCCGTCTTTTGTAAAAAGTCTGTTTAAATACGGATGCGGCTCGGGTGAATTTTTGACAAGGTTTGTTAAAAACTTTTTCATTTCATGACGTTCCGCGTCGGATGCCATAAGGTCAAATATTGACTTTCCGGCAAGTTCTTCATGGTTATAACCCAGCATGTTGGTGTGCGCCGAATTGGTAAACGTTATGGTGCCGTTGGTGTCAATTTCCTGAATGCCGTGGGGAATCGTCTGAACAAGTCTCCGATATCGTTTTTCACTGTCACGAAGCGCCTCTTCTACTCTTTTGGAATAGGTAATGTCTATTGACGTGATAATAGCACCTGCAGGAAAAGGAGAAATCCGGATGTGGAGATACCTTCCTTTATAGATCAGTTCCGGAAACTCCTTTGATTTACCGGACCTGATGCATTCCTTGAGTTCTTCAAGCATGTTGATGTCATGTTTTCCAGCATAATCGTGGTACATTACATCGCCAAGTTTTGGAAGCCGGGCGCCTGAACTTTCCTTTGCAAGATTATATCCTGTTACACGCGCTTCAAGATCAACAATAACTGTTTCAACCGGATTGTTCTCAAAAAGCACTCGATATTTCTCTTCATTTTTTCGCAGGGCGCTTTCAGCTTCTTTTCGTTCCAGTATTTCTTTTTTTAATAGCCGGTTTGTTTCTAAAAGCTCAGCAGTACGCTCTTTAACCAGGTCACGAAGCTGCTTTTCACTTTCATAAATCGCCTGTTCCGCTTTTTGGCGTCGAAGGATTTTGTTTTCAAGGGATGAGTCGTTGTCTATCGCGGACGCTGTTTGTTTCATGAAATATTACCTGAAAAAAGTGAAGTATTAAACAGTTATGGGAAAACAGCTTTCATGTGGAATATTCAGATAGCACACCCTGAATATAATATCAATTTTAAACGGGGAATTCTGGGGACAGTATATCTGTTTCTTTGCATAAAAAAGCACCCCATCTTAATAGTGGGTGCATATCAAGAAATAGACATACTGTCCCCGGAATTCCAAATATCGCTTGACACAGGTATGGTGTAATATGTATTTTATTTTAATATTATCAGTTATTTTTGCCAGAACACGTAATCAAGAAAATTATTATGGGAGGGTTTTTGTGGTAAGAAGATATATGCGTTTTTCTGTCCAAACCTTTCTGATAATTGTTTCAGCCTTGTTTCTAATAACCGCCAACTGTACAGACGTTTCGGCAAAAGAAACCATAAAATTCGGATGCGCTATATGTTTTACCGGTAAAGACAGTCTTATCGGAAAGCTGTATGTCGACTCATACAACCTTGCAAAGGAAAAAATTAATAAAAAAGGCGGAATCAAGGTTGGTGAGAAACGATATCCCATCGAGATTATATATTATGATGATAAAAGTGATGATACTGAAAGCGCCAAACTGGTAAATAAGCTGATTACAGAAGACGGGGTCGACTTTCTCCTTGGTCCTTATTCAAGCGAAATCACCTTGTCTGCAGGAGCTGTGGCAGAGAAACATAGAGTTCCTATGGTCCAGGGCGGCGGTGCAGCACGAAATATTTTTAAAAGAAAAAATAAATATGTTTTTGGCACACTGCCGGCAGCTGATCAGTATTTCACGACAACTCTGGAAATGATGACAACTTTTCATCCAAAGCCAAAAAAGATCGCTGTCGTTTTTGAAGAAGACCTGTTTCATAGCCAGGTTGCGGAAGGCATCAAAAAAACTGTCGAAAAAATAGGTCTTAAAATTGTATTGTATGAGAAAATCTCAGAAACGTCAGCTGAATTTAGTACAATTTTTACGAAGATCAAATCGCTTTCTCCGGATGCCCTGCTGATATCCTGCCATACAACCGGTGCCATCAATCTTATACAGCAGGCAAAGGAACAGAACGTTCGCCTGAAAATGCTGTCAATGACGGTGGCTGCTTCGGAAGCAAACTTAAAAGAAGCTCTTGGAAAATATTGCGAATATATTTTCGGGGTGGCGAGTTGGTCTCCCCGGACGAACTTCAGCGGCGTAATTTTTAAAGACACAAAGGAATTTATCGATCTGTTCAAGGAAAAATATGGTTATGATCCTGACTATCATAATGCATCAGCAGTGGCCGTATTAAGTGTTTTCAAGAATGCCATTGAAGCAGCAGGAACGCTTGACCGCAAAAAAGTCAGAAATGCTATTGCCGAAACAGACCTTGAAACCATCTATGGCGTTATAAAGTTTAACCCCGATGGCCGGATAAAAGGCAGCAGCCTGGTTCTTCAGGTGCAGGGTGGAGAAATTTACCAGGTGTATCCAAAAGGTTTAAAAGTGCCTGTATATCCTATGCCTGACTGGAAGGGCAGATAAGGGTATGAAAAACCTGATGAGCCTCTAAAGTTTTATGAGCCAAATCTTTTAAAAGAATCCGTATGATGCAGCGTTCAATCGCATATTTTATATCTCCACATGGATTCGGCCATGCCGCGCGCGCATCTGCGGTCATGGATGCCGTGCATGAACTGGACCCTCATGTCAGGTTTGAAATTTTTACGACCATCTCGCCTCGTTTTTTCCAGGAGTCGCTTTCAGGACCGTTCAGCTGTCATTCGGTTTTTACCGATATCGGCCTTGTTCAAAAAACAGCGTTTGAAGAAGATCTGAGCGAAACTGTCAGAAAGTTGGATGATTTTCTTCCGTTTAACCCTTTGCTAATAGAAAATCTGTCGGAAAAGCTCAAAAACCAGAAGTGTTTGCTTGTAATATGTGATATCGCCGCAATCGGTATCGCGGCTGCAAAAAGAGCTGAAATACCTTCCATGCTGGTTGAAAATTTCACATGGGACTGGATTTATGAGGGATATAAAGAGAGCGACCCGCAAATCAACCGACATATCGACTACCTTAGACGTGTATTCAGCGAAGCAGATGTTCACATACAGGCAGAACCTGTCTGTAGACGAGGTTCTCCTGATATTACAGTATCGCCTGTCAGCAGGAAGGGAATGAGGTCGAGGGCGGAGACAAGAGAAAAACTGGGAATACCGGCGGACATCAAAACAATTTTAATCTCCACCGGCGGTGTGCCGGAAGAATATCATTTTACTGAAAAACTGAAACAGAAAAAAGATACGTTTTTTATTGTAGCAGGTTTTGGTAAATCTTTTGAGAAAAGCGAGAACCTGATATGCCTTCCGCAACACTCAGGCTTTTACCATCCCGACATTGTTAATGCTTCGGATGCTGTTGTCGGCAAAGCAGGCTACAGCACACTTGCGGAAGTTTTTCATGCCGGGATTCCATTCGGATATATTTCAAGGCCTGATTTTCGTGAAGCGGAAATTCTTGCCCGATTTATTGATAACAGGATGACCGGGTTTGAAATAGGAGAAGAAGAATTCAGAACCGGTGACTGGATTGTGTACATTCATGACCTGTTAAAAAAAACCAGCCGTTGTAAACGCATTGAAAATGGTGCAAACCAGGTTGCGGCATTTATTAAAAAACAATTTATTGCCCTATAAACCGGTCCCATATTTTTTCAACGTTTTGCCTAAGATCTTGAAACTCTTTTTCCGGAACCCTTGCGGGCTTTTCCTGCAGGTTCAACCGGTGAACTTTTTTTCGAAAGGCAAGATAAGCATTTTTTAATAATAAAGCTGTATCTTCATCGAGCACTCCGGTTGCTGCCAGCGTTTCAAGCTGACGCACATTGTCCGACCATGTAACCAATTCTTCATGATCATGCGCTTTCATGAGTACAAGGAACTGGACCAGAAATTCTATATCAACAATCCCGCACCTGCCCTGCTTGATGTTGAACTCTTCGGGCTTCGGTTTTTCATGTTCTTGTCGCATCTTCTCTCGCATGCTGCGTATTTCATCAAGAAGTACCGGCTTTTCTCTTTTCCTGGTCAGGACTTTTTTTCTGATTTCATCAAAGCGTTTTGCCATTGCGCTGTCACCATAGATCAGTCTTGCCCTGACAAGAGACTGGTGTTCCCAGGTCCAGGCTTTATTATTCTGATAATCCCCAAAAGCGTCTATATGGCTGACAAGAACACCGGCCGTGCCGCTGGGCCGAAGTCTCATGTCTATATCATATAAACTGCCGGCCCGCGTGCGTGCGGTCAGAATGTGTATGATCCTCTGAGCAAGCCGGGTATAAAACTGACTGTTTTCCGTTTTAAGCTTACCCGGTGTTTTTCCTGTTGAAGCAGCATGAAGAAAAACAAGATCCAGGTCGGAACCGTATCCAAGCTCAAGCCCCCCGAGCTTTCCATATGCTATCACAGCAAACCCTTTTTCAGAGGCGCCTTTTTCAACCAGAGATGACGGCATTCCATATTTTTCCAAAAGGTGTCGCCATGCGAGCTCAAAGACTTTTTGAACCACAAGTTCAGCAATGTCTGAAAGGTGGTCGCTGACCCGCATCAACGGATACGAGTCTGTAATGTCGGCAGCAGCCACACGAAGAACATTGACCTGCTTGAAGATACAAAGTTCTTCTATCTGATATTCCAGGTCATCACGAGAGATTCTTTCTGTTCGCCGGTTTAAATCATGAGATAGCTCTTGTCTGGAGGGTGGATTGTAAAGCGTGCGGGCATCAAGAAGTTCATCCAGCAGCACAGGATGGTGTGTAAGAAAAGTGATAATCCATGGACTGATATTGGAGAGCCTGATCAGATGCCTCAGTACACCTGGGTTTTCCAAAAGCAGGGAAATATAACACGTGCGCCTTTCAACTGCTTTAAGAAGATCGATGATGCGACCAAATGCAACTTCCGGGTCCTCGGATTGCCCGGCCTCTTTAATGACAAGGGGAAGCAGCTTGTCCAGGAGGCTTCGCCCATCTCCGCTCAATGCCCGGGTTTCAGGAGCATTTCGCATGGCGTCAAGCAGGCGCAGGATTTTTTCCGGATCTTTGAACCCTGATACAGACAGGGCTTTTTTGCTTTCGTGTTTGTCGATAATATCCTGCCAGACACCCTTGAGTTTTTTTTCTACGCCCTCTGTTTGGCCGGTGTCCTGGGCCGCAAGTATGTCATTGAAGTGATAATGCACCCGCTGCATGTGCGCTTCAAGCTGTTTAAAAAAAGCGTCTCGCGAGTTAAACCCCATGGATGCTGCAAGCCGGTCCTTGGCTGCAGTATCATCAGGCAGCGCATGTGTCTGCTGGTCGGCAAATTCCTGCAAACGATGTTCAGTGGTTCTCAAGAATATATATGCATCTGTCAGTTCGTTACAGACATCCCGGGTAATATGGTTTTCCTTAACAAGGATATTCAGGACTTTTAAAATCGAAGACTCCTGAAGTGCGGGTTCAACCCCTCCTCTTATCAGCTGGAACACCTGGCCGAAAAATTCTATTTCGCGAATACCCCCCGGCCCGAGCTTAACGTTGTTTTTCATCCCTTTTCGTTTGACTTCCAGGGCAATACTGTTTTTCATATCCCTTAAGGCTTCAAAGGAACCGTAATCAAGATATCTTCTGTACACAAAAGGCTTAAGCTGTTGTATAAGCCGTTTTCCGGCTTCAATGTCTCCGGCAACAGCCCTTGCCTTGATCAGGGCATATCTCTCCCATTCTCTACCCTGGCTCGTATAGTAATATTCCATGGCATTGAAATTCAAAATCAGAGGTCCATTTTCTCCAAAAGGTCGCAGCCGCAAATCGACACGAAAAAGAACACCATCTGCAGATGTGTCTGAAAATATTTTTAAAAAACGTTGGCTTAATCTGATGAAAAACTCTTCATTCGAAATTGCTAAAGTTTTGCCTTTTGTTTCTCCCAGCTCTGGAAATGCTAAAACCAGATCTACATCAGAGGAGAAGTTTAACTCCCGCGCACCAAGCTTTCCAAGTCCAACGACAACTATATTCTGCTGCTTTCCCTCTGTTGAAACCGGCACACCAAATTTTTCAGTAAGTTTTTGATAAAGAAAGGAGAAGACATTATCGATCACCGCATCGGCAAGACAGGAAAGGTCATTCATTGTTTCCGACAGATCTGCCCTGCCGGAAAGGTCTCGAAATGCGATCCTTACCATTTCACGCCTGCGGAACTGCCTGAGAAAAGTATTAAGCGTATTTTCATCAGAGAATAACGGCGTCTCTTTTTTCAAACGATCAGGATAAGTGTTTTGTTTGTATTGTGTTTCCAGATCATTGCTTTTTAAAAGATCTTCCAGCATTTCAGGATTCCTGTTGCAGACTTTGACAATAAAATCGCTGAATCCAAGAATTTTTTTAAAATCAACCGGAAGGGTGCTCATAATTGATTATTGAGAAGTTACCTTTTGTTCGATTTCAAGAAGAGTTGTCTGTTTTGTCAT
>CAZTYY010000012.1:0-33968 GCA_964617785.1 uncultured Desulfobacterales bacterium | reverse complement strand
AAATTCATGGTTACTTCTGCCCAAATGGTTGAAGTATCCTTGCATATCATTTCTATTTCAAGAGACCTTGATCTCGATGGATCGGCATCTCCTTGATCTTCCAGGGTAAGTTCTTCCATGAATGCATTATTAATTTTTTCTACGGAAGATGGTTTCATTCTCTCGGAAATGTGAACATCCTTAGCTTCTTGAATTGTAAATCCTGTGAGTTTCTTTGTGGAAGGACTGATATACGTCATATTAAGATTCATATCACATGTCCATATCACATCGGCGACATTGTCCGCCAAAAGGCGGTATTTCTCCTCACTAACCCGTAATTCTTCCTCAGTCTGCTTACGCTCGCTCAGATTAACATCAATACAGAACATTTCCTTATTAGCTTGTTCTAATTCCTTAACCCTTTGTTCCAATTCTTTATAGGTGGGTTTTTTAGCCATTACAAAAGCCTCTGCACCTGAGGTAAAATCTTTATTCGTGATAAATCACCCACAAGCCTGTCAAATAGTTGTTTCAGCGTAGAATCGTCTTCCATTTTCAGCCGCAATCGTTTCCTTGAGATACTGACTGAACTGTAATCGATATTTCCAATGTATCTGCCGATTTCAGGTTGTTTGATATTACAAAACCGATACAAGAGTTCCATCAGTATGGATCGCTCCGTTGAATTTTTGCCACGCCGACAGATCTCATCCCGGTCACTTCCGGTTAAAGCGCAGAAGGCTTCAATCAGTTTTTCAGGGCTGTACGATGAGTGAATTTCTTTTAAATGGGGCTGTTCCCGACCTGACGTCTGATCCTTCGTTGTCAGGTATTTCTTTTTGATGTGGTTGATAAAGTCATCGGAACCGATAATTCCATTGCCTTTCCCTATGTCAAGAGGGCTCGAATCGCCTTTGTTCAAACCCCGATAAACAAACTGTCGGTATGCGGCTCGCCCCTCTTTCGTATCCCCTCCGAAATAATCAAGCACCGTTTGGTAATGGATAAAATCATCCCGCTTTTTCGTATTTGTAAATCCGGCAAAACTGCTGTGGATAAAATCATTCAGAATCGTGATTCGCTGATCCGTTTCCATCCCGCTATATTTTTTGATTCTTACCGGGTTCAGATGAATATACCGGGACACTTCTTTCAAATAACTGTCTGCATCGACCAGGTATGATTTATATCGTCCCTGGTACAAATTTCCGGACCGCTTGTGACGGCGGTTGAAGGATGATGTATACACTATATTGAAATGACGCATGAAACTCGACAGATTCCCCTCCGGGGTCATCACCAGAAGATGATAATGATTGGTCATGCAGACGTAGCCCAGCAAGGAAACGTTGTACACCTCAAGGGAATCCGACAGTTTTTCAAGGAACATCAGATAATCGTCATTGTCCTTGTAAATATCCCGCCGCTCGTTTCCTCGTCCCGTGACATGATAATATGCGCCTGAATATTGGATGCGGAGTTGTCTGGCCATAGGTTCGAATTTATGAAATACTTTGGCCTTTGTCAAGACTAAAGATTTGACCCCAAATAACTTTTTCTTGACACCTATTGGAAACACCGTTACGGTAACGCTGTAACTTTATAACATAGGAGATATTTATGGATCCGACTGAACTCATCATACGAACATTGGAAGGCAAACAGGTTGACCGGGTGCCGACATTCTGTCCACTCGTGGAGGACAGAACGTTCAACGAAGTGCTGGGACAACCGTTGATACCTCCGCATAAAGCAATTGATAATCCGGTAACCCGTTTTTTTATGGACACCTGGGGGCCTCGGCTGACAAAACCGATTCTCCAGCCGATCCTGAACGCCGGTATGGAAAAACGGATTAAAGCGCAACACCTTCTTGGTTTTGACGCTGCCTGGGCTCTGTATGAAGAGACGTTCATCATCCGGGATTCAAAAACCATGGTCCGGTTTTCCGGTTCGGTGTATAACATCATCAACGATGGATTCGGCAACTCGTCATACATGTATCGAGGTCCCGGCATTACCTCCCGGGAGGAATTCGAAGCCTGGCCCTACTGGCCTGTTCCTGATGAAATAGCCCACCGGGGGTATAAATTTTTTAAAAAAATGATGAAAAAATATGGCGGAAAAACATGTCTTTGCGGGCAGGCATCAGCTTACGGCATCCAGGAATCACTTCTCTGGGCCATTGGATTTGAACGGATGCCAATATGGATTATGAAGGAAAAAGACCTGGTCCAGCGCTATATTGATATGGCGGAAGAACTCTGCATGAAAACCATCATGGCAATGATGGATGCGGGCGTCATTGTTGTTCTGCAAACCGACGATTTCGCCTTTAAAACAGGCCCCATGATGAACCCGAAACTCATCGACCGCCTTTTCGGTCCCTCTTATAAAAAGATTATTAAAGCTGTCCACGACAGGGGCGGTAAATTTATTCTCCACTCCTGCGGGGATAATACCCTGCTGTTTGACACCTTCATCAGCTGGGGGGTTGACGGTCTGCATGCCTATGAAAATACCTCCAACGTGGATATTTTTAAGGAAAAAGAAGTTCGTGGCGAACAGGTTACCATTATTGGCGGTGTGGGAATAGACTATCTGCTCACGGACCGCTCAAAGGATGAAGAAATAGTTGATGAAGTTAAAAAACTGATCAAGGCTTTAGGGCCTGGCGGGAGATTTATGATTGGTCCCGTTCACAGCATGAGCTCAATACCGGCAGACAAATTACGGGTGATGCTTGACGCTATTAAAAAATACGGTAAATACCCAATCTCTGTCCATTAGCAGGCGTATTTCATATAATAAAGAGGTGATCTAAATGAAAGAGTCGATTGTCGCAGTCCAGAAGGCCGTTAATGAACTTTTATTTGATGAAATCAGGGATCTGGTTCGGGCATGTCTTGAAGAAGGGATACCGCCGCTTGAAATCATTGAAAAGGGAATCAGCAAGGGACTGGAAATGGTGGGCGAACAGTTCGAAACCGGAACCTATTTTCTGGCCGACCTTGTAATGGCCGGTGAGGTCGTCAAGGAGGCTATGCCGATTCTGAAAGAGAAACTGGATCACAGCACCATGGGGCATAAGGGCAAGATTGTTCTGGCAACCGTCGAAGGTGATATTCATGAAATCGGGAAAAATATTGTCGGAATGCTGTTAAATGTAAATGGATATGAGGTCATCGATCTTGGCGCGGATGTATCTGCTGAAAAAATCATGTCAACGATAAAAGAAACAGGCGCCCGGCTCGTCGGACTTTCTGCCCTGTTGAGCACAATGGTCGGCGGTATCAAGGAGGTTGTCGATTCTGTCATCGAAGCTGGTTTAAAAGACAAAGTCAAAATAGTAATCGGTGGTGCCTGCACTTCCGAGCAATTAAAAGAAGAGATGGGCGCGGACGGTTATGGCGAGACTGCCGTGCAGGCAGTTAAGATTTTCGACAAACTTTCAGCAGCAGTTTGAAAAAGTCAGCAATGCATTATGTTACGCTGATTCCGGGCAATCAAACCGGAAGTTTCCCTAAAGGAACGCTTCTTTTAGATGCGCTGCTTGATATGGGGATTAACATTAAAACCCCCTGTGGCGGCAAAGGCATTTGCGGTAAATGCCAAACAAAAATTAAAGGGGTCCTATCCGGCACAACAGCAGCAGAACAAAAAATTCTTGAAAATGAAAACCACAGCCGGCTGGCATGCCAGGCGCGTCTTGCAGGGGATGCCCAGATCTATACTGATGAAAATCGTCTTGTCAGCCGCAAAACCTACCCAAAAGTAAATCCAGATGACCGTTTTGCTGTTGCCGTTGATGTTGGTACTACATCTGTAAACCTTTCCCTTATCTGTCTGCCGCAGGGGGATGTCTTTAACCTGGATGCTTTTCTCAACCCCCAACGCAGATTCGGCCATGATGTAATCAGCAGAGTTGCCGCCGCAAGCGACCTAACGAATCGCCAGATCATGACCCGTCAAATCCGGCAAACGATATTTACAACAATGGAAAGAGCTCTAAAAGCCATGAATGTCCCTTGCCCTAACATTGAACGCATCGTTTTTTCCGGAAACACGACCATGCTCTATCTGCTTTTCGGGCTGGATGTGTCAAGCTTGGGGCGATATCCCTTTTATACCGAATACCTGGACTTTGATAATTTTGCTCCAACGGATATAGATGGTGGCCTGTTCGAAAATACACGAATTTCAGCCATACCATCTGTCAGCGCCTTTCTTGGCGGTGACCTTGTCGGAGGGCTAACCCTTTGCCATGAAAAGGGATATACCGAAAATGCCATTTTCATCGATTTGGGTACTAACGGTGAATTGTTTCTCATTAACGGCTCAGGTGACATTTATGCCGCATCTTGTGCCATGGGACCGGCCCTGGAAGGAATGAACATATCATGGGGTATGACTGCTGATGATGGAGCTGTAACGCATGCCTGGATTGATTCGGGAAAACTGGAATACAGCATGATCGGAGAAGGATCGCCGGTGGGGATGACAGGCACGGCTCTGATTGACATCATTTCCTGCCTTCTTGCAGAGGGGCTCATCCACAAAAACGGCGCTTTTGTCGATGATCTGGAACACCGGCAGCTCCCGCAGCCGGCACGTTATTCTGCCGAATTAAAATTAAAACAGATTCGTCTCTGGGGTGACATTGCTATTTCTCAACAGGATATCAGAAATCTGCAGTTGGCAAAAGGCGCCAGCCTGGCTGCTTCACGACTTATCCTTCAATCGGCCGGTTGCCAGACAGGTGAAGTCAAACATGTACTTATAGCCGGGGCTTTCGGATCACACCTGGATCTTGATAATTTCAAACGCCTGGGGTTTATCCCGGAATTTCCGAAGGCCAATTATCACTACCTTGGCAACACTAGCCTGCAGGCTGCTGGAAACGCATGTTTTCGTGATAATTTTCTGAAAGATGCGGCCCGATTTCGAGACAGGGTGACGGAAGTGGAACTTGCTGCAAATCCTGCGTTTAACAATGAGTTTATAAGGGCTCTGAACTTTTAGCGTGATTAATGCGCTGGCAAAACGTAAAGAAAAACATGGACACGACAATTATTGAAAACATAGCTTTTGATATTGAGGCAAAACAGCTTTATCCGATTCTGAAAATAAAATCCGACAGCAAATATGCCCAACGCCTGGACATCCTTCTTACATCGGCCATTGATATTGCTCGTCCCAAAGTTACTTATAAGCTTGCGGCTGTCGAACGCAGTGTTGACGACAGCGTGATTGTTGACGGTGTTCGCCTGAGAAGCCGGGTGATGCAGGTAAATTTGCAGGATTGCCGCAGGGCCTTTCCGTTTGTTGCCACCTGTGGTATGGAACTGGAAAAATGGTCCCGCACATTAACCGATACGCTGGAAATTTTCTGGGCGGACACAATTAATTTAATGGCCTTGGGTACAGCACTTGAGGCTTTTAAACGCCATATGGCCGCAACTTTTGAAACCGGAATGACCTCTACCATGAATCCGGGATCACTTGAGGATTGGCCGCTTTCCGAACAACATAAGATATTCTCAATCCTGGGGAAGGCCAGCGGGACAATCGGCGTGCAATTAAACGAAAATTCCATGATGGTGCCCCTTAAATCGGTGTCAGGGATCGAATTTGAGTCGGGCGAAAAATTCCACAGTTGCCAGCTCTGTCCAAGGGATAAATGCCCGTCTCGCAGAGCGCCCTATGATGAACACCTGTATATCGATAAATATAATGTTTAAGCCAAACTTTAATCTTTATTTGATAACAAGACTTTTATGCCGATACTTTTAGGAATTGATACCGGCGGCACCTTTACGGACGCTGTTCTGCTCGATGAAGAAAACGGGATTCTTGCAACCGCAAAATCGCCCACAACCAGCCAGGATTTGACTGTCGGCATCAAAAATTCATTAAAAAAACTGCTGGCAACCGGAAAGCCGCATATCAATCTGGTTTCTCTTTCTTCAACTTTGGCGACAAACGCAGTGGTTGAAGGCCGAGGTAGCCCGGCCGGCCTGATTCTTATCGGTTATGATCCGGATATTCTTAATACAGAAGCATTTAAAAAGATCCGTTCTGAAAATCCGATTATTCATGTCCAAGGCGGCCACAGGATTTCAGGTGACGAACAGATGCCTCTTGATAAAAAAGCAATAAAGGCGGCAATCAATACTCATGCCGAAAATGTCAGCGCATTTGCCGTATCAGGATATTTCGGCGTCAGAAATCCGGCCCATGAACTTGCGGCCAAAGCACTTATTAGAGAATTGACAGACCTTCCAATTACCTGCGGTCACGAGCTGACAACCAGCCTTGATGCTCCCCGCAGGGCAGTAACCACCCTGCTCAACGCCAGGTTCATTCCATTGATATATAACCTGATCAAAGCGGTTACAAAGGTACTTGCGGATTTTCAAATCAATGCGCCACTGATGATTGTCAAAGGAGACGGGTCTCTGATTTCAACGAAAACCGCTCTTGATGTGCCCATTGAAACGATCATGTCCGGACCGGCTGCCAGTGTGGTGGGCGCCGGCTACCTGACAGGCCGGAAGGATGCTGTAGTAATTGATATGGGCGGCACCACATCCGACATGGCTATTCTGAAAGATGGAACGGCAGTTGTCAGCGAAGAAATGACTGAAATTTGCGGATTTCACCCCATGATCGCGTCCATAGATACTCTGACGGAAGGCATCGGCGGCGACAGCGGAATTTTGTTAAACAGTAATGATGATATTAAAATCGGACCGGCAAGGGTCGTTCCGTTGTGTGTGTTGGGAAATCATATGCCGGCTGTTATTGGGTTAATGAAAACCGGCACGAATAATTTTCAATATTCTCAATTGCCGCTTTTTATTTTAAAGAAATCATCTGCTCTCCACAAAAAAAAGCTTTCGAGTGCATGCCGTGAACTGCTTGATCGGGTTAATGAAGGTCCCCTGTTTGTTCCAGCTTTCATGGAAGAGGTTAAATATCCGTCTGTTTATTCCCAAAGTATCGATTATCTTCTAAAAGAAGGACTGGTCGGCACAAGTTCATTTACACCAACAGACGCGGTAAACGTCCTTGGTTTATATCAAACCGGTTCAGCACAAGCCGCCTATAACGGGGCCGAGTTGATCGGTTCTCGACTGAATATGAAGGCAAAAGCATTTTGCAAAATGGTCATCGCACGTGTCCAATACGAGCTGTCAACTGCCATTATTCGCTGTGCCCTCCGTGCAGATAATACTTCCAGGAACAAATTATCGCAGACGCTTGATTCCTTTTTTATTGACCAGGCCTTGAGAAATGAAACAAAAAAACTGCTGACCTGTTCGATTGGGCTCGCGTGCCCCATTGTCGCGGTCGGCGCTCCGGCAGGCACCTACCTGCCCGACGTAGCCTCGATGTTTAACTGTGACATATCGGTACCGAAGAATGCAGCGGTCGCCAATGCCATAGGCGCGGTCACCGGCACAATTTCCCAGTCCGTTCGCGTCCTGATAAAACCCCGGCATGGAGGACTGTCTTTTCGGGTATACACAACTGAGGGGATAACCACTTTCAAACATTATAAGGATGCGGAAAAATACGCACGCGAAGCAGCCGCCAGAATTGCCGGGGAAAAAGCCCACGCGGCCGGGGCTGACAGGTTTGAAATTGATTTGATAAAAAAGGACGTTGGCGTTAAGAATAAAGCGATAGGAGGAGAAACAGAGACGCTTATTCAGACGGAAATACGGGCGACTGCCGTTGGAAGACCCCGTATGGGCGCATAAAAAAACAGTCATCGATAAGTTAGCTTAACTTAATAATAACGCAGATATTGGACTTTTTACGAAGCCGTCAAAATTACATTAACGGATTAATGGAGACCAGCATGCATGAATTAATCAACAAACTCATGAAAAAAGGAACTGTCATAACGGACGGCGCATGGGGCACGGAACTAATGAATCGCGGTTTAAAAAAACGTGAATGCCCGGAATTCTGGAACCTGGAGCATCCGGACAGGGTCGCGGAAATTCCAGGGTCGTATGTTGAAGCCGGCAGTCAGGTTGTTTTAACCAACACATTTGGCGCCAACCGGTTTATTCTTGAAAAGCACAGACTGGCAGATAAAGTAAGAGAAATAAACGCCGCTGGTGTCAAAATATCAAAAAAAGCGGCCGGTGATAAAGCCAACGTTTTTGCCTCCCTCGGCCCCAGCGGAAAGTTAATTGTTATGAAACAGGTCAGCGCAGACGAACTTGAAGATGCCTTTACCGAACAGGCGGAAGCCATCGCGGAAGCGGGAGCTGACGCCATCGTGATTGAAACCATGATCGATATTTCTGAAGCGCTGGCAGCCATTTTGGCCGCTAAAAAAACCGGCTTGCCGGTAATCGCCAACATGGTCTTTGATTCCGGCACTGACAAGGATCGAACCATGATGGGCAATCCACCCGAAGAGGTGGTGGAAAAGTTTGCAGCTGCCGGCGTGGACGTCATCGGCTCCAATTGCGGAAAGGGTATCGAAGGCTTTGTTCCGATCTGTAAACGAATGCGCGCTGTTACAGATCTGCCGTTGTGGATAAAAGCCAACGCCGGGATGCCGGAGATCATTAAGGGAGAAACAGTCTATCATACAACCCCGGACCAGTTTGCCGCTTTCGTTCCCGAACTCATTAACGCCGGTGCAAACTTTATCGGCGGCTGTTGCGGCACCAACCCTGATTTTATTGCAGCGGTTAAAGCAAAAATCAGGTGAGCAGCGGCTTCCATTTTATTGCTTGACATCTAATAGAAAACGCTGTTACAGTAACGCTGTAACCTTAAAGAATCGGAGTCATTAATGCCCAAAGCGCAACGCAGCCCTGAAGAGATACAGCTTGTTCGCGATGATATCATGAATAAAGCCCTGGAACTCATAGTTACGGATGGTTATGACGGTTTCAGCATGCGGAAACTAGCCGACCGCCTCGGAATCGCAGCCAAAACAATTTACAACTACTTCCAGAACCAGGACGAATTGTATCTTTGCCTGCTAACCAAAGGATTCGAACAGCTTCTCGAGTATTACACAAACGCAGCCAGGCAACACAAAGACCCGATGGATCAAATAGGCGCGGTCATCGCCTCCTATATTGAATTCGGCCTTGAAAATGCCAATATCTATAATCTCATGTTTACATGGCATGTGCCCAAGTTTAATGACTATCTGGGTACGCCCATGGAAAGCGTGGCTCAGCACGAACTCAATACTGCCCTAAAATGCACGAATTTTGTCATGGCTCTGGTGCGTGACTACCTGGGAGATTCACCCGCCATAAAGGAAGACGAACTCCGGGTGGAGCTGATCCTGGTCTGGTCGCACATGCACGGTTATGTGGCGGGTATCAACAATACGCTATTGGATTACTTGCATGAGAATCCACTCTCGTTGAAACAAATAGTTATTGATCGAGCAATCAAAAATGCTCGATTAGAGCTATCGGCCCTTAAGCGGCAGTATGGATTAACAAAGGTTTTTGATTAGGGCATATAACACAGGAGGTGAAACAATGAAATTTCGATTATTGTTATTTATTCTCTACAGAAAACTGTTGAAGGCGGCTAAGGTGGATGAGAGATTCAAAAAATTCATCGGGAATAAAAAATTGAAATTTGCGATCAAAACCAGCAGTGGTCTTCAGGGTAGGCAGTACATATTCGACAACGGGAAAATGTCATCTACCGCAAGCATTACAAAAGAATGCGCCGCGGGCATGGTGTGGTGCGATGCGGATACGGCTTTCATGGTCATGTCATCCGGCGATGAAGAAACGTTTGTGGCCGCACTTACTGAACAAAAACTTCAGGTTGAAGGTAATTTCAAAGAGTTTATGTGGTTTTTAAGAGCTCTGGACATTATGATGGGGAAAGCATAATTCAATCAATTTTTAAAGGAGTAAGGTATGAAATCATCCACAGCAGAAGTATTAACCAAAGCAATAGGACTTGAATCTTTTGATAAAGAATGGGCTATAGGCTCATCTGGAATGGTAGATGATCCATCGCCGTACCCGAGGGTCAACCGTCTTAGAAAATTCGCCCTGGATACAGAATTCACCGTCGATCATGAACGGGCATGCCTGGTTACTGAAGCCTATCGGAAACATTCGGGAAAACCACAGATCATTAAATGTGCCGAAGCCCTGGCCCATGTAATCAGAAATTTTACTATACACATTCATAAGGATGAACTGATTGTGGGAGAGATGGCAGCACCGATTAAGTCAGCGCCGATATTTCCCGAATTTTCCTTTGACTGGATTCTCGATGAAATCAAAAACCATCCATGGAAAGACCGGTTGCATGATAAATATTATATTTCCAAAAAATCAGAAAAAAAGCTGCTGAAACTGGAGGAGTACTGGAAAGGAAAGACGCTTGAGGAAAATATTGTTGGCAGGATGTCTGAAGATGAATTAAAAGGCACCCATCTGGGTCGGGGGCTCTATCTGCTGAATCTGTATATGTTCGGCGGGATAGGCCATACCCGGATGAATTATGAAAAGCTTTTTGAAAAAGGATTCGGCGGTCTTAAAAAACAGGTCCGTGAAAAAATGTTTTCCATTGATCCTACTTTGCCTGAAGACCTTAAAAAAAGAGAGTTTTACCAGGCTGAATTAATCGTGCTTGACGCATCCACTGATTTTCTTAAACGATATGCAGCTTTGGCCCGTAATCTTTCAAAGAAGGAAAAGGATGTTGAATGGAAAGAAGAGTTGAGTAAAATCTCCCGTATATGTGAGTGGGTGGCTGAAAATCCGCCGCGGACATTTCGGGAAGCCCTGCAGCTCCAGTTTATCGCAACGACGATCATATTGATTGAATCCAATGGGCATTCCGTATCTTTCGGGCGATTCGACCAGTACATGTATCCCTTCTACCAGCGGGACATTCAATCCGGAACCGAAACCAGAGACTCAATCCAGGAGTTGATCGAAATCTCATTTATCAAGGACCTCTGGTGGACAAAACTCAGGGACCGATTGACAGTTATTGCCAACGCCGGCAGAGGTATGGGCGGAGACACCATGACCGTCGGCGGTGTGGATAGAAACGGAAAAGATGCTACCAACGATATGAGTTATATGGTCCTGGACGCTGTTGCGCATATACGGTTGGGGGTGCCATGGATGGCGGTTCGTTTTCACAAAGATACTCCACGGGAGTTTAAGGTAAAGACGTTTAATGTCATTCGTATTGGATTTGGAGAGCCAAAAATATTTAATGACCAGGCAGCTGTCCCCTCCATGATCAAAGGCGGTAGAACAAAAGAAGATGCTAATGACTACCATGTGGTCGGATGTGTTGAAATTGATGCCGGCGGCAAAGAGTATGGCTGGCACGATGCAGCATATTTCAATATGGCCAAGGTACTTGAACTGGCCGTTAACGACGGACGATGTATCGGGTGCGGCGCTCATTGCCTGCGGTGGGATGCCTGCGGCGGTGATGGAAAACGTTTGGGTATACAAACAGGCAGCCTGACGGACTTTACCTCCTTTGACCAGGTAAAAGAGTCCTACGACCAACAGATGAAATACTGGTGCGACCGGATGATTGCCGGTATCGAAATTATGGATATTACGCATCAGGAGCTAAAACCTCTGCCGTTTCTGTCAACAGTAATTGACGATTGTACTGAAAAAGGAATCGATGTCTCCGCCGGTGGTGCCGTGTACAACTTTACCGGCCCTCAGGCTGTGGGCGTCGGCACAGTAGCTGACGGACTCGCCACCATAAAGCAGTTAGTGTTCGATGAAAGAAAAATTGCCGGCAAAGATCTGCTCGAAGCCTGTGAGAACAACTGGAATGGTTACGAAGCCATCTATGCCCTTGTGAACAGCGATAAAGTGCACCACTATGGCAATGATGATGATTATGCTGACGATTTGGCTAAATTCGGTGCAGACACGTATTGTCAGCATATTGAAAATCGCCCGAATGCCAGAGGCGGTCATTACCTGCCGGGTGTGTATTCAGTTTCGGCCAATGTCGCGCTGGGACTGCTTCAATGGGCGTCTGTGGAAGGTCGAAAAGCTATGGAAGCGCTTTCCGACTGCTTGGGCCCGGTTCACACCCATGCCGGATCTCATGATATCAACGGTCCAACTTCCATTGCCAAGTCAGTTACCAAGCTGGATCATATTCGTGCCACCAACGGCACCCTGCTCAACTGGAAATTTTCGCCGTCCTGTGTAGCCGGTGAAACCGGACTGGATAACCTGATCTCTTTGATGGATGTTTTCTTCGACAGAAAAGGCCTGCACAGCCAGTTTAACGTTGTCAGCAGAGAAACGATGGAGGCAGCCCTGGTTGATCCGGAGCGTTACAAATATCTTGCAGTCCGGGTGGCCGGGTACAGCTCTTATTTTGTCGAACTGAGCAAACCGCTGCAGTATGACATCATGAACCGAACTGAACTGTCGTTTGATTAATCAAAAAACCGTGGAAAAAAACCCCGCAACTGTGAGCCAATCTTGTGGGGTTTTCCTCGGCAGTAAAAGATAAATACCTATAAAATAGCCCTATGGAAGTCATGATCGGGCAGGAGCACATAACAAACTTGAAAACTGTAGAAGACCTCGCCGCCAATCCGGATATCAGCATATCGGAAGGGATCGTATCTAATATTCAGCAGTTCACTATTCATGATGGTCCCGGTATCCGTACCGAGGTTTTTCTCAAGGGCTGCCCCTTGCAGTGCAAATGGTGCAGCAATCCAGAGAGCCTCAACGCCAAACCGGAGATCGGGATTTATCCGTCACGCTGTATAGGTATTGATAAATGCGGATACTGCCTGACTGCATGTCCGGAATGTGACCAGGGTGTTTTTTTTCAGCATGATAATAAAATTACCGGTATTGATCGGCAACTGTGCACAGATTGTTTTAAATGTGTCGATGCATGCCCGGCCGGCGCACTGACGGTATGGGGCAAAAAGCTTTCTGTCGGCGATATCATGAAAGTGGTGCTGTCGGATATTGAATTTTATCAAAAATCCGGAGGCGGCGTAACAATTTCCGGTGGTGAAGCGCTGGTCCAATGGCGTTTTGCACTGGCCATTCTCAGGGATTGCAGGCAGCATGATATTCATACCTGCCTGGAAACAGCTCTGCATTGCAACCCGTCAATCCTGGAAAAGATTTATCCGTACACGGATCTGGTTATTACCGATATTAAGCATATGGACGACAGCCGCCATAAAGCATGCACCGGCATCGGCAATGGTTTGATCCACCGTAACATCATCACAACGGTTGAAATGGGAAAACCGTTAATCATCCGCATACCTGTTGTACCAGATCACAACAACAGTGAAGAAAACATCAGGGCCACGGCCGAATTCATAATCGGAAAACTGGACAACCAAGCCAGGCAGGTTCAACTGCTCCCTTACCGGCAGCTGGGGGTGGAAAAATATGCCTCACTCAATAAAGAATATCCCATGGCCGGCCTACCCGAAATTGATCGAATCACGTGGGAGAAAGATATCCTCAATCTGGTTGAAATTATGCAATCATACGGTATCCCCGCAGTGGCCGGGGCCAGCAACAAATTGCGATAGAGAACCCCGCCTCCCTCAAAGTTTCATTTTTCCCAACCTTGCCTTATGATTGTGCTTATGCTAATGAATTGAACGGTTAACAGGTCTTTTAAATCATTTTTGCGGCAGAATCGAAAATCGTCACGGTAAAAACATTTTTTCGACTTCATCAGTATAAATATCTTCTTCCTTATATATATAAACAGGCTGTTCGACAACCAAACCGGGCCGTCCGCCTTTTATACCCTCTGCAACAACCAGCCTGGCTTCGTCTCCAAACTTTGAATGGACTGAGCGAAGCTTTTTCGGCTCAATGCCGCCTTGCCTCATGCATGTCAGCAGATCAGTCATCCGCCATGCCGGATAAATAACAACAAATTTCCCGGCTGTTTTAAGAAGGCTTTTGGCAATATCGACCACATCATCAAGAGTTATTGTTATTTCATGCCTGGCAACAGCCCTCATCTTATCAGGGTTGATTCTCCCGGTGTCTACTTTTCTATATGGCGGATTACTTAAAACAAGATCCACCGGGCCATCCATCATTCTATGATGCAGGGATTTCATGTCGCTCTTTATGATATGGATCCTGTCATTCATCTGATTGGTTTCCATATTGACTTGGGCTATATCAGCCAGTTCTTCCTGAATTTCTACTCCGTATATCCTGACATCTTGATGGCGAAAGGCCAGAATCATTGAAATAATACCGCAACCCGTTCCTAGATCGACAATCCGATCCGTCGGACCGGGTTCGGCACATGCGGCTAAAATAACAGCATCGATGGAATACCTGTAACCGGCTTTATGCTGCCTTACACTCAGCCGTCCATTGAAAAAAGTGTCTTCAGTAAATTCCATAATGCACACTCGGACTATATCACACCGGCTTTGAACCGTATATCCTTCACCAGTTCACTGCCGAGCGCTTCATTTATTTTTTGTATCAACTCTCTTTTCTGAAACTGGAGTTGTTGTGCCCAGACAGATCCTGAAACTTTCACAATGAGAAGACCGCCCTTAAATGCTTCAGGTTGAGCATTGGATGCGATCACGTCTCCGGCAGCCCGTTTCCATATTTTCCATATACCCATCATCTTCTTGTCGGATTCAGGCCGTATATTCGTTATGATATCCTCTATCAGGCTACCGACACGGGTAAAATTTTTATTGTATTTTCTTTTCATAGTCTTAATAAATGTCTTCATAAATTTATTAAAACCGCATAAAAGTCAATACTCCATTTTCCCTTGACTTAACAGGTCACATAATTTAAAGATGAACTTTCAATAATACATAAAATTATCCTTTGAAACATTAAACAATCCATGGGCGAAAACAATGGGGTGAAAGCATGAATTGGGATTGGGAAAAACTGCAAAAGCAAAACAAGCAGCAAGGAAGTCAGGGGGGAGGACCGCCGCCACAATTTGATGAGGTGCTGGAAAAACTAAAGAATTTTAAATTTTCCGGCGGCCCGGTTCTGGTTGTTGTGATTCTTGTTGCGCTGCTAATTGCATCAACCACGTTTTATACAGTTGAACAGGACGCAGTCGGTATCATACAAAGATTCGGGAAATATTCAAGGACCACAAACCCGGGCCTTAATTTCAAACTTCCCACTGGGATTGAAAAAATTACCAAAATTAAAGTCAAAAAGATTTTCAAGGAAGAGTTCGGCTTCCGAGACATCCGTACCGAGCAGTCAAAGTTTACATCAGACAAGAGCAACATCGAAGAATCCTTAATGCTGACCGGCGACCTTAATGTTGCGGTGGCACCCTGGATCGTCCAATATAAAATAAAAGATCCGTATAACTATCTATTTAAGGTTCAAAATGTAAACGAACTGCTAAGGGACCTATCCGAATCCTCCATGCGCCTTGTGGTGGGAGACAGAAGCATCAATGAGGTGATCAGCAGACGTCAGGAGATTGCAAATGAAGCAAAGCTCATTCTGCAGTCTGAACTCGACGATGCGGAAACCGGCATAAAGGTGGTCACCATTGAAATGAAAAAAACCAATGTTCCAGAACCTGTTCAGCCATCATTTAATGAAGTTAACCAGGCAGTGCAGGAAAGAGAACAAACGATCTATGAAGCGAAAAGAGAATACAACAAGGCGATTCCTGCGGCTAAGGGCGAGGCTGACAGAACCATTAAAAAAGCCGAAGGTTATGAGATTGATCTCGTCAACAGGGCTGAGGGTGATGCTTCGAGGTTTAAAGCGCTCTATGCAGAATACAGCAAGGCAAAGGAAATCACCAAACGGCGGATCTACCTTGAAAAGCTGTCGGAACTTTTCCCGAAACTCGGTAAAAAATATATTATCGATTCCGATCAGAAAAATGTTCTGCCCCTTTTAAATCTTGGAAAACAAAACGGTGTATTAAAATGAACAATAAAAATATTACTATTATCATTATCCTCGCTGTTGCCGCGATCACCCTCTTTGCATCAGCTTATATCATTGATGAAACAGAACAGGTGGTTGTCACAAGATTCGGAGAGGTTATCGGTGAGACGAAAACCGATCCCGGGCTTTATTTCAAGCTTCCGGCCATCGACATTCCGAACTATTTTCCCAAGAACCTTCAGGAATGGGATGGTGACCCTGGTCAGATCCCAACTCTGGATAAAACATACATATGGGTTGATACATTTGGAAGATGGAAAATAGTCGATCCCATCAAATTTTTTCAGACAGCGGGAAATATGATAAGCGCACTCAGCAGACTTGACGACATCATCGATCCGGCAGTCAGAAATTTTATCACACGCTACAGCTTGATTGAATCTGTAAGGAAAAGTAATCGTGAGCTTGTTTTTGAATTTGACGAACTAAAACAGGATGAAGCTGGGAAAAAGGCGGTAAAAAAACAATACGCCATAGAATTCGGAAGACAAAAAATAACAGAAGGCATAATGAAACAAGCCCAGCCCAAGCTGTCGGAGTTTGGAATTGAGCTTGTGGATGTTGAAATCAAAAGGATCAATTATGTCCAGGAGGTCAGGCGATCCGTATATGACAGAATGATAGCGGAGCGGAAACAGATAGCGGAAAAATTCCGTTCAGAAGGCCAGGGAGAAGCCAGGAAATGGCAGGGTAAAAAAGAACGGGAACTGAAAAAAATTACATCCGGCGCATATAAAACAGCCCAGGAAATAAAAGGAACGGCTGATGCAAAAGTGACCAAAACCATGGCAGATGCTTTGGGCGTTGATCCGGAATTTTATTCATTTATAAAAACTCTTGAAATCTATAACAGCGCGCTGGATAAAGAAAGTACAATTATACTGTCAACCGATTCTGAATTCCTTAAATATTTTAAAGGGTACAAATAAGGAAAAATAATCCGCTTTTAACCCCCGAACCGGATAACCGCTTCTTGGAATCTCACAATGATATGTTTTCCGCCATGCCCGCAAATGCGGGCATCCAAAAAAAATAATGTTAAATTGTTTTCAGGGAGAACAGCCTGGAATCGGCTTTTTTCGAGTGGGTACTATTTCCCTTTATTTGCCTTTATTTCTTTGGTGCCTGGTCTTTGCCAAAAATTTCCTGTGTTTATGTTTACGCATCTTTTTTCTTCTCTTTTTAATAACAGAACCCAAAAAATCACCTCCATCTTGAATATTTACAAAATATCATTTATTATAATATAAAGATAATTTTAGTATCATCAATTATACTCGGTTGTCTATATTTTTTTTTATTTTTTTTGAAATTTTTAGGATTTCTTTTGGGATATCATTTTAGGATACAATGGAAAAGCTCGACAAATTCAATGCAGATCAGACCAAAATAATCAACAAGTCGGTTGCTATATCCGAAGAACTGGTATGCAACTTTTATAAAATGTCCGTCCATCAGTGGCTCCGTCATCAATATGATGTTAAAACCCTTGTCGATCTGAGTCCGGACGAAATCGTACACGGCCCTTTTGCTCAAATCGTTCGCTATCAGGGGCAACGAAAAAACACCTCCCTTGGATCAGCGACATACGATTTTTATAAAATATGCCTTCAGGATCACGCCATCATCGGATCCCTCAATCGTTCATCCGATTTAAACATGTTGTCACTCATCCTGTACATTATTACCCATGAACTGGTTCACATCGTCCGTTTCAGCAAATTTCTCGTAAATTTTAATGCATCGCCTGCTGAAAAAAAAATTGAGGAAGTGCGGGTTCATGAAGAGGCACAAAGGATTCTCGAAGGTCAACAGGTTCCGGGCTTAGAAGCAACCCTCGATTTTTACGCAGGATTTGGTGCGCCTCTGGATGAGACCATAACCCTGCCAATTGTTTAGTGGCAAGAATGATAAATGTTAAAATCAATACCAAAAATACTGCCATGGGTTCTTGACAAAATCAATTCGCTGACTATATTAAAATTATTCTAAATAAAGCATTGAATTGAGTGTGTAATAAGTTGCTTTATTTAACTTTTTTCAGGAGGAAAAATGCCGATTTACGAGTATGAATGTTCAGCATGCGGTCATCATGAAGAGGTTATTCAAAACTTCTCCGATAAGCCGCTTACAAAATGCCCTGGTTGCTCCGGCAAAATGAACAAGCTGATCTCACAAAGTGCATTTCACCTCAAGGGATCAGGATGGTATGTAACAGATTATGCTGACAGTAAAAAGCCGCCTGCTTCACCTGATAGAGAAAAACCTGATAGAGAACAATCAGATAAAGAAAATTCAGGCAAGGAAAAACCAGAGGCATCAGACTCAAAAAAACCTGAAAAAAAGTCGGATAAAAAAAAGTCGGATAAAAAAGCAGAATAACCCGAAACCGGGTCTTTTGTTATGAAACATGACGGCTGTTTAAAAACCACATTCATTTATATAACACTTAAAAAAGGAGAAAGGGAAAAATGAAAATCAGACCACTACATGATCGGATTTTGGTACAACGTGTAGAAGAAGAAAAAACGACCAAAGGCGGCATCATTATACCTGATACGGCAAAAGAAAAGCCGATTGAAGGTAAAATTATAGCTGCGGGGAGCGGCAGAGTCGGTGATGACGGTAAAAAGATACCTCTTGAAGTCAAAAAAGGAGACCGGGTACTTTTCGGCAAATACGGCGGAACCGAGGTCAAAATTGAAGGTGAAGAGTATCTGATTATGCGTGAAGATGACGTTCTTGGAATAATCGAAAAATAAAACTTTAGGAGGATGATCTAAAATGAGTGCTAAAGAAATTAAATATAATGTTAAAGCCCGTGAAGCCATGCTCATTGGAGTCAGAAAGCTGGCTGACGCTGTAGTTGTCACACTTGGCCCTAAAGGAAGAAATGTCGTTATCGACAAATCATGGGGTGCGCCGACTGTTACCAAAGACGGGGTAACCGTAGCCAAAGAAATAGAGCTGGAAGATAAGTTTGAAAATATGGGTGCCCAGATGGTCAAAGAAGTGGCCAGCAAGACAAGCGACATGGCAGGCGACGGAACAACGACAGCAACGATTCTCGCAAGGTCCATTTATGAGGAAGGCCAGAAACTTGTTGCTGCGGGCAACAATCCCATGTCCATCAAGCGCGGCATAGACAAGGCTATTGAGGTTGCAGTAAAAGAACTCGCAGACATGAGCAAGCCAACCAAAGATCAGCGTGAGATTGCCCAGGTAGGTACAATATCAGCCAACAGTGATGAAACCATCGGAAATATCATTGCAGAGGCTATGAACAAGGTCGGCAAGGAAGGGGTTATTACCGTTGAGGAAGCAAAATCCATGGATACCACTCTTGACGTTGTGGAAGGCATGCAGTTTGATCGCGGTTATCTTTCTCCTTACTTTGTAACAGACGCTGAAAAGATGGTTGTTGCTCTCGAAAGTCCGTTTATCCTGATCCATGAGAAAAAAATCTCAAACATGAAAGACCTTCTTCCGGTTCTGGAGCAGGTCGCAAAAATGGGTAAACCACTGATGATCATTGCAGAAGATGTTGATGGTGAAGCCCTGGCAACACTGGTTGTAAACAAGCTGAGGGGCACACTTAACGTGGCTGCGGTCAAAGCACCTGGTTTTGGCGACAGAAGAAAGGCGATGCTTGAAGACATTGCAATTTTGGTCGGCGGACAGGTTGTATCCGAGGATATCGGTGTCAAACTTGAAAATATCACACTGACCGATCTCGGTAAGGCAAAACGCATCAGCATCGACAAGGACAATACGACCATCATCGACGGCGCAGGAGCACGAACCGCGCTTGAAGGCCGTGTAAAACAAATCCGCGCCCAAATCGATGAAACTTCATCAGATTATGATCGTGAAAAACTTCAGGAGCGCCTTGCAAAACTGATAGGCGGTGTTGCTGTCATTAATGTCGGCGCTGCAACTGAAACCGAAATGAAGGAAAAGAAAGCCCGTGTTGAAGATGCGCTGAACGCAACCCGCGCTGCAGTCGAAGAAGGCATTGTTCCAGGCGGTGGTGTGGCGCTGGTTCGATGTCTTGATGCATTGAGCAAGATAAAAATCAAGGCTGAAGAGAAACTCGGTGTCAAGGTTGTTATGCGCGCCATCGAAGAACCGCTGAGACAGATTGCAAACAATGCAGGAGTCGAGGGAGCTGTTGTTATCAACGAAGTTAAGAGCAAGAGCGGGCCTTACGGTTACAACGCCGCTACAGATAAATATGAAGATCTCATCGCGGCCGGCGTAATTGATCCGACAAAGGTGGTACGCTTTGCCCTTCAGAATGCAGGAAGTGTTGCATCGCTGATGATCACAACCGAAGCGATGATCGCTGAAAAGCCTGAAAAAGACTCGGCTGGTGGCGGCATGCCTCCTGGCGGCGGAATGGGCGGAATGGGCGGAATGGGCGGAATGGGCGGAATGATGTAAAACAGTTCCTGTCAATCCGACCGGATAATCCGACTGGATAATTCATTATTATAATGATTACAAAAAAAGCCTTCATGTATTATACTGCGTGAAGGCTTTTTTTTTGTCAGGGCTTATGATACAATCATCTTATGATACAAACCGATAACGGGTAACACCAGACAACAAGTTGTCCGGGCCACCCTTTGCGAATGTTAAAATGGATACAACTCATTTTTCGGAGAGATCTTAATGACACCAGACAGAATCGATATCATCCACATGTTCCTAAACGCCGGCCTTATGGTCCAGCTCGTGCTGCTACTTCTCATTTTTTTCTCCATTGCTTCATGGACAATTATTTTTATTAAATACACCTATATTCGAAACGCATTTAATGAATCTTCTTTTTTTCTCGACTATTTTTGGAAATGTCGTGATCTTTCAGACGCCTTTTCCAAGACCAAAGAATTAAAAATCAGCCCTGTTGCAAAAGTTTTCCGTATTGGCTACATGGAACTTAAAAAACTGTCCCGCTCCGGTGTTCAGATCGCATCCGAACAACCCAAAAACGATAATGCCACAGTTAATTCTCCATATACTGGTATCGAAAATATCAACCGCGCACTCAGAAAAGCAACCAATACCGAAATGACAAAACTTACCCAAATGGTTCCTTTTCTGGCAACTACCGGAAACACGGCTCCGTTTATCGGCCTTTTTGGAACCGTTTGGGGAATCATGAACTCCTTTCACGGAATCGGCCAGCGGGGTTCCGCCAGCCTGGCAGTTGTGGCGCCGGGCATTTCAGAAGCGCTTATTGCAACCGCAGCAGGACTTGCAGTGGCGATCCCTTCGGTTATCGCATTCAATTATTTTACGCAAAGAATCAGGATTGTCGAGTCTGAACTTAAAAATTTTTCCTCAGACTTTTTAAATATCATTGAAAGAGATATCATGAGAGGAAAGGTGGACTAAAATGACGATTGGCGGCAATAATGACGGTTTTATGTCTGACATCAATGTGACACCTTTTGTTGATGTGATGCTGGTTCTTCTTATTATCTTTATGGTCACTGCACCGATGATGGTTCAGGGCGTGAATGTTTCGCTGCCGGAGACAAGCTCAGGGCCTTTGAAAAACAAAGATGACAATCTTATTGTTACGATTGACAATAAAAAACAATTATTTATCAATGACATGAAGGTGACGTTTGATTTCCTGGGAGAAAAAATAGGGAAGATACTTGAAGGACGTTCCAGTCGCGAAGTTTTTTTGAAGGCGGATAAAAACGTATCATACGGCCTCGTTGTCAGCGTAATGTCTGAGTTGAAAGAGGCCGGCGTTGAAAAGCTCGGCATGGTAACCGAACCGATTAAAAAAGATAAATAAGTCAACTATGCAGGCATACGCGTCACTGTCTTATAACTCCATGGACGATATTCGTCAATATTCGCGTTTTATTACCGCTTCTGTGGTGCTTCATCTGGTCTGCTTCTTAATTCTTGTTCTGACCCCGTATATCAAATCACGCAACCATTTCTCTCCTGTCGTCATCAATGTTGATCTTGTATCCCTTCCTTCAGGGAACAATTTACCAAGAGCAAAGAAAGTCACTTCTTCGACCATACGCAAACCATCATCCACTGCAAAGGCTACTGTAATTACAAAAAATATTGCAGTGAAAAAATCAAAGTCAGCCAGTAAAAAAATCAAAGAATCATTAAAAAAAAAGACCTTCAAACCATCAGAAATTATCAATGAAGCAATCAAAAATGTGAAAAACAGTGTGGACACATCCCAACAGGATGCTTTGAAAAAAGCCATGAAAAAAATTGCTCAGCAGGTAAAGTCTGAAGATGCGACCAGGGCAAATCAAAAAGGTTATGACACAGGATATTCAGGCTACCAAAGGGCCGGTGCCGACTTTCTTGCCGTTTACAAGGCTGAAATTTTTTCCAGAATTCAAAAAAACTGGTCTTTCTCCGAACATCTAGCCGGAAACAGGACGGATATAGCTGCAAAACTTGGAATAAAAATTATGCCTGATGGCGAAATACGAGATATTTGGTTTGATGAACGCTCGGGAAACAGCTATTTAGATGAATCTGCAAAAAAAGCTGTATTAAAATCAAACCCCCTCCCTCCCCTGCCAAAAGGATTTAACAAACCTTTTTTAAATCAGGGGTTTAATTTTACACCATCAGGCATTAGATAGTCGATATCACTTGAGGATTGAAATGAAAAAAAAATACATACATATAGGATTATTCATAATTGTGGCTGCACTTGTACTGCTGCTGCCGAACTCGGTTAAGGCCAAATATGACTATATCGACATTACCAGCCCTTATCTTAGAAAACTCCCGATTGCTGTTCCTGTGTTCAGGGATATGACCGGCAGCGATGCCGAACAGATATTTTCTGATGCGGCATCAAATATTTTATCGCAAACTCTTGACTTCACAGGCTATTTTAAGGTGATCAGCCGTGAGGCATTTCTTGAATACCCACGAAAAAAAGGAATCACCGAACTGAAACTTAATTTCCGGAACTGGACCAGTATCGGATCCGAACTTTTGATTACCGGTGGGGTCTGGATCACAGGTGATAAAGTTAAAATTGAACTCAGACTTTTTGACACATTTAAGGAACGTCTGCTTGTGGGCAAATTATATAAGGGGGCTCTTTCTGATCAGCGTAGAATCATAAGAAAATTCTGCAGCGAAGTAATCTATAAACTGACCGGTGATCAAGGGATTTTCAGCAGCAAGATCGCTTTTGTCTCAACAGGGACAGGAAACAAAGAAATTTACACCTGCGACTTTGACGGTTTTAATCCCGGCCGGTTAACCAATACAAAGGCTATCACCCTTTCACCGGCATGGTCATCTGACGGCAAATGGCTTGCATACACTTCATATGCAAGTGGCAAGCCGTATCTCTATATAAAAAATTTAAAGGAAAAACGGGGTTCCATTGTCTCAAAACCGGGTGTTAACATTACGCCGGCATGGGTTCCGGGAAGCTTTTCCCTGGCAGCGACACTCTCTTTTTCAGGGGATCCTGAAATATATATGTTGACCGGCAGTGGAAAAATTATTAAAAGACTGACAAATATGTGGGGAATTGATGTATCCCCGACTTTTTCACCTGACGGAAAAAAAATGGCTTTTGTATCAAAACGGTCAGGTACGCCCCAGATATTTATTAAGGATCTTGCTTCAGATGATTTAAAGAGACTGACATTCGACGGCCAGTACAACACAACGCCGAGTTGGTCGCCAAGGGGAGATAAAATTGCATATTCGTCACTCAATAATGGACAGTTTAATATTTATGTGATAGATACAACAAGTCAAAATTTAAAAGGCCTAACGCTAAACTCCGGCGACAATGAATCACCCACATGGTCCCCTGATGGAAGCCTTATCGCTTTCAGTTCGACGCGGGAGGGATCAAGCAGAATATATGTGATGACGGCTTACGGAACCGAACAAAGGCGTCTGCTTAAAATGCCCGGCGAGCAGACAAACCCAAAATGGTCACCGAAAAATATAAATGATTAGTAAAATTTATACCCTAAAAGGAGGAATAAAATGAGAAAAAAAATGATTGGAAATTTTACATTGCTGATACTTGTATGTGCAGGACTGATGTTTATGGTTTCCTGTGCCCAAACAGAAGTTCAGTCAACATCACCGGACGCACCCCAGGTGGAGGTGACCAAAGAAGATGGTATCGAAGTTGATGACCTTGCCAAGCAGGAAGCCCTTGAAGGAGAGACCCTCGAGAGTGAAAGAGCGGCTTCAAAGAGCGCGTTTATTAATGAAGACATCTATTTTGACTATGATGATTCTTCATTAAAAGATATTGACAGGGGAATACTCAAAGGGAAATCGGCCTGGCTGAACAACAACCAGGACGCCTCTATTGTTATCGAGGGGCATTGCGACGAACGCGGTACAACCGAATATAACCTTGCCCTTGGTGACCGCCGCGCGGAAAGTGTGCGCTCATTCCTTATTGATCTTGGCATTAACCCCGCCCGTCTGGAAAAAATCAGCTACGGCGAGGAAATGCCGATTGCTACAAACCATGATGAAGAAGCGTGGGCAAAAAACAGACGTGCTCATTTTACGATAAAATAATTACCGCAAACTAAAGTGTCTAAGGTTAAGGCAGACTTGACTTTAGACACTTTAATTAAATTTTTCCATGAAACAACAAATAATCACAATTACCCTTTTCTGCATACTGATCATTACAGGTTGTGCCACAAAACGTGATTTTATATATCTCGACGATCGACTCTCCGAGGTTGAAAAATATCATATAGAAGCATTAAAACAACAGGCCGAAGTCAAAGCAAGTCTCAATGCTTTGGACAAATCGCAAGATAATGTCGACCAGGGATCAAGGACGCAGTATGCCGATGTTAAATCTGAAATCAGTGGTTTAAAACAGGAAGTTCGAACTCTGAACGGAAGAATGGATGAACTCCACCATTTATTGGAGAACCTCAACAGTACCACTAAAAATCTTGAAACAGGAATTGACAGACTCGATGAAAAAACCACTTTAAATACTGATCGGGTAATGCGGCTTGAAGAATATCTGGGGTTTGAGCAACGTAACCGGGGACCTGGAACAACCGGCAGCATACCGGTTTTAAAAAAAGTGATCCCTGCAGATGAGCTTTACAACAGGGCAAAGTTATCCTTCGATAAAAATAAATTTGAGCCGGCCAGAATAGGCTTTAACCAATTTATCAGTAAATATCCTGATTCGGAAAATGCAGACAATGCCCTGTTTTGGATAGGTGAAACTTTTTTTCGGGAGAAGCAATACAAAAAAGCGATTCTGGAATACCAGAAAGTTATTGAAAAATATCCCAAAGGGAACAAGGTTGCTGCAGCTTTGTTAAAACAGGGGCTTGCCTTTAACCACATCGGTGAAGGCTCTAACGCCAGACTTATCCTTAATGAACTGATCAGGCGTTTCCCGAAATCAAAAGAAGCAGATATCTCAAGAAAAAATTTAAAAAAAATAAAATAGTATGATCAAATGTCTTGGCATAGATCCCGGACTGGCTGAAACCGGTATCGGTATCGTATTCGGACAAAAATTTGACATTGAAAGCTATTCATTCGGCAGCATTAACACACCAAAGGATATGCCCCTTCCTGATCGTCTTAACCATATTTACGATAAGATCCTGTCATTAATTGAATCCGAAAAACCGGATCTTATCGTAGTAGAGGATGTATTTTCTCTAAATAAATATCCTAAATCGGGCATTACTCTGGGAAAAGTCACAGGGATTATACTCCTTGCCGCAGCAAAAACAGGATCGCCTGTACTCGAGATTCCGGTCCGTGAAGCAAAAAAAATTCTGACGGGAAACGGAAATGCAAACAAATCGCAGCTTGAAAGTGCCGTGCGTCATCTCCTTCAACACCCTGAGCAGATCAAGCCTGACCACGCATCAGACGCCATTGCACTTGCGATTATCGGTCAGATACGCTATGAAAAAGCAAAATAGGGCAAACACAGGGGTTTGCCCCTACAAAAAAACATCGGAAATATATAATATTGTAGGGGCAGGCCCCTGTGCCTGCCCTTATAGGAATGCAAAAAGATGATAGGCTATCTCGAAGGAAAAATTATTAATAAAACTGAAGACCGCATCCTTCTTCTATGCAATCAGGTAGGTTATGAGGTTGTCCTGCCGGCATTTGTTATGGAAACCCTTGAAAAAAAAATCGAAGATGAAACCGTATCCTTTTATATCTATTATCATCAGACTGAAAGGCAGCCCAAGCCGGTCCTTATCGGATTCAATCTTGAAGCGGAAAAAGACTTTTTCCTTAATTTTATTTCTGTTGAAGCCATAGGACCACTTAAGGCTGTAAAGGCATTAAACCTTCCGATAAATGAGATAGCTGCGGCCATCGAAAATAAGGATGCTGCTAGACTTTCAAGCCTGAAAGGCATAGGCGCAAGGACCGCTCAAAAAATTATTGCAACCCTTGCAGGGAAAATGGATAAATTTTCGACGGTCGGCAAGGGAGAGAAAAATGCAGAATTTCAATCCGAAGACTTCACAGGGCCGGTACTGGATGTCCTTGTCAACCAATTGGGCCATAAGGCTGTTGATGCCAGAACAATGATTGTCGAGGCGATGCGGCGAAACAAATCAATCTCAACACCTGAAGAACTTTTCGATGCCGTATATCGCACCGCGGCTACCGGAGCAACCGGATGACAGATGATATCTTGACATTCACTTCAAATAAGCAGGGAATAGTATCAAAGACAAAACTACCTGTTGACAAGGACCCTGAGATACTCTCTCTAAGGCCCGAAAGCCTTTTAGAATATATAGGGCAGGCTGAAACAGTTGAATCGCTTGGGATAGCAATTGAAGCTGCAAAGAAAAGGGAAGAGCCGCTTGACCATGTTCTCCTTCACGGTCCACCCGGTCTCGGTAAAACAACACTTGCTCACATTATTGCCAATGAAATGGGAGGAAATCTGACCATCACCTCAGGGCCTGCGCTCGAAAAAGGCGGTGACCTTATCGGCATCCTCACACATCTTTCCGAAGGAGATGTCCTTTTTATTGATGAGATTCACAGAATTCCAAAAACTGTTGAAGAATTTCTTTACCCTGCAATGGAAGATTTTGCCGTGGATTTCATATTTGACAAGGGTATGCACGCAAGAAGCCACAGGTTTTCTCTGAAGCGTTTTACGCTTGTCGGCGCCACAACACGTGTCGGTCTTCTTTCAGCACCGTTAAGGGATCGTTTCGGAATCTTCAGAAGCCTGGATTTTTACACTGACGACGATCTTATAAAAATCACAAAACGTTCCGCAGTACTTTTGAACCTTAAATCCGGAAACAACGGCGCGCATGAGCTTGCCAGACGATCACGCGGTACACCCCGCATTGTCAACAGGCTGCTAAAACGTGTAAGGGACTATTCACAGATCCGGGCTGATGGAAGCATTTCTTCAGAAACCGTAAAAGCTGCACTGGTACTCGAAGGCGTGGATGAGAAGGGACTTACAAGATTGGATCACCGTTATCTTGAAACCATTATCAAGTATTATGGGGGAGGGCCGGTTGGAATAGAAGCGATAGCAGCAACACTTCAGGAAGAAAACGATACACTCGTAGACGTAGTAGAACCGTTTCTTTTAAAAATCGGCCTTATCATGCGTACATCTTCAGGAAGAAAAGCATCGGAAGAAGCATACCGCCATCTCGGACTCAGCTTGTAGCCATTGACAGTTATAAAGTTTTCATTATATAATAGTGTTTAACAAAATGGCAAACACATGAATTTGCCCCACACGTTGATAATTATACCCTATTCATCATGCGAAATTTAAAATATTACCGAAATTTAATGACAGGTTTTTTTCAATTAAGCAAATTATCCTGTTTTTATGTCCTGTTTGTTGTAGCCATATTGCTGCCCCCAATGGACCTTTCTTTTGCCGACACAGAATCTGCCGTAAAAACAATGCCGGATTCATTTGTCTGTCTCGAACATGACCAAACTCCGTCCTATGCCGTGATAGTTGATAAAAAAAGCCAGACTCTGACGCTTTATTCATTTAACGGTTCATATAAAAAAGAGCTCTCCCTGAAATGTTCGACCGGAGAAATTCCAGGTCCCAAATTCCTTTCAGGAGATAAAAAAACACCTGAAGGCGTCTACTTTTTCAAAGAAAAATTTAAAAAAAAATATCTTTCAGACGTATATGGAAATCTTGCCTTTCCCATGGATTACCCAAATCTCATTGACAGGCTTCAAGGAAAAAACGGAAATTCAATATGGCTTCATGGAACAAACAAGCCATTAAAACCCAAGGATTCAAATGGATGTATTGTCCTTGCAAATGCCGACATTTCAAAATTGGCTGAATACATCACCCTCAACAATACACCGATCATTGTTGAAGAAAACGTGAATCTTGTTCCAACTGATGAAAACAGAAAAATAAAAACAGAAGTTCTCGATTTTCTCTTAAAATGGAATGCGGCACTGGAGCATGGAACATATCATGAATATCTTTCCTTTTATGATTCAAAATTCGTCCCCGACATCTCATGGTGGCCATACTGGCAAGCGACTAAGAATGTTTTTACTAAAGATAATGGTGATTCACTATCGGCACGCATTGAACGAATATCTGTTTTAAAGCATAATGGAATATATGTTGCTCTTTTTAACCAGGCAATCAGTGCGTCAGGTCAAATTTTTCCGGCCGGAACAAAGAAGCTTTATATCAAACCTTATTTAATAACAGACCAGAAAAGACTCACCATTGTCGGTGAAATTTTTCAGCCGGATATCATAGAAAAAGAAAGAACGGAAAATCCATTTTTAACCGCATGTAAAAGCATAAAAACCACCGTCATGGCAGATGAAGAAATAGCGGAATTGATTGACGGCTGGCTTGATGCATGGTCATCAAAGGACATCAAGTCATACGGCAATTTCTATGCAGCCGATTTTTTTTCCGATGGGATGAATTTAACTTCATGGTTAAGGAAAAAGCGCAAACTGAACAGCTCTTACGACTTTATTAAGGTCACAAAAAAAAATCTTGAGATACAAAAAGGAAAAAAATATAGCACTGCGACCTTTATACAATACTATGAGTCGAGTATCTTCAAAGCAGAAGGAGGGAAAAAACTTATTTTAAAGCTTGAGGATGGCAGATGGAAAATTTATCGCGAAATATGGAAAAAGAGATAAAAAATAAAAGTGTGGTTGGGAAAAAAAGTCAGTGGCAGATTTTATTTGTCGATGATCGTGGCAAAATGATTACGATTAAATGGTTCAAGCCACTTTCCGCAGCTGTCCTTTCCGCTCTCCTTATATCCGTCATATTGTGCATTGTCCTTATTTTTCTTTTCCAATCAACACGAAAAAACAGCCAGGGCCTTCTTGGAGAGATTGACAAATATAGAAACCGCATCGAATCCATCCGGACAGAAAAAGATATCCTGATGACCAAGCTTGTTATTGCCGAATCAAAAATAAACGATGTTATAGAAGAAGAAAGGGTGAAAAAAGAAAATAAAAAAGAAGAAGAATTACAAAAAACGATATTGCCTTTAAATCAAACAAAAAAAAATAAGGCCAAGGCTGAGCAAAAAGAAAAAATTATTCGCACTGATAAGAATAAAGATAAAATAAAAAAAGACAAAGTAAACTCTGATAAAGTGAGCAATGCGAAAGTAAAAAATGATAAAGTAAAAAATGGTAAGGCAGACAACAATAAAACAAACGATGAAATTATCAACGGCGTTGAAATTGAAAATTTTATATTTTCTCATGAATCAGGAACCGACCTGTTGCGGGCAAGATTTGTTATTAAAAACACAAGCAAAGTATCGGATACGATTTCAGGATACATTTTTGTTATTTTAAAACCTGACGAAAAAGAACAAACAAACTGGTTCACAATTCCATCAGCCGGGCTGATTTCCGGAAAACCGGCTTTCCCAAAAGAAGGGCAATACTTTAAAATCCACAGGTTTAAAACAGTACATTTCAAGGCAAGCAACCAAAAAAATCCTGAACTGTATAAAAAAGTAACTATATTTATCTTTAATGAGGATAGCGGTCTTCTTCTTAGAAAGACATTCCCGGTAAAAATAGAAAGCGCATAATCTGTGATAACAAGGGCCATCAGGATCTATAAATGAAATATCTATTCATAACTACAATAATCATTCTAATAAACATCTTCTCTCTATCAGCTGACGCGAAAATGGTACATACCATTTTCTTTGAAAATACAGATCATGAACTCCATGTGTATCGAACCTATGGAAAGGAAGACGGAAAAACGCTTCTTTTAATAGGTGGTATACAGGGTGATGAGCCAGGCGGTTTCCTGTCTGCAGACCTTTATGCTGATTTTCATCTGTCCAAAGGAAACCTTATCGTTGTACCTAGGGCAAATTTCCAGTCTATCCTCCTTAACCGCCGTATGGTGAATGATGACATGAATCGAAAATTTGCAGAAGATAAAAAAAACAACTATGAAACAAAAGTTGTAGAAATTCTGAAAAAACTGATCGCTGAAAGTGATATGCTTTTAAATCTGCATGACGGTTCCGGTTTTTTTTCTGAAAAGTGGGAAGGTCCGGACAGAAACCCAAAAAAATACGGCCAGTCAATAATTGCCGACTGTGAAACTGTTCAACTCCCAAAAAAAGATAAACCTATACAACTCGGTGAAATGGCAAGGTCTGTTATTAAGAAAATTAACCAAAAAATAAATGACGCGTCCCTGCAATTCCACTTCAATAACCACAACACAAGTGAACAAGACTCTATTCACAAAGAACAAAGAAAATCAGCGACATATTATGCCTTGTACACGTGTGGTGTTCCTGCTTTCGGAATAGAGACAAGCAAGTCACTTCCACTCGAGACAAAGGTACTCCATCACAATCTTGCGATAAATGCATTTATGGAAACGCTCGATATTATCCCTGAAACACCGGGGATAAATCTTGATCATCCAAAACTGCGCTACCTTGTCGTATCCGTAAATAATTCCCTGCCGTTTGTCGTAAAAGACCAGCAAACACTTTATATAAAACCCGGCGACACAATTACAATAAACCATATTGAAGCAAACTACAAAAGAGGTCTGACCGCCGAAATCATAGGCTATGGAACAATAAACGACACACACAAAAAGATTAAAGTCACAAAACCAACACGAATTGTCGCCCGTAAAGACTACTACCCGTGCGGCAGCATTTATCTCGCTTTTGGCGGGGAAATGGAAAAATTTGCGCGAGGTGTGGCCGTCTCGGAAAGCCGGGAACCGGGGACTCATCCATATCTTTTTTTTAAGACCAGAATAAACAATGAAGAAAGAATTTTTCAAAATTATGGTAATGCCAGGATGAAAAAGGGAGACCGGTTTGAACTGATTGATATTATCACGAGCATCGCTGACCCGTCTAACCTTACAGTTAATTTTAAAGGATTTGTCGGAGACAAATCAAAAAACACGGGTGAAGACAGGGGATATGTAATAGACACGTCAAAGGACTTGTGGAAACACTATTCCGTGGATGGAAAAGGAAACAAATATTATGTTGTTGTAAAAGCCGGTGAAGAAACAGTTGGAAAACTTTTTATCGAGCTTGACGGTAGTTCCGGATAGATATATATACCCGAATAGATATATAGAGAGGTATTAATTACTATGAAAAAAATTTTTATGAGAAAAGAAGGGACTTCGGTGAAAAACCATAACTCAAAAAATCTGTCCATAATTGACAGGGACCTAAGAATTGATGGGTCAATCTCAAGCAAAGGAAATCTTATCATACGAGGCACGGTAGAAGGAACTCTCGTCGGAGAGAAAGTAGTAATCGCCGAAGAAGGATCTGTAAATGCCAACACAAAAGTATCCAGCCTGACAATCGGCGGAAAATTCGAAGGCGAAGTCAGAGCTACAAAAGAGCTGATCATTCTGTCAACCGGAAGCTGCTCAGGATCGGTTATATGCAAAAATCTGACAGTTGAAAGCGGTGGCATCCTGAATGCAAATGTTACTCATGAGAAACCGGAGGCGCCAATAAAGAAAGAAAATAAAACAGATTCAAAAATTATGATCTGATGTACAGTATTTCGCCATACACAACCTTGTATTCAACTCCCCTTCCCTGCTGCAGGTTTAAACAGACCCGATTTAAACAGACATGAAGGGTCGATATCACAATCTTTAAAATTATCAAACGTCACATCTGAAAAAGAAAGACCAAACTTCTCTTTTACAATTTCAAAAAGCGAAAGATAGTTCTCAAGTATCCTGTCCTCCCGTAAAAAGCCTATTCGCTCGGAATATTGAACTATATCATCCCTTTTTCCTTCTATCTCAAGAAAATCACCGTATGGCATGCTGTCAAGGCAGAAGAGAGTATCGCCAAGCTTAAAAGTTTCCCGCCATTTTTCATAAATCTGCTCTCTATGAAAACCTAAAAACCCGAGAATGGCATCCATAGTATCAAAATCATCGACTTCAACCTCAAGTTCCCTGTGAACCTTGAATTCTCTATCCTTTCTATCTTGATTCTCTTTGGCTTGATCCTCTTTGGCTTGATCCTCTTTGGCTTGATCCTCTTTTTCTGGCTTTGACTTAAATGTCAGGGTAGTTTTCCCGTCATTTCGGAGCCTTAAAAGCTGTCTATTCTGAATCAAGGTTTTTTCATCATCTTCATACCGGATATTTGTCTCAAACGCTCTGCCGCAGGATGTTGCCCCGAGTTCCACAATGCGATTTCGAATCGCCTTCAAATCCGTCAGATAAAATTTTACTTCGATTTCCTGATGATCCATGGTTATAATTCTCTGTTTCAAATCTAATTTTTCTCTAATTTTTCTCTTGACACATTCCCTACTTTCAATTAAGAATGTTAGATTCTTTAATTGATGAACAGGAGAATGTAAGACTGTGAAAAAATATACCTATAGCACAAAACAGACCGACGTCAAACTAAAATGGTATCTTGTTGACGCTGAAGGCGCAGTGCTGGGACGGATGGCTTCTGCCATAGCCTCACGTCTCAAAGGAAAGCACAACCCTATGTATACACCCAATGTCGATACAGGCGACGCTATAATTGTTGTCAACGCTGAAAAAATAGTTCTCACAGGTAGAAAGTGGGACCAGAAAATGTATTACAGGCATAGCGGCTATATGGGGGGGCTTAAGGAAATTACCGCAAAAAAGCTTCTTGAAAAGCGCCCTGAAGATATCATCCGATTCGCGGTCAAGGGAATGCTCCCAAAAAACAAGCTCGGCACAAAAATGATAAAAAAACTGAAAGTATACAGTGGATCAGATCATCCCCATGCATCACAAAAACCCGAAGCCCTTGAAATATAACAGATAACCTTTTCTCTTTTGGAGTATTTTGTTCATGGAAAAAGAAAGCTTTTTTTACGCAACAGGTAAAAGGAAGAATGCAATAGCAAGAACATGGCTTAAACCCGGAAACGGCGAAATAACCATAAACAACAAGGCACTGGCAGATTATTTCCCGATTGAAAGCTCAAGAACCTCCCTGCTACAACCGCTTATCCTCACAGATAACCGCGATTCTTTTGATATAAATGTCAAGGTAAAAGGCGGAGGGTTTTCAGGACAGACGATAGCCGTAAGACACGGCATTACAAAAGCACTCATCGAGATAGACCCTGAACTGAGGCAACTTCTCAAAAAAGCCGGTTTTGTAAAACGCGACCCCAGGGTTAAAGAACGTAAAAAACCCGGTAAAAGAGGCGCCCGGGCCAGCTACCAGTTCTCGAAACGTTAAAAGTTTTTATATATTTCAGTTAATTTCAAAGGGGAAAGAACAAGTCCTGTTCTATTCCCCTTTTTATTTTCTCCTCACTACCCCGATCGCTGCTTGTCTTTTCGCAACCTAAAAATTGTATGGAAAATCCAATATGAGTTAACATCTATATTAACATGTTGACAAAACAATTAAAATTAATCTATTTTATACTTAACAACTCGACAGTCAT
>CAZTYY010000011.1:0-34712 GCA_964617785.1 uncultured Desulfobacterales bacterium | reverse complement strand
AACGATAATTTTTTATCGAAGCTGGCAAATCATGTCGGATACAGGTTTAAATTTATTTTTTTTAACACAAACAAATTTTTGGCTTTTGGGGTTGTACTCTATCGTTGTAGTTCAAGCCTGATAATTCAACTCCCAAATTTCAGATACAAATCGAATATCGCATGAAAATTCTGGACTGATATTTGCCGGATTGTTGGAGGTATCTGTAATAGAACAAACTGGTTTCATTGGGATGGATTTCTTATGGAGAACTTTATTTGGTTTCTCACTTTGGGTTCGTAATCTTTACCACCAAGTACCTTGTTGCACTATCTGTTATATTTGATATTGTTGTTGAAAAATGAAGCATTTTTATTCAGTTTGAGAAATTCTTTGGGAGATGAAAAATGGATGAAAAAGAAATCATTAAATTTTGTGACCCTTGGTTAGCTGCTTGGACTGGAAACAAGCCTGAAAAATTGATTGAGTTTTACTCGGAAGATGCTTTTTACCTCGATCCAGCAAATCCTGATGGATTAAAAGGCCGAGAAGAAATATTTGCGTACTTCAAGAAACTTCTTGCTGCAAATCCAAATTGGATATGGGAAGCTGTTGAGGTTTATCCAACAGAGCGTGGCTTTGTGGGTAAATGGAAGGCCACAATTCCAATTGGAACCAAGATGATCATTGAGCATGGAATGGATATTGTAGAAGTCGAAAATGGTAAAGTGAAACGTAATGAAGTATATTTTAATATATCAAATCTCTTATCAGCTCTAAATGATAAATGAAGGCTGGTAGTCTTTTGGGTTTTATGATTGTCGCTGCTGGAATGTTTTTTACTCATGTTATTCCCAGGTGGCAATCGGCTTTGATATTTGCCGGGAATATGATAATCATAGTTTTTATGGATATTGATAATTTAATGCTTGCTGGTTCAATTCTTTGGTTCATAGGTGCTTTGCCCTCTTTAAAAATGCTCAATGCCATGCATCAAAGAGTTCCAGCAAAATGGAAAGCGCTGCTTTCTTCTTGATCTCAGAAAAAAGCTATTTGTGATGAATTGCCAGGACTGGGAAGAATCGCGGTACGGCATCCCAAAGCGCCAAATGTTGCTTTTCTATAAAAAAGTCTTAGATATCCCCGGAACTTAATTTTGGGGTTAGTTCTAATGTTTTGTAATCAACCTAAAATAGGCCTTATAAGGATGAAGAAATTCAAAATTATTATAAAATGGAAGATACTGATCTTCCTGATAAGCTTTTTAATAGGGTGTGCCTATTACCAAGGTCCTCCTTCGGATCATTTTGATGGTTCTCGTTTCTTTAATAAAGAGTCGGATCACACATTTTTTGACCATATTATATGGTTATGGGAAATGGAAACTATAAAATGGCCAGAGTGGATAGATGATCCGGTTCAACCGCCTCCAATAGCCCGTGTAAAAGAAGGGGAATTACGAATAACTTATATCAACCATGCAACCGTCCTGATTCAAATGGATGAGATTAATATATTAACTGATCCCATTTGGTCAGAGCGGGTGGGTCCTGTACCATGGGTAGGTCCAAAAAGAGTTCGTGCTCCTGGCATAAAAATGGAAGATTTACCGAACATCGATATCATCCTTATAAGTCATGATCATTATGATCATTTGGATATTTCCTCTCTAAAACAACTTTTAAAAAAACATCGGCCTGTCATTTTAGTAGGGTTGGGTGTCAAACATCGTTTGGAGTCTATAGGAGGGGACAATATTATCGAGTTAGATTGGTGGCAGGAATACCTTTACTCTAAAGACACGAAAATTACTTTTATTCCTTCACGTCATAATTCCGGAAGGGGGATATTTGATAGCAATAAAACACTGTGGGGAGGTTTTGTAATTGAAAGTTTAGAAGGAGATGTATTATTCATGGGAGATACGGCTTTTGGTGATTTTCTAAAAGAGATAGAAAAAAAATTTACTCATTTTCGTTTAGCGATTTTACCGATAGGGAGCTATGAAAAAAGATGGTTCATGAAAAATCAACACATGAATCCTGATGATGCAGTAAGGGTTTATAAAATGCTAAAGGTTAGAAAAAGCGTGGGAATCCATTTTGGAACTTTTGAAGAACACCCGGAGCAAACCATTGACGCTCACGAAAAAGATTTAAAAGCTGCTTTGGAAAAGCATAACGTTCCAGAATCTGAATTTTGGATTTTGAAAATTGGTGAAGGAAAAGAAGTTCCTGAATGAACCTTCAGAGAAAGGCTAACAAATGACTGAAGTCGGATCGGCATTCCGCTGTGCATCATAGCGACCGATTAGCCTTCTGTTGAGATTTCCCTTTATATCTACTGAAAAAGTGCCTTCCTCAAAATCTGTGTTTTATCGTTGAAATCGCTCTCCCAGCCAACAAACCCAACGCTACAGATATACAAATCATATCTCACTACACACACTCCTCAAATACAATCTCATTCTCACTCATATAATTCCTTGCCGCTTTAATCCCATATGAATCTAATCCGCAGGCGCCTTTTATTGTTTCAGGCCCCTACAAAAAATCTTTTTTTCTGTTCCATGTTACCCTGCGTTACGTAATGCGCTGCGTAAAGCACCGATTTGATAGATTTTAGGGAAACTTTTAAAAATTTTTGTAAGATGATAAAATGATGCCTTTGTAAAAAGTCTCAACACAGTCACTCCGGCGAAAGCCGGAGTCCAGAATTTATTAAAATGACTGGATAGCGATAGGGGAGAGTCCTGCATTTTAAATTATTGAACAATTCGGTGTATATTGTATAATCATACAAAACTTGCGAGATCTGGTACAAAACAAATAAAAATATTGAATAAAAACTTGTTAGGCGAAAAGGAGAGCTCTATGAAGTCAAGATACCTGTCTGGGAGTTTATTACTCTTGTTGTTTGTTATTTTTCTTGTTGGCTGTGCAGGAGGGGCATTTAAAACTGCCAAAGAGAAAAATACTATCGAAGGTTATGACAAATTCCTTCTGGAATATGGAAATACCGAATTTGCACCCGAGGCGGAAAAATTAAGGGGGGACCTAAGTTTCAAGGAGGCTAAAGAGGAAAATACCATTTATTGTTATAATAAATATTTAAAGAGATATCCTAACGGTACTTTTGTTTCAGAAGTAAATAAATTAAAAGAAAACCTTATAGTTAAGAGTAATACTATAAAGTTGAAAGTTATTTTCGAATCTTTTACAGATAGTGAAATAGCTGAAATCACCGATAGTGATATAGCTAAAATCAGTAAATTGATAAAAGCCGGAGTTGATGTAAATGTTACCACAAAAGACGATTATACTCCGCTGTATATAGCGTCTTCGTACGGCCATATCGATATAGTCAAGTTGTTTCTGGCGGTTAAGGCCGATGTAAATGCGGTCACAGCAGATGGCATTACTCCGCTTTATATTGCGCTGCAGAATGGCCATACCGAAATTGTCAAGCTTTTGCTGGCAGCTAAGGCAGATGTAAATACGTCTGACAAAACTTACAGCAATACTCCGCTGTTTATGGCGTCGGCGAAAGGGAATACCGAAATTGTCAAGCTGTTGCTGGCAGCTAAGGCAGATGTAAATGCAGTCACAACAGATGGTATTACTCCGCTTTATATGGCATCACAGGAGGGCCATACCGAAATCGTCAAGTTGTTGCTGGCAGCCAAGGCCGATGTAAATATGGCCTGTAAAACAAACGGTTTTACTCCGCTATTTATCGCATCAGAGCAGGGACATTCCCTGATAATTGAGCTTTTGAAACAATATGGTGCTAATAAATAGAAAAGGCGATCATCTTTATTTAAATCTGACCAGGTAAAGGAATAAAATGCAACTTTTAGACAGCCTTATTAATGAAGTAAAAGATCATATTATAAGGAATAGGGAGACGAACAAGTTAAAAGAATTTAGGGCATTAGACGTTTTTTCATGGCCTGAAGCAGGGCAGCGGGATATTGTATTAAAATCTGATACAGGTATAGAGTTGGGGAATCCAAAGGATGAATCGATATCGTTTCTGGCATGGACAGGTGATTCGTTACTTGTTAATGATGGTTGTATTTCCCTGGTCGGTCCTGATGTCAGCGAAACGAAATCATCCGCCCTGCCGTTTGGCAAGGTGGTTCTGGTCAGTGGTACAGGATTTGATGAGGAAAACTGTTATGACCGTTATCATGAAATGGAATTTCTGCGCTATGATGTTTCACTTAAAGGCTACATGATGAGAGCCGTTTCCCAGTATATGCGCGAGTGGAGCAGGATCAGCAAAGAGGCGGTTGAACAAGGATTTTCTTTTCAAATACTGGGGAGCGCATTTTTGAAAAAATTAAAGGAACTCAATTATGTCAGTGGAGCTGAAGTTCTTTTTGTCACTTCATCAGCAAAAGATGTAAGAGAGCTTAAAAAGCCGGGTGACAGGTTTATGCGGTATATAAGCGCTATGACAAAGATGACCGAAGAGATGGACTTTGAATGTGAAAGTTGTGAATACCAGGAGGTTTGCAGTGAGGCCGAAGAATTGCAGGATATGAGAAAATCTTTGATGAAGTCAAGAGCCGGGAACCCAGAGGCAAGAACTTAATGATGATACCAGATTAAACCTGATATCGGTATAAACATTTATGACAAAAAAACCTGTAATAATTGCTGTATGCGGCAAGGGTGGTGTCGGCAAGACAAGCATCAGTGCACTTTTAACCCGGATGTTTTCAGAAAACACATCAAACAGGGTGATTGCAATTGATGCTGATCCTGCAGAAGGACTATCATATCCGCTTGGCATAACTGTAAAAAAAACAGTTGATGATGTCAGGAATGATCTTATTCGTCGTATAGAAAAGGGAGAGAAGACCGGCAAAGAAGCATTGTTAAAACGTCTTGATTATGAACTTTTCGAAGCAATTGAGGAAAAGGACAACCTGGCTTTTCTGGCAATCGGCCGTCCGGAGTCCGATGGATGTTACTGCCAGGTCAATAATCTTTTAAAGGAGATAATAAGAGAGATCGTTTTTAATTTTGATTATGTTATTATTGACGGCGAAGCAGGAGTCGAACAGATTAACCGCCGGGTTATGGAAATGGTTACGCATCTGCTTTTGGTTACAGATGCTTCTGCAAAAGGGCGTAACGTAGCAGCAACTATTGAGATGGTGGCGAGAAAAAATGTGTCCTTTGAAAGCGTCGGGCTTCTCCTTAACAGGATCAAAGATAAAGAGGAGGCAGAGGAACTTCTGCCTTTGATTGATATGCCTGTCCTTGGGTGGATTTCAGAGAATGAAACAGTCAGAGAATTTGATCGCTATGGTAAAAGTTTTTTTGACCTTCCTGAAGGCAATATACTTTCTGATCTGAAAAGCGCGGCGGAAAATTTATTAAAATCTCGAAAAACCTAATAAAATGCTTGTGCCTTATCGGTTTTAATTTTGGTTTAATTTTGGCTTCATTTTTTTCTTGACAAAATTATTACTTGTGTATATTGTCGACAATCGACAGTTTGCGTTATATTTGCCTGGTAAAAACAGTTGATTTGCCGACAAATTTTAATGGTAATTACATTGAGGTTATCAAATGGCACCAATCACTTATGACAATCTACCTGACATACTTACCCGTGATATTAGCGAAAAAATCATCAGGAATGAGATAAAACCTGGCCAAAGAATCCTTGAATCAAAAATAGCTGAAGAGATGGGTGTAAGCCGGAGTCCGGTCAGAGAAGCACTCCGCATCCTTGAAAAAAATAGGTTGGTAGAGTTGATTCCGCGCAAAGGGGCCAGAGTGACGGAAATTACGGCTCAGCACATTGAATGGTATTATGACATTTATGAAGCCCTGTATAGTCTTGTGGCCAGGAAAGCAGCGGAAAACGCGAATGAAGACGATATTAAAAGAATGCAGGAAGCCTTGAAAAATATCGAAATTGCCGCTGCTAATGGCGATGTTGAAGCCTATTATAACGGTACCTTTGAATTTGCGGCAGTCGGAATGCAGGCTGCAAGGAACCCTTTGCTTGAACAGATGGTAATGGAATTATGGCCCAGCAATCGACGAATTCAATTTGCATCTCTTATGTTCAGGGTTGATGATCTGAAAAAAAATGTTATCTTTTTTCAGAAAGCTGCCGAGTATGCTGAAAATGGAAAAGCATCCGAAGCTGAAAATATCATCCGCAAGTATGCTCATAATGAAAAGGCCTTTGCTTTAAAAATATTAAATGGAAGAGGAAAAACAAACAAATAAAAGGAGTTATACCATGAAACCGGACAGCTCATATGACGTCATTGTTGCAGGAACAGGACCCGGAGGCGCCACAGTGGCAAAAGAGATGGCGCAGCTTGGAAAAAAAGTGTTGATCCTGGAATGGGGAAATAAAGCACCAATCAGGGGCTGGATGCCGCAATTCATAATGAACGCCGGCATACCGGGAAAAAGCCTGCTGATTACCAATAACATGCTGGGCATGGTTCGGGGCATCGTCACCGGCGGGAGTTCCGTATATTATTACGGTACCGCCTTTGACCCGCCAGTAGAGATGTTAAAAACATATGGTATCGACATTACGAAAGAGATCGAAGAAATTCATGCGGAACTTCCAACATCGCCGCTTTCGGATAATCTAGTCGGCCCAATGGCAAAACGTATCATGGAGAGTGCCATAGACCTTGGCTATGACTGGCAAAAACTCCCTAAATTTATTTACCAGGACAAATGCAAAACGGACTGCTGGCGGTGTAATTACGGCTGTCCTTATGGCGCAAAATGGAGCGGTCGGATGTTTGTAGATCAGGCGCTTGAAAATAATGCCGAAATTATCAACAAGGCCAAAGTAACAAAGGTTATTATTGAAAATAATAAAGCTGTTGGGGTGGAGTATAAAAAGAAAAGAAAAGTTCATCAAGTATTTGCACCGCTGGTTGTGATATCTGCAGGCGGAATCGGCTCCCCAATGATTCTTCGGGAAAGCGGAATTAAAGGAGCTGGTTTTGATTACTTTTTTGATCCGCTGATTACTGTTATGGGCACTGTTGATGATATCAAGGGAGGTAGGGAGATCCCCATGGCCACCGGTATCCACATGGAAGAAGAAGGATACATGATGACCGACATGACCGTCCCGCTTACCATGCACCTTCTGTTTAATGCTGAAACTTTTCGATTTGACCAGCTCCATAAACACAAGAAAACCCTTACGATAATGATCAAAGCCAAAGACAGCCTGGGCGGAAGACTCACGAAGCGAGGCGGTGTCAGGAAGAAACTGGCAGAAAAAGACAAGAACAAATTATTCAAAGGCTATGCCCGGGCAAGGGAAATACTGGCCAATGCTGGCGCAAAAGACATACATAAAAGTTGGTATATAGCAGCCCATCCCGGCGGAACGGTTAAAGTTAATGAATTGATAGACAGTAATCTCAAAACCGAATTCGACAACCTCTATGTTTGCGACTGCTCGGTCATACCCGAAGCATGGGGTCTTCCTCCTACTTTTTCGATTATTGCTCTCGGAAAACGGTTGGTAAAGCATTTAGCAGGAGAAACAAAAGCACATGGAGACGGACTTGAAACAGTTGAGAGCCAATAAGGCCTTGAAAACTGAATAATTGGGAGAAAATAGCCAAATGAAAATCGAAGATCAACGGACGCTATCTCTATTCATCCGGGAAGTTCTGAATACAAGGGAATCAAGACATTTACTCAGTATTCTGGCCCCCGAACTTGTTCGGATATGGGCTGATAATAATCCCTTGAAGAATAAGATATCCGGGCCTTTAGAGAAAATGATTCATAGCGGTTTCTCTCCACAATCGACCGTCAACTACACTTCCTTATTTGATGATCCGGAAACCATCAAGCGATTGTCCCGACTGCTGCCCCTTATTTTGACAGCCGGTTCAAGCGCTGTTGTAGAAATCGGAAACACCTTAGAAAAATTATCCACAGCAGAAAAAGAAAAACTATTTTCCGGTTTGATTTCAGAAAATGCATTCAATGGTTTTGGGCAGCTTGTTACCATGGCATCCCGCATGTTGACTGAAATTCATGAGAACAATCCTGATTTTCTGACACGCACTCTTGAACCGGGATTCAGGAAATTTATGGAAGGCATTGATTTTGGTGAGCTCAGGGATTTCATGGACAATTCTTCCGATGATCTGGCGGCTTTCGCAAAAATGATCAATGATGTAATGTGGCTGTATCCTGCCAAGTTGGTGTTAACTCTGTCGTTCATTCCGGATATTGTCAATGCATTGCTTGAGGTCATTAAAGAATCGATAAGCAGATTCAACCAGACATCCCCTGATATTGTTGCAGATATTGTTTTGTCACTTGTGCGCAAAATTGATGGCAAAAGTGCAGGCAAGTGTTTTAATGAAGTCATTGAGCTAATTCGCAGTATCCATACCGGCAGTGCACTCATCGGAGATCCCGGCACTCCAAAATTTCTTCAGGATATATCCAAACTGCTTAAAGATGCCGCTGGATTTATTGATGGAGAAGTGCTCGCAAAAGCCCGTGTTGCTCTCGCAGAAGACCGGGAAGCGATTTCCAATGCCGCAATCGATGTTTTAAAGGAAAATCCTGATCTGTGGCTAAAGCAATTAATGCGGTATGCTGACATAATAAATCCCGGCATCCGCTCTAAAAGCTACCGGCTGAGTGCCCTTGAAGAACTTCCGGAAGAAGATTTTACTACTGCTGTTAACAACGGTGTTTCTGATCTTGATATGCAGGAGGCTGCTGAAGTAATGAATCTTTTTTCTATTCTTTTCAACCGGATCAATTCACTGAAACCTGCGATATTGGAAAACCTGGCTACACAATTTGTCAATGCTCTTGATCTTTATGAAATAAAAGATGCAGCAGGGCGGATGATGACGGATCTGGGAGAATCTTTTGGCCCCGCAGGCAGGGCAATTCTACCCCATGTAGTAAAAGCTGTCTGTCGCATAATGGAACCTTCGGATGATGAATACGAAGACGACATGGCAGAGGCACGAGAAATGCTGCGTTCTGTTTTGGCAGGAGAGGGGGCATCATCATGAATGAGATCTTTTATGAGGCAGTCACCCGGGTTCAGAGTCAGCCGATCACAGACTGGAAAAAACAAGGGAAAAAAATAGTCGGCTACACCTGTTCTTATGTTCCGGCTGAAGTATTCCACGCTGTCGATATTCTCCCTGTCCGTTTGAGAGGTATAGAAACCGAGAGCATGTCCATCGGCGATGCCTATTTCGGTCCTTATATCTGTTCCTTTCCTAAATGCATCCTGCAGCTTGCAGGCGAAGGAAAGTTTTCGTTTCTGGACGGTGCCATTATCACACCGGGCTGCGATTCCATGCGGCGTCTGGATGAATGCTGGCGAAAAGCAGGAGACGATTATCACGGGATTGTACCCTCCTTTTTTTATTATTTTGATGTACCCCATAAAACCGCTCCCCATGGAATGAACTGGTTCATGGAAGAGATCAGAAAACTTATTGCGGCACTGGAGAAACACTTTAATATCACAATCACCCCGGATCAACTCAGACAGTCTATACAGGAATACAATAAAGGCCGGCGTCTCTTGAAGCAACTGGAGGATATTCGATGCAAACCCTGGGTAGGCATTTCCGGATCTGATGCCTTTGCAGTGGCAGTGGCAGGCACGGTGATGCCCCGCGAAGCGTATACCAACAGACTGGAAGCATTGATCGAAAATTTGACACAGGCACCTGAAAGTATAGCCAACGGCAAAAAACGGCTCATGACAATCGGCAGTATCAGCGATGACATCGAATTAATCCAGCTCATCGAAAAGAATCCCAACGCAATTGTAGTGTCCGAAAATCTTTGTTTTGGTGTGCGCTATGAAGGAAACGAGATTGATGAGACCGGTGATCCTATAAAGGCGCTGGCCGAAGGGTACTTGGGAGAATCCACCTGCCCAAGAATGTACGGTAAATACAAGGATCGGCTCGCGATTCTGAAAGAGACCATTGACCGGGCAGGAGTAGAAGGCGTGATTATGCAAAACATTCGCTTTTGCGATTTGCACGGATCGGAGAACAGTCTTTTTGAGAGGGACCTGGAGGCTGCGGGAATTCCGTGCCTGAAGATTGAACGTGAATATGGGCCTCTGGTTGAGACTGGGAGGATCAGAATGCGGATCGATGCATTTATGGAGAGAATAATATAGGATTCAAGATTATGATGGCAAAGAAAACAATCGGAATTTTTACGAAGCCATCAAGGAGATATTTATGCGACCTGAGATAAAAGAATATAATTATGACTGGATGTTGTGGCGCATACTCGACCCCGCATCCAAAGTTGCTGACGGCACGGCCAAGGAACTCGATCGCATGTACCGGTACGTCCCCTATTTTAAAGGTGTCATGGAGCCAGTATTACGTGAGGGGTTGCCCGGCCGTATCTTTTTCAAATTGATCAGTCAGTATTTAGAAAATTTAAACACAGCACATGCCAAAGGAAAAAAGATAGCAATCACAACTTTTTGTTTTTCACCTGCCATATGTTATGCACTTGATGTTGTACCGGTGACCCTGGAACCTTTGACCGCTCTGGGCGGACTCATGTGGAAACGAGGTACTTTTGATTATCTTGACTATGCATGTGAAATAGGTTTCACCGAAACATCTTGCTCTTCCCAACGTGGTGCCCTTGGAGCTTATATGTCTGGTCTAGGTGAAGAGATTGATTTCATTGTTTGTGACACACCGGGTATATGCGATACCAACGCCAACGCCTTTGCCTTTGCCGCGGCGTTTCTGGACAAACCATTTTATCATCTTAATTACCCTCAAACACTGGGAGATGATCAAACAGAAAAATATCACGTTGATGATTACAAGGAAATGATCCGGTTTATGGAAAAAGAATCAGGTAAACAGCTGGATATAGAGCGATTGAGACAGGTACTTAAGGAAGTCGATAAACAGGATGCCCTGATTGCCGACCTTGAAGACATGCAGCGACTGATACCCAATCCACTTCCAGCCATGTACAACCTTTTCAATTATGTTGGACGGTTTTTATTTTCCGGCATGCCGGAATATACAGAGTTGCTGCAAAGTATGGTTGAAAAAGCCCGTGAAAAAGCTTCTGCCGGATGTTCAGGATTAAACTCCGGGAAAGAAAAATTACGACTATTCCTCTGCTACATCGATCATTACTCTCTAAACTGGAATTTTTGGAAATGGCTTGATGATCACGGGATAGCACACATGGGTTCGATCCTTTCAAGGGGATTCAGAGATAATGTCTGCTATACGGAGGGCCTGGAAGAATCAACATACAGTATTGATACAGGCAGTCTTGACAGCATGATAGACAGCATCGCCAAGATGAACGCACGTCTCCCAATGGTGCGTTCGATTCGGGGGCCGTATGATCAACCGAACATGTGGCTGGAAGAATCGCTCGCTATTGCAAAAGTTTTTAAGGCAGACTGCTTAATTTATAATGGCACCCCCGGCTGCAGGAATACTTGGGGAATGGTTAAACCATTCGCGCGGGAGATTGAAAAACACGGATATCCGGTTCACATTATGTATTCCGATGCTTTTGACGACCGGATAGAGTCATGGGAGGCAACAGAAGCGCGTCTTGACGAATTTTTTAAAGTAAGGGGGTTGTTATGATGATCACAGCAGGATGTGATGTCGGTTCGTTAACATCCAAAGCGGTCCTGATGAAGAACAGTCAAATCATCGGCTCCCACATAGTTAAATCGCGAGTCAAACCGGAGGCATCTGCCCATGAAGCAATGAGAGGTGCCTTCTCACAGTCGGGAATATCCGAAGATCAGCTTGCCTGTTGTATCGGGACAGGGTACGGCAGGGATAAAATCCCATTTATTGATCAGGCCATGTCAGAGATCGCCTGCCATGGGAAAGGCGCCAGATGGCTTCTGCCGTCAGTCCGGACGATCATCGACATCGGGGGACAGGATTGCAAGGCAATGAAGATAGACGACACAGGCAAAGTTGTTAAGTTTGTCACCAACGACAAATGCGCCTCCGGCACCGGCCGCTTCCTGGAAGTAATGGCCCGTGTACTCGGCATTGAAATAGACGAGCTCGGCATGCTGTCGAAAAAAGCGAAAGCGCCGGTCATACTGGCGTCTACTTGCACTGTCTGGGCGCAGGCTGACGTTATTAAATATCTGAATTCCGGTTATGCCGTAGAAGATATTGGAGCTGGTATCAATATAGCAATGGCGAATCGGATTGCAATTTTAGCGAATACCATCAAAGCTGAAAAAGATATTTCAATGACCGGCGGTGTAGCCAAGAATGCTGGTGTGGTTACAACACTTTCCAAGATTATCGGCCATAAAATTAAAGTTGCTCGAAAAGCCGATCCCCAGCTTGCCGGAGCGATCGGGGCTGCGCTTTTTGCAGAAGAGCTTGTGAAACTAAAACAGGGTGGGACAAAATGATTGTAGCAGGATGTGATGTCGGATCTTTGACGGCAAAGGCCGTTATTATGGATGATGATAACATTATATCACACGCGGTTATGTTGGCTAAAATCAAACCAGCCGAATCAGCCAAAGATGTAATGGAAATGGCGTTAAAGAAAGCCGGCATGTCGGCAAATGAAATTCAATTCGCTGTTGGAACAGGTTATGGAAAAGACCATGTGCCGTTTGTCCAGCGGGTGGAATCTGAAATTTCCTGCCATGCCAGGGGCGCCCGGTGGAGTCTGCCGTCCGTTCGAACGGTCATCGATATCGGTGGGCAGGATGCAAAGGCGATACAATTGGATGAAACCGGAAAAGTGGTTCGCTACATTTATAACGACAAATGCGCTTCCGGCACCGGCAGGTTCCTGGAAGTCATGGCGGATGCGATGGAAGTAAATCTTGAAGATATGGGCTCTGTCGGAAAACAGGCAAAAGAAAAAATCCACATTTCCAACCAGTGCGTAATTTTTGCAGAAACCGAGGTTGTTTCTCTCATCAATGAAGGGAAAGAGGTAAGCGATATCGTTAACGCACTGCACCGTGCAATGGCCGGCCGGGTTGTCTCACTTGCCAGGAGCATAGGCGTAGAATCGGATGTGGTCATGACCGGCGGCGTGGCTAAAAATTCCGGTGTTTTTGATGCTCTGGCTGAAAGCCTGAACCTTCCAGTAAAAACCCTTAACGGAATTGATCCCCAAATCAACGGCGCTGTTGGCGCCGCCCTTTTTGCCAGGGAATACCTGTAATTGTCATTCAAAAGTGAGGTTATATGGGCCACCTAGTTGGAAAAGATGTTTATCGCAGGCTTTGGAAAAAAGTTGACGGCTTAACAGTGCGGACACCATGGAATAAAGCGTTTCATGATATTTTAAAAGAGCTCTATAGTCCGGACGAAGCTGATGTGATTGTAAAAATGCCCTATGGCGCATCCACTTTTGAACGTGTGGTCAAAGTAACGAAATATTCCAATATTAAATTGAAAAAGATTCTTGATCAACTATGCAGCAAAGGTCTTGTCATAGATTTTTTTGCCAACAACAATTACTATTATATGCCGTCGCCCATGGTAATCGGTATATTCGAATTCACCATGATGCGGACGGGCGAGGGTCTCAACTCAGAAGGCTGGGCCAGGCTGTTTAGTCAATATCTTCCAGGCGCATTCTATGCCGGTAATTTGAGCAATGATGAAACAACAATGCTCATGCGCACTGTGCCGCATGATGAAGTGATTCGACAGTCACCACATGTAGAAGTACTTGATTTTGAAAAAGCGACATCGATTATTGAGTCACATGATAAATTTTCTATTGGCTACTGCTCATGTCGCCATGAAAAAACGCATATGAATGAAAAAGAATGTGATGCACCTCTTGAAAGCTGTACAGGTTTTGGCTATGCGGCTGATTACTTGATTCGAAACAACCTGGCCAAAGAGGTTTCTAAGTCCGAAATGCTGGAAAACCTGGCAAGATCAAAAGAGATGGGACTGGTACTGAATGCCGACAACGTGCAAAAAAATGTAACCTATATGTGTCATTGCTGCGGATGCTGCTGCAACGTCCTTTTAGGAATCAGCAAGTATGGATATGATAATGTTGTAATTACGTCCAGCTATATTGCAAGATCCGATGAGCAGAATTGTATAGGGTGCGGGAAATGTGCCAGGGCTTGTCCAATTAATGCCATTGAGATGAAGCCACTCACTCCTCCCATTGGAAAGAAGAAAAAGCAGGCTGTTGTGGACACGTCTATCTGTATAGGGTGCGGTGTATGCGCCTTAAGCTGCAAAAAAGAGGCAATGTCGCTTGTTCAGCGGGAACAGCGGATTTTGCATCCTGAAACGACATTTCAGCGGGTTATCCTGCAATGCCTGGATCGGGGAACACTTCAGAATCAGATCTTCGACAACCCCCAAAGCATCAGTCAGTCAGTCATGCGTGGGATAGTTGGTGCGTTTTTTAAACTACCGCCGGTAAAAAAGGCTCTTTTGAGCGATACTCTTCGTTCAACATTTCTGAAGGCAATGGAGTCAGGCGCCAAACTCCAGGGCAAGGGCTGGCTGACTGATATGTAAAGGAGAAAATGGCTGAGCTTATGCCGGAAAATACGGAAATGAACTTTGACACTTGGCAGTCGCTCCTGGAAAAGATTCTCAATGAGCCGGAGAATAAGTGGCTTGAAAAAGCAATGGCGGATGGGAAAATTCCCATCGGTTATACCTGCAGCTATGTTCCCCGCGTGATCCTTTCAGTCGACGGACTTATACCTGTTCGCATGCGCGCGCCGGGTGCAGTTGGTACGGAAATCGCGGATATCTATCTCTCTAATGTTACCTGCTCTTACACTCGCAGTCTCCTTGAATATGCCATGGACGATCGCTATGATTTTCTTGGGGGCTGGGTTTTTGCCGCAGGTTGCGACCATGTGCGGCGCCTTCTTGACAATCTTGATTACCTGGTAAAGCCTGACTTTACACACATCGTCGACGCACCCCACCGCCAAGGGGATGCGGCCCTGGAATGGTATGTCAAGGAACTGGACATTCTGTGCAGGAAGCTTGCGGACAGTTTTGGTGTTGATACTGGAAAAGAAGCCCTTGCCGCCGCAATTGCCAACCAGAACCGTTTCCATCGTAAATTGCAGAATATAGCAAATTTGCGGAAAAGGAAGAATCCGCCTTTGAGCGGGACGGAATTTCAGCGTATCATGATCGCCTCGCTTGCAGCGCCCCGTGAGTGTATAGAGAATGATCTTGAAAACATTCAGGAATCGGTAAACCAACGTCAGGGAATCGAAGATTACCGGGCCAGGCTCATGATTGTCGGCGGCAACATTGACGACACCGCCTTTATCAATGTCATTGAATCGATTGGCGGACTTGTTGTCGCGGATCGTTTTTGCACCGGATCAATACCGGGGCTCAATTTAATCGACGAAAACAAGGACCCGCTTTCGGCAATAGCGGAACAAACCTTGTCCGAAACCTCTTGTCCCCGAATGATGGAAGATTTTACAATCCGTTTAAATTCTGTTCTGCGAATTAAGGAGGAATTTGGTGTTGATGGTGTTATCGTCGAAAATCTAAAATTTTGTGATATATGGGGAATCGAATCCGGCCTTCTGGTAACCGGACTCCGGGAAGCAGGTGTGCCTGTTCTGAGACTCGAACGGGATTACCACCTGACAGGCGAAGGACAACTTCGAACCAGGATTCAGGCTTTTCTGGAAAGAATGAAAAAATAGAACTGAATTGAAAGGACGTTATTAAGATAATGAAAAAATCACTCATCGGAGACCTGATTGTTTACTGTAAATACTCTCTGGTCAACTGGATCAAAATCATCCTGCTTGTACTCAGGCACGGTCCTTTCGATGTGGTTCGGGATATAAGACGTTATCCGTGGATACTGGTGCTTCTCCAGGTGAACAGTTTGCTGTGGCGATTTATCAGGGGGCGCACCGGTCGTTACAGGGAAGCCACCGCCATAGTGATGTCGGATATTGTGTCCAGCGTGATTCGAATGATGGAAGATGTCTTTTTTCATGGGGACCGCCTTGTAATACATGAAGACATGGTTCCGCCGGAAATACTCAGGGCTATGGGCCTTGCGCCTTTCATGACCGAACTTATGGGCATCCTGATGCCGATGATCAAGCCGCATTCAGTGGAAAATTATATTGATGTCTGTGAAAATGAAGGCATACCGCCGGATATCTGCAGCCTGCCCAAAAGTACCATGGGACTGGCTCTTAAAGGACATCTGCCACCGGCTCTTGCCGTCGTTACATCGAACCTTCCCTGCGATGCCGGCATGTCATCTTACATGTTGATAGAAAAAAAATTGCAGTTGCCTGTGATGCGTCTCGATGTCCCCTACAATTTCGATAATGAGCGGGCAGTTGACTATTTTGCCGGAGAACTGAAACGGATGATCGAGTGGCTCGAAAAACATACACCCGGCCGCATGGACTGGAATCGCCTGCAGGAGATATGCAACGAGCGCAACCGAATGCTGGAATATGAACTGGAACTGTGGGATCTGATCCGCATCAGGCCGTCGCCCTTAACCGGGGAGCCTGTATGGCTCAGTCATATGTGGAACTTCAATGTTACACCGGGAACTCCGTCTTCAACCCAAAGCTATAAACGTATCGTGGAAATGGGAAAACAAAACCTTGATGAGGGGATATCTTCCATCAAGGATGAGCGCTACCGGGTCCTCTTGTGGAACCCGCCCATGATTCACTTTATTGATATTTACAACTGGGCTGAAAAGGCCTACGGCATATCGCTAATCATGGACAGCATGACCTTCAACCGGATTCCGATGATAGATACCAAAACACCTGATGCCATGCTGAAGGGTTTGGCAAAAACCATAATGGCCGGCCCAATGGCAAGACATACGCGTGGCCCGGCCAAAAATTATCTGGATGACATTTTTCATATCCACAAACATTTTGATATCGACATGGTCTGGGTTGCGGGACATATCGGCTGCAAGAACACACAGGCATTAAACGGCATGCTTCGCGAACTGTGCCGGAAGGAGTCTATTCCTTTGCTGATAATCAATTATGACCTGTCGGACCCAAGAATTGTATCAAGGGAAGGCATCATAGGGCAGATTGATCACTTTATGGAAAACATCATGAAGGCCAAAAAAATATCATAAGAAAACGAGGGACAGTATGAACCATGAAAAAGCGGCAAGATACTTCGGGGGATGCGATGTGGGCTCAACTACCGGAAAAGCCGTCATTCTGAACAACGATGGTATTGCAGCAACTGCAATCATACCAAGTGAAATCGACCCTGCGGAAACAGCCAGGATGGTTCTGGCCAAGGCCTGCAGCCGGATAGAAGGACTTGACGACATCCGGGACCTGGCCTATCTTATTGGCACCGGGTACGGGCGTAACGAAGTCCCCTTTGCAAACGAAAATATTTCTGAAATCAGCTGCCATGCGCTCGGGACTCATTATTGTGATCCGGAAATCAGAACCATCGTCGATATCGGCGGACAGGATGTAAAGGCTATTGCTGTAGATAATGATGGCGCTGTGGTTGAATTCATCATGAACGATAAATGCGCGGCCGGAACCGGACGGTTCCTGGAAATGATGAGCCGCATCTTCCGGATGGATATTGACGCGTTCTCCGAACTGTCGCTTCAGGCTAAGAGGAAAATTTCCATTACATCGCAATGCAGTGTCTTTGCCGAAACCGAAGTCATCAGCCTGCTCAGTAAGCGCAAACCGCCCGAGGAGATTGCCGCCGGCATCCAGGCGTCGGTGGCCAGACGGAGCTTTACCCTGCTTAAAAAAGTGGGCATACAACCTTCTGTAACGGTAACCGGAGGGTGCGCCAAAAATAAGGGATTGGTAACCGCACTGGCCAAATACCTCAGATTGGACATCAAACCGCTTTCAATGGATCCGCAACTTATAGGAGCTCTCGGAGCGGCAGTCAATGCTAAAAGGAAGGGCATATAGCCTTTTTGAGATGGTTTATACTATCCTGGTAAAAAAGTTTCTCCATGTTTGAGATCCACCAGTTTATCCAACAGGCCTTCTTTTTCAAGCTCCCGGCGAATATGAATAGGCGGAAAGTGTACCGGCTCATCACCCAGCTGGAATGTTCCCCAGTGGACGACCATAAGCTTTTTAGCTTTCATTTCTTTGAACGCCTGCACGGTTTCCATGGGGTTTATGTGGCTTTGCGCCATGAACCACCTGGGTTCGTAGGCACCAAGATTAAAGATCGCCAGGTCAATATCAAAAGCAGCGCCGATCTGTTCGTATCCGTCGAAATAGGCGGTATCGCCGGATACGAAAATGGTGTAACCGTTTGTTGTGCGAATTAGATAAGAACCCCACAATGAGGTGTTTGGTCCTTCAATTGGATTGCGCATGGTCCAGTGGTTGCACGGCAATAGTTTTATATCCTGTTTTTTATTAGTGAAAGAATCGAACCAGTCCAGCTGTGTCCGATGACGCAAGCCTATAGAGTCAAGTTCCTCGCCGTATCCAAGCGGGCTGATGACATGGATGTTTTTATCAAAATGGCTTAATGACGGAAGATCCAGATGATCATAGTGACCATGGGTAATCAGGATATGCTCCGGCCTCGGAATATCCTGAATTTTAAATGCCAGTGGACTGAAGTCTTTAATAAACCAGAAAATATCCTCGAACACCGGGTCTATCAGTATGGGAGTGCCATGGTCTTTGATAAGCAGTCCGGCGTGTTTCAAAAAAGTGATGGAGAGTCCTTGATTTGCGTTTATTGCTTCCCAGTTCACCGTTAACGGCAGCTTGGGTTGATCTTTGAGGCTATCACTGAATTCGTTGAAACTAAACAGTTTCCATTTCAGAAGATCCACCCACCGTCCGTCTCGAGGCAAGCCAAAAGGGTTAAAAAACCGGCCTTTTCCATGATGCAGCTTACGCCTGGCAATATCATGGATGTCGGTGCCGTTCAGGGGGCGGTAATGGAGTTTGGTATCGATATGGCTATCCGAGCCCGTCGCCAGCGTTGGCGGCATCAGACCCATAAATAGCATCACCTTCAGGCTTTTCAGCATTTGTGTTAAAAATGTCCTGCGTTCCATTTCTTTCCATTCCCTTTATTTAAGAAACAATATAGACAGTCTCGTAAAAAAGTCAATTTGGAAAGGTTGTCATACCCAGAGGGAAAGGCTCAATAAAATATGAAACAATGTTTTGACAAGAAAACTTAGATGATATATAAAATTCGTTTGGTTCGACAGGCGCCGATTAAAGCGCACACATTTTTTTATTAGAAGGGTGGAGAAATATGTCCAGATTTAAACTTTTGGTTGAAGCTTGGTTTGAAAAATTAGGTTATTTTATTTGCAGGCACAGATTTAAAACATTGATATTAATGTTTATGCTGATCGCAACACTTGCATTCCAGATGAAAAATCTGACGGTTGATACTTCCTGGGAAGGCATGCTTCATCCGGACGACCCCCAAAGGATCAAGTATAACAATTTTCGCGACCAGTTCGGCCAGGATCGCGTCGTCATAATTACAGTAAAGACGTCGGAACTATTTACCGAAAAATATTTAAAAAAGCTGAAATCTCTTCACCTTGATCTTGAAAAGAATGTTCCGCATCTTGATGAAGTGAAAAGTCTGGTCAATGCCAGAAGCACCAGGGGTGAAGAAGACACACTTATTGTTGAGGAGCTTTTAAAAGACTGGCCTGAAAAAGAGATCGATCTTGTTGCCTTAAAAAAATATGTTCTGAACAATCCGGTTTATCTTAATGACTATATATCAGAAGATGGGCAAGTGGCCGCAATTATTGTAAAACCCCTTGCATCTATTCAAGAGGCAGGAAGTCAAAATGCGGATGACATGGACCTGATGGATGATTTTTCTGATGAAGCATCTGTTGCAGAAGAGGGCCCAAGTGTAAAACCAGATGTAACACCCCAAGAAAAATCAGCAAGGCGTTATTTTTTATCAAAAGAGGATAATAAAGAGGTTGTTGTAGCTGTAAATCAAATACTTGATCGCTACAGGGCGCCTGACTTTAAAATATCACTTGGCGGTGGTCCTGTTTCAGAGGAAATATATGATAAGCAGATAAAACTCGACATGCGGTTTTTCACCCTTATGATGTTTTTTGTCATACTTTTTTTCCTTTTTATGCTTTTTAGGAGAATATCAGGGGCTATTCTTCCTATTATAATAGTGTACAGCGGCTTGTTTTCAACAATGGGGATCATGGCCCTTTGCAAGGTTTCCATTTCCCCATTCAGTTTCGTTCTTCCAAGTTTTCTTACAGCCGTAGGTATAGCGGATGCTGTTCACATCCTGGCAATTTTTTACCTGCACTATCAAAACGGAAATAGCAAGGTGGATTCCATTGCATTTTCAATGGGTCACTCCGGATTGGCGGTTGTGATGACCAGCCTTACTACTGCTGCAGGACTCATGTCATTTTCAATGTCCGAACTCAGCGCAATCGGTAACCTGGGAATTTTTGCTTCCATAGGTGTAATGCTCGCCCTTTTTTATACAGTCATCATGATTCCTGCGCTTCTGGCTATTGCACCAATAAAGCAGAAAAAAATGACGACAGCCGGTAAGGGGAAAAAAATGATGGACAGGGCATTAATCGCAGTAGCCGATTTTTCTTCGGGAAACCCAAAGAAAATTGTAATTGTAAGTGTTCTCCTCTTTATCATATCTATTGCTTTTACGCTTGACCTTAAATTTTCTCACCACCACAAAAATACATTTCCTGAAGATATGACAATAAGAAAAGATGAAGAGTTTATGGATAAACACCTCAAGGGAGTACTTTCAATTGAAGTTGTTCTGGACACAAAAAAAGAGAACGGGCTTTATGATCCCAAAATCCTGAAACGTATTGACAATTTGTGCGAAGAAATAAAGCAGATAAAAGATGGTGAAATATTTATCGGAAAAGTTCGTTCCATGAACGACATATTAAAAGAGACCAACCAGGCTTTGCATGAAAACAACCCGGATTTTTATACGATTCCCGATGAAGAGTCTCTCGTCACCCAGGAGCTGTTTCTCTTTGAAAACAGCGGTTCCGAAGACCTTGAAAGAATTGTTGACAGCAAGTTTAGTAAAACTCGGATATCATTCAAAATACCATGGCTTGAAGTGCTTGATACTGAAAGGCTTTCAGATGATATTTATGATCGCTTTAAAACCAGGTTTGAAGGCCTTGCGGAAATAACGGTTACAGGAATGTCACCCCTGATGGGTAAAGCTGTTTCCGCATCTATTCGAAGTATGACCAAAAGCTATGTTATTGCCGGTTTCGTCATCTCAATAATGATGATTATCTTGGTAGGTGATTTTAAACTGGGCGCAATAAGCATGATTCCGAATCTCCTTCCCATCATTGTCGTAATGGGAATAATGGGCGCTTTTAATGTTTTTATCGACCTGGTCGCTTTGATGATTTGCAGCATTGCCATCGGTCTTGTTGTAGATGACACCATGCATTTTATGTATAACTACAGAAAGTATTATGAAAGGTTCGGTGATGCGCGTCAGGCTGTCCGGGAAACGTTTCTCACCACAGGCAGGGCATTGTTGATAACAGCGCTTGTTCTTGCAGCCAACTTTTTTGTGCTGCTGCTTGCCACCTTTTCAAATACACACAAATTCGGCTTCTTTAGCGGGCTCGTAATTCTTATGGCGCTTCTGGCTGACTTTATCGTTGCCCCGGCTTTAATGGTACTGGCAATGCCATACCTCAAGTTAAAAAGTGTTGGTTTTTCGGAAAGATCCGCCAAGATGGTTGACCATCTGGTTGACACGGCGGCAGTTCCGCAAACAGCAACGCTGTCTACAAAAATCAGTGACAGGTCTTGATAAAGCAGAAGCCATCCCCTGACGACGTGCCGATGGTCTCGTTGTCTGAATTACCGTCGCAAGATGAAGAGGCGTCCGGACTCAGTGCCAGGTTAAGGCTGGTGTAGGCATTGATTCGTCCGCCTGATAGTGTTTTTCCTGAAAAGGCGGGTATCTGATCTACGCCTTCAATGATAAAGGTTTTTACACAGCCTGCCGAAAGGCCAGGCAGTCTGCTCCAGATGAGCCCGGCAAGGCCGGATACAAATGGCGTTGCAGATGATGTGCCGTCAATATATCCATAGTACCGGCTTTGCGGATTAGGATATGTTCCATCCATGGATGTAATTTTAACATTGTCGATATACCAGCCGTCGTAATTTATGGTATCGTCAGTCACAAAATGGAATCGGAAATAAGCATCATTCACGCCCTCAAGGTGATCGAGAACAACCGTTCCATAAACCCAGTCAGAATATTCGCCGCTGATTCCTCCTTCATATATTTCAGCATATTCACTGTCAGATATTATTTCGATTGTTCGGGATGACCATGAAGCACCTGCATCTTCAGATGTTTCTATATAGAGTTTATCAAAATCAAATTCCGATTCTCCCTTTAGATAGAAATTAAGCCTGATATTTGTCCTGTCGCTTAAATCGATTGGCGGTGACATGATGGTTGAAATTCCAATGCCAATGCCGTTTGCATAATTTCCAGACGGACTGTCGGTAAGGGAATAAGTGCCCCCAAATGGCTCGCTGTCTGTCCTGTCCCAGTCACCTTCAATCGTCCATTCTTCTGCAGGGTCGGATTCAAAATTATCTTCCCAGACAGTAATCCTGCCGGGGACTGTACTGTAAATATTTTCTCCCGGAGCCGCAACATCGACACTGAAGGCGCCGTAATTTCCCCATAACGGCAATCCGTCATTCTGGTTGGAAGCGGTTACAGAGATAATATTGCTGAACGAATAAGATGCAGGGTAGAGGGGTGATATGTTGTCAATATCGATTCCTGTATTTCCTGCTGCTGTAATAAACAGGGTACCGGCGTTCAGCGTTTTTTCGATAGCATCTGATTCCTGGTTGCTGATGGTTGGGTCGCCGAAGCTGGCATTGATGATGTGTGCGCCGTTGTCAATCGCATATTCAATGGCTGAAACTTCATCAGATACATATCCAGAGCCAAGCGGATCGAGAAATTTCAAGGCCATGATTTTAACGGTCCAGCATACGCCGGATGTGCCTGTTGAATTGTTGCCTTGTCCTGCAATGACGCCGGAGACATGGGTACCATGGAAGTTAGAGTCTAACGGGTCATTATTATCGTCTGTGAAGTTCCATCCACGGACATCATCAATATATCCGTTAGCATCATCATCAATGCCGTTACCGGGAACTTCATCTTCGTTTATCCAGATATTGTTTATCAGGTCCGGGTGATTGTAATCGATTCCGGAATCGATCACGGCAATGACAATAGAGCTGCTTCCGGTTGTTATATCCCAGGCTTCAGCAGCGTCTATGTCGGCATCATCTGTTCCGCCGCTGCCGTTTACTTCCTGTCCGGTATTATGTAAACCCCAGGATTTTTCAAAAAAAGCATCGTCAGGGGTTGCGCATGCATGGCGCAGATAGTTCGGTTCCGCCCATTCCACGTCAGGATCATTTTTAAAAATATCAAGCGCCTGTTCGACGTTTAAGCTGTCCGGCAGTTTTATGAGCCTTCCCTTGACGGTTTTAAACTGCTTGATGGTTGTAATCCCGAGGCTTTTCTGATAACGCACTGATGCAGCATTCTGGGTTTTCGCCTTGTATTTTACAAGGAGTTCACCCTTGGCATATCGGCGGGCTGAAGCACCATATGGTTTGATAGTATTGCCGGAATGGGAAAAATCCGGTATGAAAATGAGGACGCATGTAAAAAGGTACGAAATAATATTTATTTTCATGGTATTTTTACTGGTTACTGGTTACTGGTTATATGATGGACAATCAATGACAAAGATAATATCAAAATTTTATTTATTGCACAATCATTTTATAAGTAAATCATTTTATAAATAATATAAAAAAGACAAAGGAAAAAAATGCATAGATTATATAGCCTTCTGACCATTTGTCTGTTAATGAACCCAGCTATTCTGTTTTCTGCTGAAAAGATGCTTTTTGCGGAATATACTTATGAACTGGGGGAGAATGACTCAAGAAACGATGCCAGACAATATGCTTTTTTAAAAGCAAAAAAGAAACTCATCACAGCATCTGAACAATATATTCATGAAAACGCCGACGCTAAAAAGAGGAAGATCACAATCCTCGATACCAAAAATTTTCTTTCGGTACTCTTAAAAATAGATAGCGAAAAAGAGGAATGGATAGTCAGCGACACTAAGCTTAAGCTGTCTGTTACGGTCAAGACCGGAATCGATACAGACTATGTTTTTAAAAGAATAACCGAGATTAAAAAAAGTAAAAAACTAAAGGAAAAAATTAAGGAAAACAGGAAAAAAATTGCCGATATTCAAAAGGAATATGAAGTCCTGAACAGCCGCATTGAAAAGGAGGGCAACAAAGATCCGGTTGAGATGCGGAAGCAGCGTCAGGTTATTGTCGAAAAATTGGAAAGGCTGGAAAAAATCATTTATTTTATCACTTCAAAAACAAGGCTTGCGCAGGAGAAGATATCAGCCGGGATGACAATTGACGAAGTGATTGACGTTGCAGGACAACCTAGGGCAACGATGACATGTGAACGTCCGGATTTCTTGAATTATGGCAGGGTGTGGGTGATGCTAAGAAATGGAGTTGTTACTGATCTCGTTCCCATTGAGGATTGGAGAGGTCCATGTTTTGCGTATGGAAGACAAGGTAATAAAAAGCAATCGGATTCTATAGGGACAACGGAGACGGATGAAGTCCCGAAGTATGAAATCATAATGAATAACGGCAAGGTCATCACGATATCGAATTATTATGAGATAGAAGGAATTGTTTATTATAAACAATACGGCGGTATTGTCGGAATAGAAAAAACAAAGATTTCGGAAATAAAAGATATTGAATAGTATTTACTAAAGTTCCATTTTCTGATGGGCAATATTTAACGGAGGCACTTCATGAATGACACAGGACAAGCGCAGCAAATTGATTTTTCAGTTGATAAAACAAATTTGTACAAAGAAGAAGCAATTACCGATCTCAAGGTGGCTTCAATCAGAAGGTTAATACCCATACATCCTGATGGAACAGAAGATAAAAGTCGAGTGCCGCTGTTCATGGGGCATACACAACTCATGTCTCCCCAGGGCCCGGTTCCGATTCAATCTCCCCTGACGGCAAATACCCTCAAGGAGGCAATGGATGAGTTTCCAAATGCCATGAAAAAAGCGTTGGATGAGGTTCTTGAAAACGTGAAAAAAATGCAGCAGGAACAGATGCAAAAAAAGGATGATTCTCGAATAATTGTTCCTGGCAGGTAATGTATATACAGGGTCGGGTTTTTAAGGCCCGACCCCGTATATACATTTTAAAGGCCGACAAGTTTCGCAATAACATCACTCATGACTTCGTTTGCCCCGCCGCCAATGGAAATCAGTATCGAATCCCTGTACGCCCTTGATACCGACATTTCATTCATGAATCCCATGCCGCCGTGCATTTGAAGGCATCCTTCAGCGACTTTAGTTAAAATCCGGGCACCCAACAGCTTGCCCATGGATATTTCCTTTGTCGTGTCCTGACCTGCCATTTTCATGCGCACGATATGGTATGTCAGCTGCTGAAGCGCTTCAATTTCCGTCAACCAGTCGACGATTCGGTGTCTGATGACCTGTTTTTTTGAAAGAGGTTTGCCAAAGACGATTCTCCCCTTGATATACTCTATTGTATCTTCAATAATTACTTTTGCTCCAACGTACGCAAGAGGGAGAGTGGCAAAACGTTCATGCTGGAATTGCTGCATCTGTATGATAAATCCTTCACCTTCGGTGCCGATAAGATTTTCAGCAGGTATTTTCATGTTGTCAAAGAAAAGCTCTGCCGTGTCACTGCTCCTCATACCAAGTTTGTCCAGTTTTTTACTGACATGGAAACCGGGAAGATCGGTGGGAACAACAAAAAGACCGAAAGAATGATACCCGGGGTCATCGCTTGTTCTTGCAAGGAGCGTCAGGAAATCGGCCTGTACGCCGTTGGTGATAAAGGTTTTAGAGCCGTTAAGGATATAGTGATCGCCCTGTTTTACCGCAGAGGTTTTCAGGGCAAAAACATCAGAGCCCGCATCAGGTTCCGTGACGGCTATGGCACCCACCAGTTCGCCTTTGATTGCCGGCTTGAGATATTTTTCTTTTAAATATTCGCTTCCGAATTCATAAATTGCGGGTGTCGCCATATTGGTTTGCACCGCTATGGCCATGGGAACACCACCGCACTTAGCACGGGCAATTTCTTCCAGTATAATTGTCTCATACCAGTAATCGAGACCTTCACCACCGTATTTTTCATCATACCTTATACCTAAAAAACCGAGTTTTCCCATTTTTTTAAAAAGGTCGTGTAAAGGCGCTGAGCCTTTATCTTCCCATTCATCAACGTACGGACTAATTTCTTTGTTTACAAAGTCTCTTACCGCTTTACGTACCATTTCATGCTCTTTTGTAAAGTAAATTTCACTTCCCATTGGATCCTCCTGATTATTTATTGTCTTTTTGAGCGGTAATCAGACTTTCGACTCCGCCTATTGTAAAAAGGATAGCTTCCTCCGCTATGTTCATAAAGTCTTCGGAGCGGTCTCCCCAGAAAAGATAGTGGGTTGCTATGCGTTCGTATATTCCTGCGATGCAGACGGCCAGTAATTCAGCTGACAGATCTGAACGATAGGTTGTGTTTAATCCTTCGCTAATTCTTAACAGGGCCTCTTTGATGTCGGTGGTCATGTTGATAAAGAGCTTTTTTCGGACAGATTCCACCTTATCGCTCATGCCGACCGCTTCTCTGAATATAATCGTCACCTTTTCCGGATGTTCAATGCAAAAGCTTTGAAAAAAGAAAATTCCGGCATTTCTCAGTCCGTCAATGGAAGCATCCGCCTTTCGAAAAGCATCCCCGATCATTTTTCTGAAATAAAACCCCCCCTCTTTCAACAGGCTGATGAGAAGATCTTCTTTGTTTTTAAAATAGGAATAAACAGTGCCGGCCGACACTTCTGCAAAGTCTCCGATTTCCTCCATGCTTGTCTGGTGATAGCCTTTTTTGGTAAAAAGGGTTTCTGCGGCACGAAGTATCGTGTTGTATCGCTGTTCCTTTTCACGCTGTCTCCTGAGGGCGCTTCTTGAAGGTTTTTTATTCTCATCAGCTTTTTTCATTTGAAATTATTTTCCTTGTAAATTGTTAAGGCTTTGGAATCTCCCCCAGCGCCATACGGGCAATATCGCTGAGAAAGACAACCGGCAGATCATGTTCTACCGCTGTTCCCGTTAAAGAATGAATGCACACAGGACATAAACATACCAGGGCTTGTGCGCCATTATTCTTTGCATCAAGGATATTTTTTTCCTGGTCAGGTTTTGGATCGCCAATGCCGAGCATTAATTTTGTTCCTCCGCAGCAGAGACCATTTTTTCTGTCAAAATTCCGTTCAACCCTTTTAACGCCTGTGAGTTCAAAAACCTCATCGATAAAATGCTCTTTGTCAGGCGTTTGTTTTGATGCGCAAGGCCGCTGGTATGCAATGTTCATTTCAAGCGGTTGTGACTTGTCTTTGTTCTTTGTAAGATAATCGACAAGATATTCTGAAAGATGTATCGGCCTGAAAGGTACTTTAATGCCGTATTCGGGAGCGAGAGTTGCAAGCATGGTATAACAGTCATCATGAAAACAGATGATCTCCTTTGCCCCCGTGGATGCAAGGCGGTCGACAAATTCCTGTGCATGCTTTTCCTCTATGCTTTGAGCCTTCATATGACTGAACAGTATCCAACAGAAATAAGGTTTGCCGCTGATTCTCGGAAGATCATAGATTCCCCCCTGGATAAGGTGAGGATCTGTTTTTTCGAAAACACAGGTTGTCATGACAGGATCTGCCTCGGGTATACTTTTAAGCTCGCCTGAAAATACAAATTTTGATTCCATGGCTGCTATTCCAGGTTTTTTTTCAGGGTCAATGTACTTCTCCTGAAGCTTTGCAAAAAGGTCGAAGGGCCTTGCGTCATTGGGACATCTTTCATTGCAGGAATAGCAGGTTACGCAATTGTCGATAACAGGGGTGTGTTGCCCTTCCGCCATCTCCTTCATCCATTTAATTGCCTGCTGCTGTTCGATTTCCATCCATTGGCATTCCGTAAGGCATTCACCGCAAAGTTCACATTGATCTTTTTTAAACATGTTATTCTCCTTAAGTTGCCCTTAATCCTAATTTTTATACACAAGAATTTCTTCCGGTATTTCTATGACCTTTGCACGAAGATATTCTCCAAGCGTTTTTGCCTGGGGATCGCTTCGAATAGAGGCGGCCGCTCCATTTCCAAGCACTCCCTTTATATAAAAATTAAGCGCAAGAAGATTCGACAATTCATAGCGCTCGATTTCATATTCAGCCATATCAGGCAGCAGTTCTTTTAATCGATTAATAGTTAGAAAGTCTTTAAGATATGCAAACCCCTCATCTGTTTTTGCCCATACACCGAGATTGGCATTTCCTCCCTTGTCACCGGATCTTGTTGCAAAGGCGTGACCCAGGGGTGCTTTTATCATTTTTCCATCAGCTATTTGTATGCTTTTGTACTCAGGCGGAGTGGTTTTTGTAAAATCAGGATCAGGCTTAACTGTTTCTACTGTAAACTCTTTGCCTGCAACGGAAACTGTTTGTTTAATGAAATGTGATGAAACAAGAGCCGGCCAGTGACGGATAGCAGGCATTCCGTTTGTGGGAGGATTTGTTAAAGTGAAGCCCGGAATGTTTGCCAGAGCGAGCTCTACAAGTTTTGATGAAAAAAGACGGCCTGCTTTATTTTTGTCAGGATCCATCACAGTTATCCTGAGACCGGCAATCGCTTCTTCATTCACATCAGGGTCAATCTTTTCAGACCTTATCAACTGAACATCAGCAATCGCAAACTGTTCTTTTCCTCCGAGTGTTTCAAAAAGTGTTTCTTCTACTATTTTTGCTTTTTCTTCTATGTCGAGTCCTGTCAGGACTACAGTCATGGAGTTGCGATAACCTGAAAAATCATTTATGCATACTTTTGTGGAATCAGTAGGCGGTTCTCCCTTTATATTTTTGACAAGAACCCTGTCCTGACCCTCCTCTTCAATATTAATCGTGTCAAAACGTACCACCACATCAGGTGTGAGGTATGAGGGACTCCTTACTTCGTACAGAAGCTGGGCGGTTACCGTCCCTTTTGACACAAGACCGCCTGTGCCCGGATGCTTTGTTATGACAAATGAACCGTCTTCATGCATTTCTGCAATCGGAAAGCCCACGTTTTTAAAAGAGGGTACTTCTTTGAAGAAAGAGTAATTACCTCCAGTCGCCTGGGCACTGCATTCTATAATATGTCCCGCCGTATAAGCGCCTGCAAGTCGGTCCCAGTCGTCCTGTTTCCAGCCGAATTTCCATGCCGCAGGTCCGGATACAAGCGATGCATCTGCTATGCGCCCTCCAACGACGATATCAGCGCCTTCTTCAAGGGCTTTTGTGATTCCCCACCCGCCAAGATAAGCGTTTGCGGTTATCGGGGCGGCTCCTGCCTCTTTAAGACTGATTCCTTTGTCAAGATGAGTAAACTCTTCTCCTTGGGCCTGAAGATCTCCTATTCTTTGCATCAGGTCATCACCTTCAATGCAGGCCACAACGGGATTCAACCCCAGTTTTTCAGCAAGTTTTTTAAGTTCACTCGCAAGAGAGGCCGGGTTAAGGCCGCCTGCATTGGCAACAACGCGTATTTTTCTGTCCAGGCATTCGCCCATGATCTCTTCCATCTGCTTGAGGAACGTTGTCGCGTATCCTTTCTCAGGATCCTTTATTTTCTGTCTGAAAAGGAGTGCCATTGTCAGTTCCGCAAGATAGTCACCCGTTAGGACATGAATTTCTCCACCAGTGACCATCTCTTTTGCCGCTGAAAAACGGTCTCCGAAAAAACCGCTGCAGTTTGCTATTATGAGTTTATTTTCTTTCATTATATCCTCCGGTTTCTATTGCCCTGTAAATACTGGCGTTCTTTTTTCAATAAATGCGGTAATCCCCTCAATAGCGTCTTTGGTCGATGCAACCTCTGAAAGCTTTTCCGAAAGATAATCGACAGCTTCCTCAAGCGGCATTTCAGAAGCAGCATAAAATGCTTCTTTTCCTATCTTCATGCCGATGGGGCTCTTTAAAGAAAGGCTTTCAAGAACCTTATCCACTTCTATGTCAAGGTCTTCAGGCGGAACAGACCTTGTGATCAGACCCATCTCTAAGGCCTGTTCAGCGGTGAGTTTCTCTCCAAGAAGTACCATCTCCATTGCTTTTTTTCTTAACACATTTCGAAATATCAGTGCACCGATCATCATGGGAAAAAGTCCGACGTTGACTTCAGGAGTGCCGAATTTCGCATTGTTTTTTGCAATCACAATATCACATGCCAGCATGAATCCCGTACCTCCTGCCAGGCAATAACCGTTAATTTTTGCAACGGTTGGTTTTGGAAAGCCGGCAAGACGTTTGAGAAGCTTTGCGTAATTACGGAAGACTTTATTTTGTGCTTCACCAACAGCACTGCCGAGGTCTGCACCGGAACAGAATGCCTTGTCTCCTGAACCTGTCACTGTGACGACTCTGACATCATTATCCTTTTCCGCCTTGTCAAGATATTCCAGAAAAAGGGAAACCGTTTCAGGGCTTATGGAGTTTCTCTGGGCCTCACGGTTTATTGTAAAGTATGCAATCCTGTTTTCGACTCGATAAAGCAAGTCTTTGTCATTCATATCCTATTTCTCCTTTTTTATGACTTCGGGTTCTATATCTACAAGTATATCGCCGGGCATTACCTTGATGCCTTCGGAGACGTTAACTGAAGTTATTCGGCCGTTATACGGCGCTGCAAGTGTTGTTTCCATTTTCATGGCTGAGATGATAACGATACCGTCACCTTTTTTAACAGTATCATCTTTATTTACCATTACAGATATAACGATGGCCGGCATGGGGGGAGTAATCTTGTCCGGGATTCCGGTTGTAATTTCTTTGCCGGCATTGTTCAGAAATAGAGTGTCTGCATCAGACACAGTATATGTGATGCCGTCAATGGATATGGTTTTACCGTTTGCTGTATCCGCAATGTAAATATTGACCCCTTTGTGCTTTTTTTCGTTATCTATTTCAATGTGAACTGTGTGATCATTAATCCTTCTATGAATTACGTGGAAATTTTTCTTGTCGATTTTTGCAAGAAATGAATCTGCCTCGTTGTTTTCAATTTCAATTGATTTTGTCTCTTCATTAATACTTAGGTTGTATTCCAATTTTCTTCTCCTTTTCAGGACATCAGGATGTTCGCCAGTTACCGAGCGTTTTCCATGGTTCAGGAAATTGTTCTTCTGCGGAACCGGATATTTTAGTTTTTGGTGAAAGATCATCTGCAATAAAAGCAATGCAGGCTATGTCCGCATCATGGTAGTCGGGCTTCCAGTCTGAAAAATTGGACTCAATAAAGTCCGTATATGTTTTGCCGGCATTGAAAGCATCTGATTTGAGTAAATCCATAAGAAAATGGATATTGGTTTTAACACCAATGACCGCATACTCCGAAAGCGCTTTGATCATCCGGTTGATAGCGTCCTTTCTTGTTTGTGAATGTACGATCAGTTTTGAAAGAATCGGATCGTAATCAACAGGTACGGTAAAACCAGAGTAAATGCCGCTGTCGGAGCGGATTCCCGGCCCCGAGGGTTCTTTCATAAATATAATTTTGCCGGAAGAGGGGAAGAATGATTTTTCGGGATCTTCTCCGTATATCCGGCATTCAATGGCGTGGCCTTTTGTTGAAATATCATTCTGGGCAAAAGTAAGTCTTTTGCCTGCGGCAATCTCGATTTGTTTTTTTACAAGATCGATGGCTGTAATCATTTCCGTTATTGGATGTTCAACCTGGAGCCTTGTGTTAACCTCAAGGAAGTAAAAGTTGCCGTCAGGTTCAAGGAGAAATTCGACAGTGCCGGCATTCACGTACCCCGAGGCTTTTGCCGCCAGCACGGCGGCTTTTCCCATCCTTTCCCTTAACTCCGGTGAAAGGGATGTGGATGGAGTCTCTTCGATTATTTTCTGGTGGCGCCTTTGAATGGAACATTCTCTTTCGAAAAGGTGAATTACATTTCCAAAGTTGTCTGCAAGAATTTGAAACTCAATATGCCTGGCACACGATATAAATTTTTCAAGATAAATGGAATTGTCGCCAAAAGCACTTTCCGCTTCCCGCGATGCAGCCGCACAGGCGTCGGCCATCTCCTGCTTCGAGTTTACAATTCGCATACCTTTACCACCGCCGCCTGCTGCTGCCTTAATCAGAACCGGCCAGCCTATGTTGTCGCCTTCATCGGCCATGGTGTCCATATCTTCGGCAGCATACGTCATGCCGGGTATTACGGGCACATTGCTCTTTTTCATAATTCTTCTTGCCTTTGTCTTATCCCCAAGATTGCTGATGACATCGGAAGGCGGACCTATAAAAGTGATGCCCTGATTTTCACATTCCCGGGCAAAGTCTGCATTTTCAGCAAGAAAGCCGTATCCGGGATGAATCGCTTCTGAGTTTGTCTTTTTTGCTGCTGCAATGATTTTATCAATATTCAGGTAACTTTCGGAGGGTTCCGATTTTCCGATGTGAAAGGATTCATCGGCAGTTATCCTGTGGAGCGCATCCACGTCTGCATCCGAGTATACGGCTACAGTCGAAATATTCATTTCTTTGCAGGTATTCATTACCCTGACGGCAATTTCACCTCTGTTTGCGATAAGTATTTTATTAAACATTTCAATTGTCCTTACATTCTGAAAATTCCATGTCCATGAACATCATCTCTTATGGGTGCGTTTAAAGCTGCTGAAATGGAGAGGCCGAGTGTATCCCTTGTTTTTGCAGGATCGATAATGCCGTCGTCCCAGATGTGTGCCGTGCTGTAATATGCATTCCCTTCTTTTTCAGCGGCAGCGATTACCGGTTCACAGATTGCTTTTTCTTCATCCGGGGTCAGGGGCGGTTTGCCCAGCCGTTCATTCTGATCGTTTGTGATCGACACAAGGACGCCTGCGGCCTGTTCGCCTCCCATAACGCCGATTTTTGCGTTCGGCCACATCCAGAGGAATCTGGGAGAATAAGACCTGCCGCACATGGCGTAGTTGCCGGCGCCGGCAGAATTGCCGACAATGACGGTAAACTTGGGTACCGTCGCTGTGGAAACTGCATTGACCATCTTGTGGCCGTTTTTTGTAATGCCGCCTCTTTCATAGGCTCTTCCGATAATAAAACCGCTGATGTTTTGAATGAACACAAGCGGGATGCCCCGTTTGTCGGTGAGTTGAATAAATTGCGTTGCTTTTAATGCGCTTTCAGAAAACAGCACGCCGTTGTTTCCGAGTATGCCCACCGGATAGCCGTGAATATGGGCCCATCCGCAAACAAGTGTTTCACCATAAGTGGCCTTGAATTCATGGAATCCGCTGCCGTCCGTAATGCGAGCGATGATTTCCCGGCAGTCGTATGGTAATGAAAGGTCCTGGTTTGCTATGCCGTAAATTTCCTTTGGGTCATATGCCGGGGGTTCTGGGGTTTTCATTGACAAGCGGCTCTTTTCATTGAGGGGAAGGTTTTTTACGATGTTTCGAATGATCCGGATAGCGTCCACATCGTCTTCTGCTATGTAATCCGACAGGCCTGATTCCATGCAATGTACATTCGCTCCTCCCAACTGGTCTGCGGTTACTTCTTCACCTGTTGCTGCCCTTACGAGAGGTGGGCCGCCCAGAAATATTGCACCATGGCCTTTTACATGTACGATTTCATCAGACATTGCCACTCCATATGCGCCGCCTGCCGTACAAAGACCCATAACCGCTGCAATTTGGGGGATTCCCATTTTGGACATCATTGCCTGGTTGTAAAAGATCCTCCCTCCGCCATCAATGTCAGGAAACATCTGCGATTGAAGCGGCAGAAAGGCACCTGCGGAATCTACAAGGCTTATCGACGGAATGCGGTTTTCCATGCAAATGGTCTGGCAGCGAAGTCCTTTTTTTGCACTTATGGGGTATCCGGCTCCGCCTTTAATGGTAGCATCGTTGATGGAAACAAGCACTTCTTTTCCTTCCACCACGCCAATGCCTGTAATTAAGCCTGCTTTATGGACTTTCCCGTCATACAATCCTTTTGCCGCAAGAGGTGCAATTTCAAGAAACGGGCTGTTTCTATCCAGGAGAAGTTCCAGTTTTTTTGCAGCAGGGATTTTCCCTGATTCTTTTAGTCTGTCTTTTGATTTTTGAGACCTTTCTTCCATGGCTCTTTTCAATTCTTTTTTAAGATCTGCTACAAGAGCTTCCATGGCTTTGTAATTTTTTTGATAAAGATCTGAAGATGTGTCGATTTTACTTTTAATGACATCCATATATTCCTCCGGTTGCCTTTTTGGTTTTTCCTCTATCTTGAACCATATTTCTATTTTTGAGACAGCTTCTATAATAAAATTAAACTCAATTTAAAAATTAAATCAGATTAAACAATTAAATCAGATTCAATGAAATGTCAATAAAAAATTAATGGGAAAATAGGGGTTAGTTTCTGTTTGTATCCACAGCTAATATGTTACTTGAATTTGACATTGATTAACATTTTCGT
>CAZTYY010000010.1:14468-34914 GCA_964617785.1 uncultured Desulfobacterales bacterium | reverse complement strand
GGTTATGGCATGTCAAATGTAAAAAAATATATTGTTGAGAAACATAAGGGAGATATTTCTCTTGAAAGTGAAGTTGGGAAAGGCACGAAGATTACCATTGCTTTGAAAATAATCAAAAGTCAATTATCTCCAGATGAGAAAAAAGAAGTAGTGAAAAGTCAAATATACGATAAAAGAAGAATATTATTGGTTGAAGATGAACATGCAATAGCTGATGTGCAGTATCAAATATTATCCCAAGAACCTTTTAGCCATATTGTGTCAATGGCTGTTAATGGGCAAACGGCCATTGACAGTTTTGATAGAAATAATTTTGATGCTGTAAGCCTTGATTATATGCTTCCAGGAAATATTAATGGCTTAGATGTTTATAATCACATTAGAGAAAATAATAAGGATATTCCAGTAATGTTTATCTCAGGGAATATCGAGTTCTTAGAGTCAATGGAAAAGTTAAAAGAAAAAGATCCGAATATTGAACATTTATCAAAACCAATTAATAATTTGGACTATGTGAATAGGATAAATGAATTGATTGGAAGGAGTATTAAATAATCCCATTCTTGAATCGCATATATCCTGAATATTTTATCAACACCCGATGTATATTTTATTTCCCATTTTATTATAGTTGCAACCCCAACATCTTGTGGCGTAGAATTTTTCAAAATTTTATCGATTCCGTTTTCGAAAGATTCACAGTCGCAGTGATCGGCCAATTGCAATTTGGGCATATAATTCCCCCGATTACCTTTCTCTATATGCTATAGTTATTTCTTTTTAAACATGATAAATTTTGGGGAAAGTCCAGAAAACATTCAGATTGACATCAAGTCGATTTTATAGTATATTTTTTATGTCTTTTCATCGATATTCGAATATAGGAAACTAATGAAGGCCAAATTCAGTATGGAGAAAAGAAAATCCCCCAGAAAAAAGTGCTTTAAAGCTGTTGCATATGCGACTCAGACATTCTCGAGTATTGAATATATTCAGGATATCAGTGCCTGGGGTGTCTTTGTCAGAACCGACAAGCAGGTACCTGTAGGTGAGGATATCACAATCACTATTCCACAAATCAATGGCACCAATTCAATGAAAATCGTAGGAGAGGTTGTCAGAACCACTCCTGATGGTGTTGGCGTAAAATTTAAAATGGGAATAGATGACTCTGTTGCTGCTGAAACAATAAAAGTATAAATTATTTATTAAAACATTGTCTTAAATGATAATTTAACAGCCGGCTTCTTACCTTTTTCCGTCAATTCAACCCTGAAGTTTCCTCTCAAATCATCAACTTGATATCTGTATAACCGCCTGTTGTATTTATGTGCATCTGAAACCGCGCCGTATATATTTCCCATATAAAAACCTGCGCCCACGACACTGATAAGGCCTCCGAGTACAGGACTGTCATTAGTAAATGACTCATAGGCCGAAAAAATAAATGCTGTGTTCAAAACTAAGGCGACTATCCCATCCTGATACCTGCCGCAGTAAGTTTGTCCTGCGCCAGGAATAACCGACAGGCTGCCTGCAAGCACAGGATTTTTCCAGTCAGAAGACTGCAACCGGTCAATCCCCGAAGACAGTTTGTCGATTCTGTATTTTTCCTTGTTCCGGCTGCCTATTTTTTGAAAATATTTTTGTGCTGTGTCAGCAGCTCCTGATTCCGGAAATACTTCATAACCATTTTTATACCCAATGCGTCCCCCTGCCCATGGGTTTTCAAGATATATCCATCCGATTTCGTAAAAACCGCGGTCTTTCAGATCATTGTCTTCAGTAACAATAACTAGATTGTTCAGGCAGTTAACAGCCGAGCCCGCCTCTCCCATGGCAAGATAACTTCTGCTCATCATAAAAGACGCCTGATCTGCAACGCCCATATTTTGATATTTGTCTATCACATCTCGGAAGATGTTGACGGCATGCTGGTACTGTCCGCCCATAAAATACGAAACACCTGTCTTGTATACGGCATTTTTCACCCTTTCATCATCCGGGAAAAAATGAACAAAACGCATGTACTCATTGGCGGCTATTGTATATTCGTTACTTTCGAATAATTGGTCTGCGTACTCAAGCTGCCTGTCGGCATCGACATAGAAGCCTGACTCCGCATTAACTTGGCAATTGAGGAAGAAAAATGCAAAAAGGGTACAAAAAAATACCAGGGAGTGTTTGCATTCAGGAAAACGTCGGGTCATTTCCTCTGGTCCCACCAGAAATCGTTATTTTCTACAGGATCATAACTGTGTGCCGCGTTATTTTTCCATACAGACGAAGCATGGACAACTTCATCCCTTCCGCAGCGCATCAACCTGTCGCTGGTCATTATCCATCCAAGAAAAACGCCATGTTTTCTGAATGCAGCAACAGAATATGTAGAACATGAAGGATGCATGGCGCATCTGTCGCCATCAGCTCCTGAAATATATTTTCTAAAGAGCCTTATGGGGTAAAGGAATGTGCCGGTCATGAAGCTTTCTTCTTCAGCCTGCATTTTGCTTTCCAAAGAAAACGCCGTGCATGGACAGCAAAGCATTACAAGCAAAAGAACTATAATTATCGCTCTCCATTTGGAACTTTTGAAAAATGTCATCTCTGTGTAACCCTCAAGACCTCCGAGACAGTTGTGATGCCTTTTACAATTTTTCTGACACCATTCATGCGAAGTGTTTCCATATTCTGATTCAGTGCTTCCTTCTTTATCTGGTTGGAGTCAAACGTTTCAAGGACAAGTTTTTTCAGCCTGTTTTCCATTACCAGTATTTCAGATATATTGATTCGGCCTTTGTATCCTGTATTAAAGCAGCTGTCACAACCTTTTGCCCTGAAAATTATCCCGTCTTTTAAAATGTCCCTTGTCATTTCAATACTCTTCAAGGCGCCATCATCCGGTTCATACGGCTCACGGCATTCTTTGCAGAGCACTCGAACAAGCCGTTGAGCAATCACTGCTATCACAGAAGATGAAATCAGAAAAGGTTCGACCCCGATATCCACAAGGCGCGTAATGGCGCTGGCTGCATCGTTCGTATGCAGTGTTGAAAAAACAAGGTGACCTGTCAAGGCGGACTGTACGGCTATATCAGCCGTCTCCTTGTCCCTGATCTCGCCCACGAGCATGACATCAGGGTCCTGACGCATGATTGAGCGAAGCCCCCTGGCAAAAGTCAAATCTATCTTGGGGTTGACCTGGATCTGGCCGATCCCCTGAATCTGATATTCCACAGGATCTTCAATGGTGATAATATTAATATCCGGCTTATTGATGGTAGACAATATCCCATAAAGAGATGTTGTCTTTCCGCTTCCTGTAGGGCCTGTGACCAGAATAATACCGTTTGGTGAAGTGATCAGTTCATTAATTGTATCAAGTTTGTCCTGCTCAAAGCCAATATCGGTCAGGGCGAGAAAAGAGCTTGACTTGTTCAGCAACCTTAATACGACACGCTCTCCGAATGATATCGGAATCGTGGAAACACGGATATCAATATCCTGATCCCCTTTTTTTACTTCAATACGTCCGTCCTGGGGAAGCCGTTTTTCGGCGATATTCATATTCGCCATTACCTTGATTCGGGAAATCAGCGCAGCCTGTATCCATTTAGGCGGGGTCAGCATATCAAGCAGAATGCCATCTACCCTGTGTCGCACTTTAAAACTCTGTTGGTAAGGTTCAATATGGATGTCACTGGCGCCGGCCTTAATGGCCTGTGCCATTATATGATTTACCAGTTTAATAATCGGGGCATCACTTGTGTCATCTAAAAGATCAGCGGTTTCATGCATCTCATCAATAATGGAGGCACTGCCTTCTTCCATGTCCTGAACAAGCTGTTCAGCAGAATTCTGGCTTTGATCAAAGGAAAGATTGATAGCGGTCAGGATAGCATTCCTTGTCGAAAGTACAATGTCATAATCTTCAAAACCGATAATTCTCACCAGGTCATCCATGGACTGAAAGTTGGAAGGATCATTGACGGCGATAACACGTCCGCTGTTTCCGGTACCGTCATTTTTTTCTTCAGTTTGAATACTGTCATTGCCTGTTACACTTTCTCCATATTCGAGCGGCACCATTACGTTTTTTTTTAAAAACTGGATCGACACTTCGCTGAAAAGCTCTTGTCTGGCATTTGTGATAGGAAGTTCCGGTAAAAACGGAATCCCGTATTTAATACTCATGGCTTCAAGGAGCTGGTACTCAGAAACAACTTTCCTGTCCACAAATGCCTTGACCAAGCCTTCTCCGGTCTCTGCCATAGAAGCCAGGGCATCCCTGTATACCTCTTCTGACACGCCGAATTTCTCGTTGAGTATATGTAAAAGGCTTTTTGTCATGATTTGCTATATAAAAATCCGTAAAAATTCAACTATTCTGATGTTTCTATTGCTTTTAAATCCGTGTTGCCGGATTCTCCGCTATACATTTTAATTCTGCCCTCTTTGATCAGCTTATTCATGTCTTTCTTTTTTTGGTCGTGTATTTCCTCAATCTCTGTATGAGATTTGATCACATGGGGTGTTAAAAAGAAATAGAGATTGCTCTTTTCGTCTGACTCGGAAAATGATTTAAACAACCACCCTAAATAAGGAATATTGCCCAGGCAGGGAACTCTTGATTCAGTTTTTGTAAACTGATCATCAATCAATCCGCCGATAACAAGTGTATTATTATCATTAATGATCACTGTTGTTTCTATGGTTCGTTTAAGTGTTGACGGACGGTCAGCGCTGCCAAGCGCAGCAATAGCCGCAGCATCCAGCCTTGTAATTTCCTGAAAGATATTGAGCCTAACCATCCTGTCTTCGCTGATTTGTGGCGTCACCTTCAGTGTAATGCCCACATCCTTGTATTCATAGTTGTTATAGGTTTCAGAAGAAGACGTGGTTCCGGTTTTGGTCAAATAAGGTATATTTTTCCCTATTGTAATGGTTGCTTCCTGGTTATTCATGGTGACCAGCTGGGGCGTTGAAAGGATATGAACATCTTTGTCATTTTGCAGCGCCTGGATGACCGCTGCCACGCTGGGGTACGTGACATCACCCACCTGAATAGTCTCACCAAAAACACCTAAAGAAAAACCGGAAGGATAAGCACCAAGGGCGGTCATATTCGCAAGATTTCCGTAATTATTTGAACCACCGAAACCGCCGCCAATGGCGCCATCTCTATCCAGATAGCTGGTTTCTCCTGTTGCCGTCCATTCCACACCGAGATTCAAGCCTTTATCAATGTTGACTTCCATGATCAGGCACTCGATATAAACCATCGATCTCGGGATATCGAGCTTTTTGATCACATCTTTCAATGTTAGGTAGTCATCCTTTTCCGCCATGATAATCAAGCTGTTAGTAGCCTTGTCAGCCGTAATTTTGGCTTTTTCTGAAATCACAGGAGCACTTTTTTTGCCTGGAACGGTTTTTGTTGCCTTCTTTGTGGGCAGCATCTGCAGCACTTTTGCAAGCTCTTCAGCCTCGGCATGTTCAAGATAGTAGACATGGATTTTTTCCGTGCCCCTGGGTATCTGCTTGTCAAGCATTTCAATAAGCCTTTTCGCTCGAATCGTGTCAATTTCACTGGCAAGGATCACAATTGTGTTGGTCCTTTCATCTGCAACAAATGCCAGATTTCTTGCCAAAGCGCCTTTTTTTACTTTAGGCGACACACCTGTTTTCGAAAAAATAGACTCTAAAAGCTTCACCATCTTCACGGCATCGGCAGACTCAAGAGGGACTATGGAAACCTCCTTTCCAATTCCCGTGACATCTATTGCAGATAAAATCTTCATAAGCCGTTTTATATTCGAGTAGACATCTGTTAAAATTAACATATTGGTCTGGGGATAAGACAAAATCACACTCTGCTTGGAAATCATGGGAGCAAACAAGCGCTTGATTTCCTCTGCATCAGCGTACTTAAGCGGTATCAGTTGGGTTACGACCTTATCTTCAGGTTCCCCACTCTCTTCTTTGAGCAGGGTTTTAACATTCTTCGTCCTTGCATCAGGCATCTGGATAATTTTCGTCACCTTTCCGGATTCGACGGTTGCATAACCATGCACCTCCAGAACCGATTCAAATACTTTGTAAGCTTCCTTTTCTGAAATTTTGGCGGGTGATATAATGGTTACCTTGCCCTTAACCTTATTATCCACAATAAAGTTCCTGCCGGTGAGTTCACTGATGAACTTAATAAACACATTAATATCCACATCGTTAAAGTCGATGGAAACAAACCGGTCAGACGATTTCTTGATTTCCGCAGGCTTAGTTTTAACCGGAATGCTTCCGGATATTTTCGCATTGCTTTCATCACCTGCTGCCGTTCCTGAAATGGCAACCAGCAACATTAGGACAAATAAACATACCAGCCGGATCAATCTCAATTTTTTAGCATATAGTCTCATAATAAGTTCCAATAGTTATTTGATAGTGTAATCTATAGTTTGCTCCCTGCCTCTCCGCTTTAACTGAAGCTTCAGGTTGGATGAAGAACTCAAGTTTTCATAAAACTGCAGGGCGTCATCCACGGATTCTATCTCTCGTCCGTCAACACCGGTAATAATATCCCCGCTCCTGAGTCCCATGCGCCTGAAAATAGACCTCGGTTGTATGCTGCTTAACATGATACCGTCAGGCTTACCGTCTGTAAAGTGCGGTCTGACCTTTACCTGTGACATGAGCTCTGTAACATTTTCCATTGCTGATTCTATCTGTGACCGCTGCAACGATATTTTCATTGCCCGGGAAGACTCCCCGGATGGCCCTGTCTTTGCGATATGCCTTGCACTATCTTTGGATGATGAAGATACTTTTTCCATTGAAAGCACCTCATCCCTCCCATCAACGTCCAGAACCACCCTTTCTCTCCGGATCGCTTTTACTGTAGCATTCTGAATCGCGTCACCCACACGATACAGATTCTGCTTCCGATTTCCTGTTTCTTCTATCACAGCATAGGCCTTGCCGACCTGACCCGTCACGGTACCCCATAGTTTCAGTTTTAAATCAGTCTGTTTTAGTTTTTCCAGATCAAGCTTTGCATCCTTCTTACCTGCGATTGATTTTGTATTAAACAAATTCCGTGAAATTATCTGCTTATAATGTGATAATGGTTTGTTCGATTCATTAATATTGTCACCAACCGTACGTGTATTATCTGAAGACAAAAAAGCGGAAGCGCTGCCTTTGCCTCCAGCGAGCAGTTTATAAAATCCATCAACACACAGATAACATGCTGCAGAGATAAGGGTAATATTAATAAATATAAAAATATTTTTGGTTGTTATTGCTCTCATTCAGTTCAGTCCCTGTTGCCTGCTGATTTGCCTCCTCAATTTCTATTTTTCAGGTCCTATTTTAAAGAAAATGTCGGGTGTGCAAGTGTCCCTCTGATTCTGAACCCGACACCTTTCTTTCCGGATCTGCTTTTAATGAAATTTTTTACCTGAGCCATTTTGCCCAGCAGGGATGGGTGAGGAGATATTTCACCGTCCATGCTTAGAATGCTTTTATCCATCTTATTCATTATCATTACAAACCCTGAGATATCTGCATCCAAATCATTTCCGCTTCCGGTAATCTGCTCAATCTTAAGCCGGTTACCTTTCAGCACAAAGCCTGCATCTATTTCATTAAAACGGATATTCTCAATTCCATATAAAGGAGTCATGAAGTCTATGCCGCAATCAATAAGTTGCAGGTCGGATTCAGCAGACGCCTGATTACTATTCTCCTCACGTAAATAAGTGACTGCCCCTTTAAGAACGCCTGAAAGATTATGCGGAATAAATTCTTTAAGGGCAAGCATCGTACTGAGCTGTATGTCATCTATATCCGCAGTAACAAAAATCCGATTGCTCTTTTTTAAAGGCATGGTAACCTTGCCTTTAACAACACCATCATAAAGACTGCTTTTAAAATATACTGTTAAATCACTTTTTAGCAGTGAAAGAATTCCTGGAATAGCCTGCAGCTTTTCAGCCTTAAAATATGATTTGCCATGATAATATATTGTTACATGGTTGAATAACAGTCCGGGTGGAAATGTCAGTTCAATATTTTCTATGTCAACCTTAACATCAGGAGCTGCTTTATTGGCATAAAACAGAGCATAATCCTTTACATCTTCAGAAGGAAAAAGATAATAAAGAAAAAAAACAGTGACGATAATAATATACACTGAATATAGAAGTCTTTTTTTTGTTTTGCTCATAGTCTTTTGTTACAACTCAATTGTTTCGACCTGTATGACAGTACTGACGGATCGATCTTTGCTTCCTTTTACTGAAATTGAAAGCCTTTTAACAACAACAATATTTCCTGATGTTTCAACACCATGCAAATAGGTGGTCAGCTGTTTCATCGTAATACCCTGAAGTTCCATCTCCACAACAGATTTTTTATGCCGGCTGTTTGGCTGATTGGAGGTTGAAGGTTTTATATAACTGATGTTTCCCTTTATGCCGACTTCTCCTGCCAGTCTGTCAAGAAAGGAAAAAAGTGTAAAGTCCCTTTTCCTGCCCGCCAAATACACTGCTTTTGTATCTTTTTGCTTTTTAATCGCATCATATTCGGATTTAAATGATCCCATCTCGACAAGTGTCATCTTTTTGATCTCGAGATTCCGTTTCATTTTGTTTTTTTTGCCGATCACCGGAGAAATAGCAAAATGTATAAACAGATAGAACAGAACAATACCACCTATCGTAACAACAGCAATCTGTTCACGCCTGTTAAGTTTTCTTCCCCTAAAACGGATATTAAATTCCATAATATCAGGCGCCCTTCCCGGATTCGCCCTCTTTTTTCAACAAAATTTTTAACTTAAACCGTATTTTATTTTCTGTTTTGTCCGTATTTGCAGAGCTTATCACCACCTTATGAAACAGCTCTCCTTTTTCAAGGCGACTTTTAATATCATCCACAGCGTTGAATGCTGCTGTCTCACCTGAAATTGTCACATTATCAGGCCCTATGACAAGCCTTTCGAGTTTTACGTCTATGGTATCAGGTATCATATTACTTATATCATTCAAAATATCAATAGCGAGAATATTATTACCGGCTCCTTCGGAAATCGAGGCCTGTTCTTTCAGTTCCTTTAATTTTACCTTCATCTGATGTAAAGGATCGACTATCCTGGTGACTTCAGGAAATGATGTTTGTAAAATCCGGTTAATCTCTATATCAAGTCGGTCTATTTCTTTTCCTGCCAGATGAAAGTCATAAATCATATTCAATAACGCCAAAAACAGAATAAATCCGGCGAATAAGCCTGATTTGACAATATTTTTTTTATGTTCAAGCCATTGCTTTTTTAACGCAAATCGGCTTTGGCTAAAATTTACCCAAAGAACCCCGGTAATATCTGCCAATGCAAGGGAAAGGGCATTATCCATCTGCCACGGTATCCAGGAAGAAACCTTGGCTCCATCAAGCTCCACACCGGAAACCCGGGCAATGTCTATCCGATGTGTGGAAACATCAAAAAAACGGGCTATCTCATCCTGACAATCTAGATCATCCAGGCCGGGCCCTGTCAGAAAAAAAGCTTCCGGTCTGATGTCTGAACCGGTTAATGTTTCAGATGTCGCCAGCGTCCTTTGAATATCAGTACACAACCGCCCGGCCCTCTTTTCTTTTGTAGAATGAAGCTGAATGGAACGTATCAGAGTGATCTGCCCGGAAACAAAAATTAGCATTGTGCTTCTTTTGCTGTCTATATCAATCACAATCGAGTTTTCGGGAATGTCCGAAAAATGGTTCAGGCAAAGTGTCGTCTGGCTGCTGCCTGCTGCTATGATTCGAGGTATGATACCAAATGCGGCAAGCTCTGCAACGCGTTTCTCAATATATGACTTTCTGACTGCCACAGCGACAATATCCGTATTTTCAGAACTATCTGCCGAAGGCATGATCTGGAAATCCATTAGCAGATCATCTGTGGGATACGGAAGTAAAGGTTCCAGTTCAAGCGGAAGTATCTGGCTTATTTTCTTTTGATCCCTGAAAGGGATTTTGAGATTTCTGAAGGATATCTCCTCGGCAGGAAAAGACACTATACATACGGAGTCTGCTATATCCATCTGGTCAACAATAGCTTGCAGTGCTTCAGATATACTGCTTTTATCTTCGGCATCCGTATTATAAGAAACATGAGTGAAGGATTCTATGGCATTTCCTTTCAAGCCGCTTGTTAAAAGAACTGCCGATACAGAATTATTACGGATATCGAGTCCAAGAATTTTTCTGGTCATGCCTGTATTTACCTGTTAGCGTTTTCCGCAAATTTATTAATCATTTAACTACACTATTCACTCTTCCAATACAAGGCTTTGCAAATGTATTTTCCTGTTTTTTTATCTTTTTTCCGTTTTACAACCGCGGTAGTCTTAAGTTTTATTTCATGCGCAATGGCTATTGCCTCGATCCGGAAGAAATCACTCTTTGTTGTAATCAGTTCCGGGTCGATCGTTATATCGGCGAGGCCAGGAGCCGTATGGTACCATTTAGGGTCTTTAAGATCATGTGTATAAACGCCATCAGACATCTCCTCCCGGTAGGCGATGAGATCCATGGCCAGATGCTCTTCGTTTAACGGTAGAAGTGCTGCGAGAACCGGTAATTCAGCAGTATTAATATTAATCTTCCCTGTAAATACAAATTTTTTACCATCACTATCCATTCCGTGATGGGTAATAAAACCAGCCACCTGATCCAATCCGCCGACACCTTCAACAAGTCCTGCCACTCCTTTTACAAGTAAAAATTCATCAAGGCTGCTAAAAGGGCCGTTTTTACAGGTATATGGGGGGTCAAGCCCCTCGTAGTAGTCTGCTTCCGCCCCGGTCACACCTTCAATGGCATCATCATCATTGGAGTCAAGCCAGTCTTTTGTTGAATTAGTGATTGCTAAAGGCATGGTATCATCGTCTGTTAATCCTTCATCCGGACGGAGATAACCAATAAAGCGCTCCCACATAAGCATCTGGGATTGATTAAATTTCTGGCCTTCCGGAAAGTCCACCAGGGCATTAATCTGAATCTTTCCCAGCTCATCTGTAATTTTAACTTCTATTGTTCCTTCCTCAAACACCATGTCATTCATTGCATTGCTGATGACTTCGGGATCCGCCCAATCTTCCTGCAGGGAATCAACATCTTTGGATTCATTTTTATCTTTTACAAGAATAGCCATCGCCATATGAATACCTGAAGATGTCATATATTCAAGTGTTGCACGTCGTTTGATCACATTTGCCGATTCTGCTGCAGAGCCGGTCTTTCGGTTCAGCTCGATCACCATAGTCATAAGCAAAGCGATCATGGTCACTGCGATTATAACAGCTATTCCCCGATTGTTAGATTTATGTCTCAGCATGATTAGCATTATGTACAAAAATTACAAAGTTTCGTTTTCCACCTCTGCTCTAAAAACAGGCATTGTCACACTGGTTTTAAAATTGAATGATGCATTCTCTCTTCCGATTTCAAGTTCAATTCCTATGCCAACAGGTGTACTAAAACCGTATTCCTCATCCTCCGAGTCCCAGAAGTCATATTCAGTCCCCTCCTGGTCGTAATAAGTAAATTTTAGTGACCTGATATTTTCGCAAAGCACCGGATCATAAACACTTGGCTCCCATTCTGATTCATAAACGACTCTATCTGTACGCTTAAGAATATAAAGATCCTCTCCAACTGCTTCAACATAATAAACAATTTCAGCAATACCGCCATGAAATGTTTTATCTATGGGAAGATGCGCCGAAGATGAAAATCTAAGCCTTCCAAAAGAGTTATTTGCCGTATCACTTTTATCGCCGATAACTCTGAAAGGGTCCGGAGGGCTGTTCATTTCAGGAGGCGAATACCGGGGGGTCATTGAGATATGAAGAGACCTAAGATCGGCATTCATTCTGAATAAACAGTTGGTTGCAGCTTCATGAAAAATAAGATCTTCATCAATGGCCTCGACGTCTGTCAACACCCTGTTAAATGAACCGTAAACCGTCACAATCAACAGGCTGAAAATCAAGATGGCAAGGAGTACCTCAATTAAGGTAAACCCTTGTGTATTATTAAACCCTTTAGGCTTCATTTTTTAGATATGACCTTCACTGCAACCTGTATGTACTCAGATGATAAACATACTCATCATCATTCAATGCCACCATGACCTCTATTCTCTTTAGACGACTCGACATCTCTCCAAGGGTTTCCGCTTCAATATCCTCGATGATGTGATGCCAGCTATACCCCGGAAACGCCTCACCAAAATCCCCTCTCTCCTCTGACGGAATATCTTCGAATGCGGTTTCAATCTGCATCATCCTGCTCCGGGCAAGCAGCGGCGCGGTAATATCAAATCGTGCATTATTGTTCATTAAAATTGTCTGGAACTGAACATGAAATACTGCGGTAAGAGCAATGGCAATTATGGACATTGCCACCATAACTTCGAGGAGCGTAAAGCCTGGCTTTGAAAAACCGCTCTTTTTTTTACTAAATATGACAGTCACGTAAAAAGTCAAAATAGTGATGGTAAAGAAAAAAGTTCAAGTTCAAGGCGCGCAAATCCTGAGGAATGAGGCGTACTTATAGTACGTCGAATGAATTCAGGATGCAGCGCGACACAGGAATTGGACTTTTTACAAAGCCATCAAATATAGTCCTCATTGTATGATCTATATGTATCATAAACCTTAACTGTTGAAAGAAAAGGTTCGACAAACAAAGACTTCATTTCATCTCCCGTGCCTTCTATATGTATAATTGCTCTGTCTGAAAAACCTCTTTTATAGAATACAATCTCGGCAGTCCCTGCCGGAACCCTCCCTGTTTTCGGGAACTCAACATCTAACAGTTTTACATCATCCGGAAGAGTATAACCTTTTTCCATGGCAGCCGCTTCTTCCTCTTCAGTCTCCATTGATTCGTCTGTAATCCACAACCGGCCGGAATCCATGTCTGCATGCAGGATATAAACTTTCTGTTCCCTTACTGCACTGGTTTTCAACAACCTGACTTTCACAATAAGCCAGCGCAAAGTCCTGGCAGTATCGTCTGAAGTAAAAAAGTTGGAAAACCTTGGAACTGCAAGCAGAAGCATAATGGTGACAAGAGAAATAACAACGATCAGTTCGATCAAAGTAAACCCGTCACATGCCTTTTTCGGTCTGTCCACTTGACTCAAACGCATTGATTTAGTTGGTGATCGTCCAAAAATAAGACGATCTGTTCAGGTTCAACAACTACTAAAGCTCCCAATTATTGATATCCTTATCAAGGCCTTCTCCACCCGCAACACCATCAGTGCCATAAGAAATAAGATCATATTTTCCCTGGATACCGGGGCTTAGATATATAAAATCATTGCCCCAGGGGTCTTTGGGAACCGTCCTTTTTTCAAGATATCCTCCATCGCGCCAGTGCCTGGGTAAAGTACCGGTTTCCGGAGCTTCCACAAGAGCCTGCAGTCCCTGCTCGGTGTCCGGATAGGTCCCATTATCAAGCTTGTAAAGTTTCAGGGCTGCTTCAATGCTGACAATATCCATTCTTGCTTTATTTTGTCTTGCCTCATCAGGCGCATCCATAAAGTTAGGGGCAATAACCATTGCAAGGATTCCCAGAATAACAATAACGACCATGAGTTCAATGAATGTAAACCCGGAATCGTCAAACGATATTTTAAATAAGTTGTTTCTCATTAATCCTCCGGAATCAAGTACTGATTTTTTTTAATTTTTTAAGCACCTCGCTGGTATCTCCACGATCAATATCATCAAGGGCAAATGAAAGGGCAGCTTCAATCAGGGAAGATTTGTTGTCTATTAAAACACCCTCAAGTTTCAACTCGTGAAACTTGCGATTAAACCTATCAAGGAGATCAACGGAAAGATAAAAGCCCGCTTTTTTCTTTTTAACCAAATTACGTTTATCTGATCTCCCCGCTGCTTTTTTTTTATCTATTCCTAGGGCGGCCGTCACCGGATCAAAAGGGTCTTCACCAAAAAAATCAGGGGCTGCGTTCTTATTTGCTGCCATCACTATTAACCCTCCCGATCAATTTTCTATAACCATCAGCTCCACTTGCCTGATCCTTGTATTCAAAAATCGTCTGCCCTTTTGCCGGGGCTTCAGAAAGCCTGACATTATAATGAATTGGATCACAGATCTGCTTTTTGAACATTTTATTAAGTTGCTTTAAAATGACAAAACTGTGCCGGGTGCGCCGATCGAACATGGTTGGAAGTATATATTTTAACTCAAGGTCTGAATTTAGCTTCTGGGCTGACATCAGATAGCCGAAAAAGGTTTTAAGTCCTTCCATTGCGGGTGCCTGGAGTGCAACAGGGCATAAAACCTCGTCAACAGCCATTAAGATGTTGACGCTCAACACATCCCAGCCCGGCGCGCAGTCAAATATCAGGTAATCGAGCGTTCCTTTTTTAGGGACCAGTGCCTTACCCAGTAACGTCTGCCTCACATCCCTCGGCTGTTCGCCAAGCCAGTTTTTGAGTTCCACAAGCTCTATCCCGCCGGATAGAAGCCAGAGGTTTTTCCTTGATGCATAAATGGCATCTCTTTTGGAAACATATTCACCCTTTCTGTCCCTGCCGGTTATGAACTCATAAAGTCCGTGTTTTGGAGCAACCCCTAAAAACTTCGATGTCTGCCCCTGAGTATCGCAGTCTACAAGCAATACCCTGTGGCCAAGCATTGACAGACCATGGGCCAGGTTCACAGCCGTGGTTGTTTTACCAACCCCTCCTTTTGCCATGGCAATTGCAATTTTTCTCATCTTTTATTCTCCGGTATTCTCCGGTATTCTCCGGCAATTCTCCGGTTCAGATCATTCCATATGATAGTTTCAGGCCTCTTTCCAGTATTATTTGTTCTGGTTTTATATCTTTCTTCTTTATGTTAATCAATGAAAAGTTTGAAAAGATTATATCTAACAATCTTGTTTAAACTGTATAAAAAATTGAAAAAAAACAAAATTGTTCTTGCCCAAAAATATATAATGCTATATGTGAAATAAATAGTGTGAAATTCTTTTCTTAATCTGAGATGCTATTATGCATTAAAATGAGACAAGCAATGGAAAAGCCCTACAGATTGCTGATAATTGATGACAGTAAAGTCATTTTAGGGACATACAATAAGTTTTTTACAAAAAAAGAATATGATGTCCTTACAGCTTCCAATGGTCTGGATGGGCTGAAGATGATCGAATCGGATGAACAAGGAATAGATCTTGTAATTACGGATATTGTAATGCCCAATATCAGCGGTGCAGGCGTCATCTCAATACTAAAGAAAAAATACCCTGAAATACCTGTCATTGCAATTACAGGATGGGGGACGCATCCTGTAACACTTGCCTCTGAGGCAGATGCAGACCTTATACTTGGAAAACCGATAGACTTGATAGCGCTTGAAGCAAAAATTAATAAAATTATATCCCAAAAAAGGGAAAAAGTTGATAACCAGAAAACTTAATCCGGTAAAAAAATGGAAGTTCCTGTACTCGTTGGTGTAAGCAAAGAAATTGTAAAGATAAACGATCTGATCAAACATGTATCAGATACTTGTTTAAACGTTGTCATCACAGGTGAAACCGGTGTTGGGAAAGAAGTTGTTGCCCAAAATCTTTATAAGAGTTCCCCGAGAAAGAATAAACCTTTTGTTAAGGTTAACTGTGCCGCTTTACCGGAAGGATTGCTTGAAAGCGAACTTTACGGATATGAACGGGGTGCCTTTACAGGGGCTGACCATAAAAAACGCGGCAAGTTCGAACTGGCAAATGGTGGTGTGCTGTTCCTTGATGAAATAGGAGATATGCCGATATCATTACAGTCCAAGCTGCTTCATGTTCTCCAGAGCGGCGAATATGCACCATTGGGATCTGAAAAAGAATTGACAACAGACACATGGCTTATAACCGCAACCAATCATGACCTTGAAAAAGAGATTAAAAAGAAAGTATTCAGAGAGGATCTCTATTACCGGCTGAATATTATAAGAATTCATATTCCGCCTCTTCGTAAAAGGCCTGAAGATATTCAACCGCTTATTGATTATTATATCGACATATATACGTCAAAATTCGACAACAAACACATTCTGAGACCGGGGAAAAGGATATTTGACAAATTGTTGGCGTATAGATGGCCAGGTAACGTAAGAGAACTGCAGAATGTCCTTAAAAGAGTTCTGGTACTTGCAAACTGGGATGAGATTATTGAAGAACTGAGCTTTGACGAAGCAGCAGGCGATATCAAATCTGATGCGTCTTCTTTTTCACAGGGTGCAGCAGTTTTATCTGGCCTCAACTATAGTGACCCTCCGGATTTTGAATCATTTTCACTTAAAGATATCAGAAAGCAGGCATTGGATAAGGTTGAAAAGGAAGTGATCTCATATATCCTTGAAAAAACCGGATGGAACAGGAGCAAAGCGGCCAGGATATTAAAAATCAGCTATAAGACACTCTTATATAAGATCAGCGACCTTAACATCCGGCCTCCGGTGATCCCATAAGTAAAAATGCATAGAATTGGATAAAAAAATCACGCCGAATTCCGGGGACAGTATATCTATTTCATCTCAGCTTTTGCTTTCACCTAGTAAATTCCTTAAAGAAATAGATATACTGTCCCCGGAATTATATATCATACTTGGATATCAGCCGTGAAAGGTAAGTTCTCTGAATTCCCATTATTTTAGAGGCATTGCTTCTATTGCCGTCTGTGTTATCAAGATTCAGCTTGATAAATTCCTTCTTAAACTGGTTCAAAGCCTCATTCAGCGTCAAGCCGACCTGCATTCCAGGATACTTAATTTTTGGTGACAGTATCGGCAAATCATCCGGCATAATCTCCTTGCCGTCCCCCATGACAACAGCCCTCTCAAGTGCATTTCTGAACTCCCTTACATTTCCAGGCCAGTCGTACCGGATCATCTTTTCGATGGCCTGTTTTGAAATGACAAGATAAGGCAACCCTCTTTCTTTTCTGAAAATATCGAGAAAATGCTCTGCGAGAAGAGGGATATCATCTTTTCTCTCTTTTAGAGCCGGCATTTCAATTTTTATGACATTTAGTCTATAGTATAGATCTTCCCGAAACTTGCCGTCTTCAACTTCTTTTTCAATATCCCGGTTTGTTGCTGAAATGACCCTGACGTTTACATACACCGGCCTGTTGCCTCCGACTCTGCAGAAAACTCCTTCTTGAAGCACCCTTAATAGCTTGGCCTGCATTCCAGGGCTCATCTCTCCAATTTCATCCAAAAATATGGTGCCGTCATCAGCCAACTCAAATTTCCCGTTTTTGCTGGAAACAGCACCGGTATATGCACCCTTTTCATGTCCAAACAGCTCATCTTCAAGAAGTGACTCCGGCAGGGCTGCGCAGTTTAATACGATCATCGGTTTATCTTTTCTGGGTCCGGTTCGATGGATCAGCCTGGCAAGCAGTTCCTTGCCGGTTCCGCTTTCTCCAAGTATCAGTGTGGTTGAGTCCGAATCGGCAACCTTTTTGGCTTCAATGACAACTTTACTGATGACTCTGCTTTCACCGATAATTCTATCTTTGACTGCCAGCTCTTGTCTTAATCTTTTATTCTCTTTGTCTATATAAACAATCTTCTGGGCATTTCCAATGGCATGGGCTGCAAGCTCGGCAAACTCGGACAATATTTTCATATCATCATTTCCAAAATGCCCGCCATCTGCTTTATCTATTATTTCCACTACTCCGATAATTTCACCGTCTACTTTCATTGGAACGCAGACAATTGAGTGGGTCTTAAAGTCGATGGACTTACTGATTTCTCTATTCCACCTGGGGTCAGTATTGACATCCTTAATAAGGAGGGGCTGGCCGGTCTGGGCAACCTTTCCGGCAATTCCTTGTCCAAGTTCAATTTCAAATTTTTTCAGTTCCTCTTTTTTATCACCGGTTGCCACCTTGAAATAAAGCATTCCTTTATCCCTATCTATCAGCAAAAGTGATCCTGCCTTAGCATGCATGATGTTGGCGGCTTTCTCAATCGTAAATTCAAGGAAGCGGTCAAGATCATTAAGTGATGAACCCCATGAAGAAGCTTGGGGCCGGCCATCAACAAATGAGTCCTTTTCTACATTTCTCTTTTTCATACAGAACCCTATGGAACAAAATGAATTAATTTTATTTTTGCACAGAGCATAACTTAAAGGAGACTTGGTGTCAAATTGAAGAGGATAGATGTGATGTGATTTGTTAAATGATACGAATTTGCCGAACTGCCTGTATTTCGGCAATCATTATTCCATTCTTGGCGATCTTCTTCTGTCCTGGCCTAACCGCCTGTCCTTGTCCTTCCTCCGTTCAGGTATGTAACTAGTATATAAAAACTGTCGTCTGTCAGTACCAGTTCTTCGGCCGCCGTTGTCTATTAAATTTGTTCTTCCAATATGTTCTTCCATAATATTCTCGAATCTAAGGTCAGGGAGCAACTATGCCTCGCCAACTGATCATCATGTCCATTTTTCTGTTTTCATTATTTTGTCATGCTTTCTTAGTACTAATATTTCGTTAAGGTATGCAATAAGCATACCCCTACAATAATTTCATGCCGTTATTATATTTTGCTTCAATAACGAATAGTTATAAATCCGTCCCTTTCTGCGGCCGGAATTTGCTATGTAATAAACTTCATATAATATCCAGTGAATTACACAATATTTATGTAATTATTTTCACAGGATATTTTTCGCCATCATTTTTACTCACCATAGCTTTGCCCGCATATCGTATTGATAGTTATCATTTGCAATATGAAGGCCAAAGAAAAAAATCCGAAAAAGAATTTTTGTTGAAGGAGATGTTTAAATATAATATCAGTATATTATAGCATTTAAAAAAAATAAGCGTAGAATGTGACAGAAATATATTGAAGGGGTTATAACCTTAAGTTTATACAACCGAGGTAACAGACACACTAAAAATATGTAGTATTTTTCACAAAAAAGAGAGGGCTAATAACTGTAGGATGCGGAAACATAAACGGTCATATTTTTAACTTCAACATCCTGTATTTCGGGACTGCTTGCAACTATCTGAGACTCCCCACTTCCCCATCCGCCGGACACCCCGATAGTAATACCGGACATGCCTCGAAAGACGGTAAAACTTAAATCAGCGCCGTAAATATCGACATGCTCTATCTGGTCAACTCGATTGTCCTCAAGTAAAGGCGTATTTGAATAATCTGAAAAAAAGCCGGCCCTGACCGCTAATGAATCTGTGAGGTAATATTCAGTTCCAAGGAAAAAATTTACGATTTCGCTCCTGCCGGACATATCTTCATAATAAACAAGGTCTCCTGAAAAAAGCAACTTGGGAGATATAAACCAGGCGACGCCCAGGGCAACGCTTAAAGGAAAATCATCCGTATCGGTGTTCTCTGATCGATTAAAAAATATAGCATCGGTATTGCTAAAATCATCATCACTATATCCTGTTGTGTCTCTTGACATCTCCTGAAATTCATTATCACTGGATGTAACCAGTATTTTGGACAAAGACAAGCCTATCGCTATCTTTCCATGAGGTTCCCAGATTATTCCGACCGAGGGCCTGTATCCCCATGATGTTTCAGTCTCGTAACTGTTCAACAAATGGTGCTCTCCCTGCTCAAAAACAATAAGCTGATTTCTGATATTCTCCTTGTCCCTGTAATAAAGATATATGGTCGCACCGGCTGAAAACGAGTTTGAAAACCGGTATGCATAGGATGGACCAAACAAATAAGTTTCATCATTATCGTTAATATTGATCGAATATGTTTCAATGGGATTGTCTGCAAAGCGAGATGAAATATTATTAAAGCTTTGCTTCTGGCGCCTCTGAATAGAATCAGTTACCGCATATGAAAAGCCGATCACTCCGGTTCCAAGCTTCCTTACCACACCGAAAAAATTGGGGAGTATGCTGAAAGATTCCTGATCCCAGTCGATCCGTCTTCCGCTTGTATCCATCACGGCATTTTTATATTTTTTTTCAGAAAGGCTGAATGCATTGGCACTGGCTGAAAGACTGCTGTGTGGAGCAAATGCAATACCTGCGGGATTGTAGAAACATCCGGATGGATCATCGGACAGTGCGGTGTATGCCCCTCCAAGCCCGGTGGCCCTTTCCCCCACAAGCATATTCACATAGTGAAAATCATCAGCGCAAACTGTAACCGAAATCCCAAAAACCAAACCCAGGGTAAGACTAATAATGTATTTTTTTAATGTTATCATGATAACGCTCCCTGTTCTTTAACCCGGAAATATCCTGAAGTTTATTTTCAGATATAACCACATCTATCTTTTCTATCCTTGTTTTTAAAACAGGATGGTTTCCATTGGAAGGCTCGTTTCCTTTTTCAAAACTTCCGG
>CAZTYY010000010.1:11335-14368 GCA_964617785.1 uncultured Desulfobacterales bacterium | reverse complement strand
TTCAAAACTTCCGGAATGGACAAGAAAATCTTTCAAGGCATGCGGATCATAACCTGCCATTGCAGACAAAATAATGCCGGTCTGGTCTGCTTCAATCTCATTTTCAATCATATACCCTTTTCGGAACAGTATCTCTTCGGCATTGGACAGGGCTTTATCAAAAGTGCCACGGAATCCGCCCGTCGCACCGCCAATCAAAGCAGCAATACCTCCGACTGCCGAACCTTTATCATCTTTTATGTCAAGCTCTTTAATAACATGTCGCTTTACAATATGGGTGATCTCATGCCCCAGCACGGCAGCCAGTTGAGCCTCATTCTCCATCTTCATCATCGCCCCTCTAGTGATAAATACATAACCTCCCGGAGCGGCAAATGCGTTTATTTCATCTGAGTTTAAAATGCCAAAATGATATTCTGTTATCTCTCCTCCTGCGTAAAGAGCGATTCCTTTTCCTACGAGGTTCAAATATCGGTTTGCCTTATCATTATCGAGGAGAGGATAGTTACCCAAAATACGGGCTGACAATTCTCTGCCGAACCGTCTCTCAGCACTGGAATTCGAATCATTTGAATAATCGTTTTTCAAATCTGATATTCTATTTCGTTCGTCACCGGCACCAGCGAAACTCACAATAAAAATAAAAGCCAAAAATAGCACAGTTACTGAAATCTTTTTTAAATACATTTTCAGTTAAGACCTCCATTGCGTAAAAAAACATGCACTTCAGCATCTGTAATCGTTATGGACTCAATTTTTTCAAGAGCTGAAAAATCGAATTTATACTTGCCTGCGAACCGCTTCCTTTTATCCATCAAGCCTCTAGCAGCAGCTGTCGTAGTAAATGCCGAAGGCCTTTTTCTGGCATTTCCGGAAAAAGCCTCCAATTGCTCGGCCGCATTATTTCTGCTGTCCTTAGGGGGGGTCTTGCCCACCATAAACTTACAGACCCATCCCGTCTTATCCTTATAAATCACCTGATGCCAAATTCCTTTTTCAAGAATGTGTAAAACAGCAGTGCCCTTATTTAGCTCAACCAGCTTTTCAGAGCCCACGAAAGGTTTATTTAATAAAGGCGCCCTGGCACTCTGAACATATAATAAGTCTGAAGCAGCCAAAGCAATCGGGAAAAAAAGAATCAGTATAATGCTCATGAAGAAACGTTTACTTGGTTTTGTATTCATAATATCCATCCCAGTCTTCCGGCGGTTTATTTTCAAGATAATTACCGCATCTTGATATAAAGAGCCGGCTCAGGAAATCTCCCGGCTTCACAGTAAGTATCTTTTCATATGTCTTTTGCGCATCTAAAAAATTTCTTTGCCTGTAATGATTAAATGCCATTTCCGTAAAGCTTATTATCTTCTCCTCCACGGAATCGAGTTTTTCGATTTCATTAAGCACCTGGTAAATCAGAGTTGGTTGCGTTTTACCCTTTACTTTGACAAAATCGACAATCCTGCAGGCTATATTCTCCTTGATATGCTGGTATGTTTCATCAGAAATAATGATCTGGCTGTTATACATTTTCGTCAGGCCTTCAAGGCGTGAAGCGAGATTGACTCCGTCTCCAATAACCGTATAGTCAAGTTTTTTCTCAGACCCTATATTACCGAGAATGACCTCACCGGTATGGATTCCTATGCCGATTTCAAGCGAAGGCAGCCCCTTGCCCATGTTTTCAGGGTTTAGCGCCTTCAATGCTTCCAGCATTCTTATTCCACTTACAACTGCTTTATAGTGATGATCGGAAAGTTTGATAGGTGCGCCCCAAAACGCAACAATTGCATCGCCGATAAACTTATCCAGTGTACCCTGGTGGTCAAAAATAATAGCGACCATTTTTGAAAGATATGCATTTAAAACCTCAACCACTTTTTCCACGGGATATTTTTCGGCAATTGAAGTAAAGCCTCTAATGTCGGAAAAGAAAACAGTCAAATTCTCTCTGACCCCGATCTCTGCTTTGAAATATTCTTCCTGGTTTTTATCCAGCACATTTGAAAGCATAACAGGTGAAACATACTGTCCGAGAATATTCTTTATTTTTCTTTTTTCTTTTCCTTCAAAAAAACCGACAAATGCAAAAGAAATTATATAAGAAGCAAGCACACCCAGAGAGGGCGTTACGACATTTATAACAATGTTGGAACTAAAAAGAGCAATTGAAGCAAATAAAAAAATGCACAGAGAAAATAAGGGGACCAGTACCTGCAATAAAACTATTTTCATATAAAAAACAGACAACACCGTAATCAACTGAAGCATAATGACAAAAAAGAAATTCATGCCATGCCCCTTAAATTTCAAAAAATCTCTTGCAATGATGTTTCCGTACGCTGAGGCGTGCAGAAAGACTCCAGGAGTTTTTGATGAAATTGCCGTATTCTTCAGGTCTTCAACGCCTGCGGCACTCGCACCGATAAAAACAGTTTTATTTGCAAATTCTTCCGGCTGTACCGGCAGGCTTTCAAGCTCTCCGTTTTTTAACTTTAAGATCGTTTCAAATATACCACCGTATGAATAGGCATTATATCTGCCATACATGTTGACATAGTATTTATTTTTTCGGCTAAGCGGTATCAAAATTGTGGATTCGTCCCTCTTCAGTTTCAGGGCGTGGTTTTCATAATCCGGTACGATTTCTTTATATAAATCTGTAACCGGGGCAAACGACAGTGAGGGAAAGTAATGACCATTGTAGTTAAATAAAAGCTTCTCACTTCTATATACACCATCATCGTCAGACAAAAATGTGACAATACCCGTACCCTTTGACGCTGTATAAAGCGCCTCAAAAGGCAGGTAGTAATTGTTGTTCAAATCGCTTTTTTCTTTACATTTTACGCGAACACCAAATTTATTTATAAACCCTTCGGGAAGGCGTCTGTTCAGCATGCTTTTGTTGTATTCATCAACTGTATCAGAAAAAATCTGTGCTGCATGATATACATTTCCTGCAGACTCTGTTGCCTCAACAAGCAATTGATCGTTGCTATCTGTATGTTCTTTGGCTGTATGTTCTTTGGCTGT
>CAZTYY010000010.1:0-11235 GCA_964617785.1 uncultured Desulfobacterales bacterium | reverse complement strand
CTGTATGTTCTTTGGCTGTATGTTCTTTGGCTGTCCCTTCTTTGGAAAAATCAGGACCAAATTCATTTTCAGTAAACATGACATCAAAAAGTATTGACTTGGCGCCGCACATTAAAAGGAAGTTAATGAGCTCAGAATGGATATTTCTTGGCCAAGGCCATCTGCCGACAATCCTGTTCATGGCATTCAGGGAAGATTCATCTACAATTACCAGAACGATTTCAGAAGGAAGTTGTGTCTCAGATCTGCATATCCGTGTTCTGATATCAATCGATTTACGTTCATAGATGGATAGAATTCCGGACAAGTCAACACAGAGCATCATGATTGAGATCATGGTAAATACCAGTATCCCACGAAACAGTTTTCTTTTAAGAAACAATTTCACAGGCGGCATAATATAATTCACTTATTTTGCTTTCGCAGCTTTGAAACCTTTTTATCGGCACGCTACAGAAAACCGACATTGACAGTCTCGTAAAAAAGTTAAAACTCAACTCTCAAGGCAAATCTCCATAGTGAAACCACCGGCATCAGTTGAAAAGGGTACGGCAATTTTTGGACCGTTTGTGATATGGATGATCATGTGGTTTTTGCCTGTTATCACCGTAGGTGTTGCCGAATGAAATATCTTTCCAATTTTTTCAAGCGTCATTCTTGCCTGTCCTGAAATCATATTAGTCAATTCGCCCACAGCATCCGCCACGTCTAAATCCAATTCTTTTATCTCTTCGGAAAACATGCTGGAAACAATCTGAAGAATGCTGGCCTCCTCAAAAGTTATTGATACGGTTCCGTTGGCTTCACCGGTAACACCAATAACACCCGTGACGTCGCCCCTTGCGACACTATCCTTTTTAAGGTAGGGTTTATCGGGCTTTGATTTAGTAAATGCCATAGTTTCGATAACATTAATTGTTGCATTGATGAACGGATTGATTGTTTTCGCATCCATATTTCCCTCCTTAAATACGATCTCTTACATACGAGTTTTCTCTGGTTTATAATGGAATATATTTTTGACAATCACTATAGATTTGAATTGTTTACCGCAAAAAAAATACTATTGTTAAAAAACTAAGGACAACAAAAATTCTTTCTGCTCCATGGGATGCGTTATCGGCTTTATTTCAGAAATTTAGGGAAAGATCGATCCCTGATTGGAACCTGCTTATTAGATCCACATCTTTAATTTTGGATAATAGCACAACAATATCGACAGTTACAACAATTTATTGATAATATTGTTTTTTGTTCAATTAGGTGTTGTTTTTATTTAACATATCTCATCAAGGATTTCTTCGGCTTCATCAATGGTTAATACGTTTTTGGCATGGTACCCTGCGGCCTTGGCTGTTTTGTCAAACTGATAGTGACCTAGATAACCGAATTTTTTAACAACTCTTATGACATTTGAAAGCCCGGCTTCGACCATAATTTTCTGAGCCTTATAAATGTAGGCTTCTTCCTCTTCGCTCCTCACCTCATATTCACGCAGATCCGTCAAACAGCCAAATCCTTTCTTAAGATTACCGCATGCCTGCTCAATCTCGTTTATAATCGTTTCAATCTCTTCCTTGCCATCCAATTTGCCGATTGAAACATAAAGCCTGTTTTTCTCCTTATCAAATCTAATTTCATGCATAAGGCCCTCCTGTCATATTATAAGTCTTTTATCTATATAGTGATTTTTCAATCTCATCCAGAAAACGGCTCATATAAGTAACTTGTCCCCTTCTGGACATTGCATGACTTAAATACAAATTGCGTTTCGCCCTTGTAACGGCAACATACATGAGCCGCCTTTCTTCCTGGAGCTCTGCATCAGTGGCTTTTGATTTCCAGTGAGGGAACAAGTCCTCCTCACACCCGGCAATGAATACCGTATCATATTCAAGGCCCTTGCTGGCATGGACAGTTGAAAAAACAACCCCGGAACTGTTTTTCTCATCCTTCCTATCCTCCCTGATCAGAGCTGCCTCTTCAAGGTATTCTATCATCACCTGTTTACTTGAAGCTGAATAAACCAGTTCGTCTATATTTTCAACCCTTGTCAGATAATCTGCTTCCGTATTTGAGTACTGTTTCAAATAGTCAAGATAACGGCATTTGTCCAGAATATATTTGATGGCATCAGCCGGCTGCATCTCATTTATTTCATCAAGTATCGTCATAAGTATTCCAAGGGAATCCTGTATCCTCTTAGGAAATGCATTTTCAGCAAGCATCTTTATAGCAGCACCTTGAAGACTCATGCTCCCGGTTCGAAAGCTTTGAACTTTCTGAAAAGTCCCCGAACCTATGCCGCGTTTTGGAATATTCAAAATTCTTTCAAATGCCACATCGTCATCTTTAAAGATCGAAGCGATCAGATAACAATTGATATCCAGAATCTCCTTGCGCTCAAAAAAGCCCCGTGAACCCAGCATACGATACGGGATTTTCATGTAGCGAAAAGCTTTTTCAAAAGCACGGGAACAAAATTTGGTTCTGTACAATACCGCCATTTTATCGTGTGGAATCCCTGCATCATTAAGGGAGGCGACCTTCCTGCCGACCCACTTAGCCTCTTCATCTTCACTGAAAAAGCCATGCAATTCTACAATACCGCCCTTTTGTTCTGAAAAGCATTCCTTTTTCATCCGGTTATCATTAAAGCCGATAAGTTCATTCGAGATCCTAACAATTTCGTGAACAGATCGGTAATTTTCCTCAAGCTTGAATACCCTGGCATCGTCATATTTGTCCCTGAAGGTCAGGAAATGGTCAAGATTGCTGCCACGGAACCCGTAAATCGACTGCCAGTCATCACCCACACAAAAAAGATTACCGTTTCTGAGTAGCAGGCGTGTCAATTCTTCCTGGAGATTGTTTGAATCCTGGTATTCGTCTACCAGAATAAACCGAAAAAAATCCTGATATTTTTTTCTAACATCTTTGTTCTCCCGAAGTATATTTCTTGTTAAAAAAAGAATGTTATCAAAGTCTACGGCATTTTTTTCTTTTAATTTCTTTTCGTAAAGTGTGTACACATCATCAAGCCTGATATGGGATATACCGGATCTGTTGTCAAAATATTTACCTGGCTCACCTGAATTCTTAGCCTTGGAAATCGCCGAAAGAACAGCCGGAACATTTTTTTTATCAAAATTAAGACGTTCAACAACAATTTCAGTCAATATTTTTTTTTGCTGATAGTCTGAATAGATCTGGATCGGCAAGTGATAACCCAAAAGTTCGCAGTGCTCTTTAAGAATCTTGAAACAAGCGCTGTGATATGTTCTGACCCATGGAAACCCGGAGAGCGGAATACCAGTCAAGTGTACCAGCCGACTTTTCATTTCATCAGCAGCCTTGTTGGTAAAAGTAATCGCCAGGATACGCTCAGGTTCATACCCCTTTGATACAAGGTGTGCAATTTTTGCGGTCAGCGTTCTTGTTTTCCCTGAGCCTGCGCCTGCGATAACAAGAGTCGGTGTTCCCATGTATTCCACAGCATCTTTTTGCTGGTCTGAAAGCTGCATATCATACCTCACTAGTTTTTTTCCCATAAGCCACAATACACGGAAAACGTCAAGGAAAAGAAAGCTGTCTTACAAAAAGTAAGGCAGGGTTGTATAAATGAAATTTATGCAGATATTGGTTTTTGTTTAATTAACCGGCACTATCAAGAACTTTTAAGGAAGAAATATTGAACATATATTTTTCAGGGTTTACCTGTATTCCGTTTAACTTCACTTCATAGTGCAGGTGAGGTCCGGTACTTCGCCCGGTATTTCCCATATGGGCTATAACATCGCCCCGCTTAACTGCATCACCGGGACTCTTTAAAAGTTTGCCGCAATGACCGTATCGTGTGGAAATCCCATGACCATGGTCAATAACAACCACTTTACCCAGCAGTCCTTTTTTTGCAGCAAAAGTCACAATGCCATCTGCTGTCGTAATAATAGGCATGCCTTTACGGCCAGCAATGTCCAGTCCCTTGTGCAATTCTGATAGCCCTGTAAAAGGTGACTTTCTACGCCCAAACCTTGATGATATCCAGCCGGATGTAGGTATTATTGAAGGGGTTGATGCCAATAGATTCCGCTTGGTTTCCAGGTCAATTAACAGACTACTAAAGCCATGCTTCTGCTGGTTTGAAGCAAAATCAAGGCTTTGGACCCGTTCATGCATTTCACGTACTAGTCCATTATGTTTTTTCAGGGTTGACATCCTGGTATCCAAATCTTCAGGACTTGTTCCACCAACGCCAAAAAGATTTTCATTCTCGCTTGCATGTTCAATATTAGCAATGACCCGTATTTTCTTTTCAAAACCGTTCAACTCCACCAATTTTTCCTTTAAGGAATTGATTTTATTTGCAAAAATCTGTATTTGTTGGTGCTGATCGGCAATTTCATTTTCCTGGCCGTTAATCTTTGCCTGAAGCAGTTTCGCATCTGAAATATTTCTTTTAAGATCGTAATGTTGATAGCCTACTGTGGCAAACGAAATCAGAAATAGTGCTATGAAAATAAACGATGTAATAACAGCCGGCTTAGAAATAGTTGCCTGATGAATCTTTGAGCCTGTATTTTCGAAAACGACAAATGTAATTTTATTTCGCATAATTGTTAGCTTTTCCCGTTATTTTCGCCCGTCTTACTCGAGCTACATATGCATTTATTAACATTCATTAACAAAGCAGCAATATTTATGCCAGTTTTACTTATGCCTTTTGTTTCGCATTGATTCGGTTTTATTTAACTGTTTTTTTCAAATAAACATTTAAATCTGTTAAGTAAACCTGATTATTACAATCAGATACAGTCTTTAATGTCAACTTCTTTATACCTTGCCGTGCATTTTTTTTGACAAATTCGCAATGAATCCGGTTTTTTGGTAATTTTTTGTATTTGCTATATTGTTGAGCATGTTATCTTCCAATTCCGGTTACATTAACCGTCCCGTCCCCTTTCAGCTCTATAAGTGAGCCGGCACCGCCTCTCCCAATAGAGCAATTCACTACAAATGTTTTTCTAAAAACTTCGGATCCGGGTGCCTCATGAATATGACCACAGATACAAAGAGCAGGCTCTGTTTTTTTTAAAAGCTTAAGGAGTCCCATACTGCCGGCATGAAACCTTCCGAAAACATTGTCAAGAATGCCCCAGGGCGGCGGATGTGCAATAAGAACTGACCTTTTGTCTAGTAAAGCCCCGGCTTTTTTTAAGACTTTTTTTTCCATTAATCGAATACGCGATCTGAAAGGAACCGGAATAGTTCCGCTCATTCCTGTAAACCATCTGTTTTTTATTAAAATTTTGTTCAAATGCGCATGAGATATGTTGGTGTATTTTTCAAACAGTTTTTCTACAACCGGCATATCTGAATTGCCGCGAACTGCTATAACCGGAACCGGCATATTGTTTAATGCCTCAATAGTAGGGACCGGGCGAAAATATCCTGTAATGTCCCCTGCGACAACAAGGACATCCGGGGCAGTATCATTTATTTTTTTTCTGATCAGAGAAAGTCTTTCAGGTTTCCCGTGAATATCTGCAACGGCATAGATCAGCATTTTAGTTGCCCTTTCTTTTTTGAGGCAGGTTGCATTATTTCGTACAGACGGTCAACTCTTTTTATTAAAAGGCTGTTGTTAAAAGGCTTGCCCCTATTTTTTTTATATGGTAACAGGGCGGGAAGTTTTAAAGGTATTAATTATTTTAAGAATATAATATTGAAAGGAAATAGAAATGCAGAAAATTAGACTTGCACCTATTGTTTCAGCGCTCATTATTGGCGTAGCACTGCAGGTGCTGTTCATTTTTCCAGATATAAAAGACACCCCAAATAAAGCTGTGATTGAATTCGCGACAGCCTATTTCAAAGTTGACAAATCCATGGGAAACCGACTGTGCGATGAAAGAAAAACAGTTAACGGAACCGATATTGTGGAAAAATATATAGAAATCAAAACCAAAGAAGCAAGCGAACGTGGCCTCAGCATGTTCTATCTCGGGAACAAGCTTTACAATCCCAGAACAGAATCTGTCAAAAGAGATAAATCTTCAGCTGAAATCAGACTGACAGCAGAGGTTAAGCCTCCTTTAAAATCATTTTTCACCAATGAAGATTACAGGCAAATTGATGAAATCATAAAGGTTATCAATGATAACGGAAAGTGGAAAGTCTGCGGAAAACTGTTCTCCCTGCCAGGTAATTGATACCGGAATGCCTTTCCGAACTTTTTTTTTGCCATCATAAATTTTGATTTTTTATAATATTGTCATGTATTGAATTTCTTACAAATAATAACCGCATCAATACAGAGGACACAGAGATGATCTGACTTGCCCGGCCAGGAGACATAAGCCGGAAAAGCAAATTAAGGTCCTGCCAAAAACCAGGTTATCGACAAACATCCGGCGAATAATGTTTGCATTTATATCTCAGTATCCCGGATGTGGCGTCTCCGGCATATAAGATATAAAAACACCACTGTTATCTCTGCGCCCTCTGTATCGATGCGATTTAACCATAAAAAAACCCCGCCTTGACAGATCAAGACAGGGTTTACGCGCATATTCTGCACAGAAACCGCCTTAACCTCGAAGGCGTTCCAGTTACTTTAATTATCCCGGCAGGTCTCCTGGCTTGTGGATCATTCTACTTACCGCCTCTTCCCGGCCAAATAGGCCAGTGAGTTTCTACGGTTTTCGTCCCCACTTACAGTGGCGGGCCCGCAGCGGATTCTCACCGCTTTCCCTTTTATGCCATAATCGGCATCCGGATATTTTTATTAGTATGTATCATAACCGAAATATCTCAGATATGTCAACAGAAAAACCTAACAGACAGTCTTTGTCTTTTTTAATTCCTTGACACAATTAGTGCCCTTTTATACTTTTTATTTACAATTTTTTTGGCCGGAACGCTAAAGGAAAAGGCTAAACTCAAATGAGTGAAAAAGAAAAATCTGCTTTGTTCGATGCATTTCCCGAACTGGAAACAAAAATCACAAGGATTCCAATAGGCGACCTTCCAACACCGGTGCATGAATTAAAAAACATAGGCAATGGAAGGCTATGGGTAAAAAGAGATGATTTGACGGCTAAAGAATACGGCGGCAACAAAATCCGAAAGCTTGAATTTATTTTGGGTCATGCCAAAGCATTAAATAAAAATCATATTGTTACCGTTGGAGGCGCCGGTACCAATCACGGACTGGCAACAACGATTTATGCCGGAAAGCTGGGAATAAAAACCACCCTGATACTTTTTGATCAGCCTGCCAATGATTATGTCCGGCGCAATATGCTGCTATTTCATAAGTACGGGGCTAAAATCATATACAAACGTACCATGTTTAAACTGGGGCTGCAGTATGCAATTTTTCAGCGCCTGAAAAATCCTGGCGCTTATTTTCTTTATGCCGGCGGTTCCACTGTTTACGGCGCCCTTGGATTTGTTAACGCGGCTTTTGAACTTAAAAACCAGATTGATAACAAAGAACTCCCCAGGCCGGGTCTAATCGTATGCCCGCTCGGATCCAACGGGACTCTGGCCGGTCTTACTCTGGGGATGTTGCTTTCAGGCCTTAACATTCCTGTGATTGGAGTCCGGGTCACAAGTGCTAATCTGGGACCGTTGCAGGTAGCAGGAGAGAAAGCCGTCAAATCCCTGATGAAACAAACGCTTCGTTTTTTACAACACCAGTCTTCGCATATTCCACATATCAACATCATTGCTCCGAAAGTGCTGCACAACTATTTTGGTGATTGCTATGGCTGTGAAACAAAAGAAGGTATGGCCGCTATTAAAACGATGAAGAGCTCCAATAACATTGAGCTCGAACCCACATATACGGGAAAAACATTTGCTGCAGTACTTGATTTGGCAAAAGATGCTTCAATGAATACCGAACCGATTCTCTACTGGAACACATACAGTTCGGCTGATCTTAGCGAACTTTCAAAAGGTATCGATTATCGGGAGCTACCAAAAGAACTGCATGGATATTTCGAGCCGGCCGAATCAAACTAATCCTCTCTTTATTCCTGATCCCGCTGATATCTCCCGGGCAATGGTATAACCCTTGGAAACTGTCCAACCGGACTTTTATCAAGAACCAGGCTGCATTTGTAAGCTTGTTCAAGCACATCGCCTGAAAGCACATCAACAGCCTCCCCAATGCTGAGTTTTCTTCCCTCTTTTAGAAGAAGCAGTCTGTCTCCATACATGGCCGCAAGATTTACATCATGCGATACCATAATAACTGCGACATTTTTTTCGATTTTCATCTTTTCCATTAAATCCATCACACTGACCTGATGGGCGAAATCAAGGGATGCAGTAGGCTCATCAAGAACAATGATTGCAGGTTCCCGGCAAACAGCCATTGCAATATATGCCATCTGTCGTTCACCTCCGCTCAACTGATCAATCCTGCGATCTGCCAAATGTTCTATGCCCGTAAACGCCAGCGTCTTATCTGCAATTTCATGATCCGTCTTTCCTTCTATTCCAAGCACTCCTATATATGGTGCTCTTCCCATGAGTACCAACTCCCTGACCGAAAAAGGAAAGTCAGCTGCAGGCGCCTGGGGGACATAGGCAATCTTCCTTGCGAGCAGTCTCCTCGTATATTCTCCTGCCGGACGACCAAAAATATTCAGTTTCCCCTTTTGAAACCTGATGATCCCGGAAATTATTTTCATGAGTGTGGTTTTACCTGAGCCGTTGGGACCTATAATGATTAAAAATTCACCCTCCTGCACACAAAACGACATATCTTTTAAAACAGGATTGCTTTTATAGGAAAAATTAAGTTTGTCTATTTCAACAGCTATCGTCATCTCTTTGATTTTTTTAAAAGTATTATAAAAAGAGGCGCACCTATCATTGCCGTAATAACTCCCACGGGCATTTCGCCCTGTGACGGCAGGATTCTTGCCGGCACATCACACAACACCACATAAGCGGCGCCCCCCAAAATAGATGCCGGTACAAGTATCCGGTGATCCGATCCCAGAACAAGTCTTAAAAGATGTGGAATCACCAGCCCCACAAATCCTATCAGACCGCAGTGACTAACAGTCACACTCACCATAAACGACGTCACAATAAAAAGTGTTACGGTAACAGCCCTTACGTTCACACCCATGGTCTGGGCCATTTCATTGCCGAGAAGCAACAGATTCATAATGCCGGAAAATCGAAACATCAATATAAAGCATGGGAAAAGCATAACAGCCAGAATCACTACCTGGTTAATATCTGAAGATGAAAAATCACCCATGAGCCAGAACATGATATTGTGCAGACGGGAGTCCTGGGCAATGGAGATGAGAAACAATATAACAGCCGCACAGAAAGCGTTAACCATAACTCCTGAAAGGAGAAGAGAGTCCTTAACGATTATCGACTGCCCGGAAGACATTAAAAGAATCAGCAACAGTGTAGCAAAACTCCCTGCAAAAGCGGTCAGGCTTACGCCGGGAAAATGTGAAAATCCCATAAGAATCCCGATTATGGCCCCAATGGCTGATCCGCCGGATATGCCCAAAATGTATGGCTCTGCGAGAGGGTTTCTCAATAACGCCTGAAAAACAAGTCCGCCGAGTGAAAGTGCTGCACCGACCATTGCAGCCAGAAGAATTCTTGGGAAACGAATTTTCCAGATGATTGCATCAAGCATTGATCCTGAATCATCGCTGCTGCTAAATGAATGCCATACCGCTTTTAAACTGCTCCCTGCCGATCCTGCTGAAAGACCGATCAGCATTGCAGCAGCCAGAAAGATGGCCAGGATTATTGAAACAATCGTCACACGCTTCAATACTGACGGATATGCCTTACTCACTATCCCTCCTGTTCTTTGTTGGTTTAAAAAGCTCAGGATGAATTATCTTCACGAGTATTTCAAGGCCATCCACTAGACGAGGGCCCGGTCTGTCAAACACATCCGAATCAACAAAATGGATTCTGTCGTTTTTTATTGCCGGCAGAGTGTCCCAGCGCTGCCATTTAGCCTTTACCCTTTCCTGCACTTCCCCCCTTGCCATTGAAGTAATAATAAATACTTCCGGTACAAGGGAGATGACCTTCTCTCTGGAGAATCGGGGATAAGGGACCGGACCTTTTGCCAGATTTTCCCCACCTGCCATCTCAATCAATTCATGGATAAATGTATTGGTCCCGGCTGAAACAATAGGAGAAATCCCGATCTGATAAAAAACACGCGGGGTATCATCTGCTGTTCTCACAAGCGACTCCACTTTAGTTATCCTTGCACGCATTTTTTGCACTATCATAGTCGCTTTTTCAGGGGCATTGATCAGCCCGCCTACTTCAAGAAACGTCTCCATAACCGATTCAAGATTTCTCGGATCTACTGCATAAACAGGTATATTCAACAATTCAAGCCTCTTCGCTACTGACCTTGGGTTGCCGTCTTTTACAGCTATACAAAGATCAGGCTTAAGTGCAACAATCTTTTCAAGGTTAAGGTTCACATAAGAGCCCACCCTGGGGATAGTTTCGGCTTCTTCCGGGTAATCACTGAACTGTGTTGCACCCTTTAACAGATCCCCTTTACCGAGGGCGAAAACAATTTCCGTGATGCTGGGTGCCAGCGATACAATCCTTTGTGGATTACCAGGGACTGCCACCGTTCTTCCAAGCTGATCTTTTACGGTCTTTGCCGATAACAAGACCGGAGTTGTAAAGAGAAAAGCGATCAGCAATAAAGTAAATTTAATCGACCCCCATGTTTTCCTGATTTTCATCATCGTATGTTCCTGGAATGAAAATCCTGGAATCAAAAAAGCTGCTCCAGGAACCTGCCTAAAAAGATAAATGCCTCTACTGAACTGACATGCCCTGTTGGTTGTTTTGAGTTTCATAAATACAAATTGGAATTCAAGTCAAGAAAATTTTCTTGACTTGAATATTATAATCCAATATTAGTAGAAAATACGTTCAGGTGCTTTTATTAGCCTTGTCAGGGAACCCTGTTAAATTCAGGGACGGGCCCGCCGCTGTAATCGGGGACGAAAGCCGCATAAATACCACTGTTCGAAAAAAACCGGATGGGAAGGTGCGGTCAATAGAAAGATCCGAAAGTCAGAAAACCTGCCTGAACGATGATGGTATTTTTCGCGGACAATAAAATACCGTAAAATCTTGAGTAAAGAAAAGGGACACCTCGGATTGATTAAATATCGGTCCGGGGTTTTTTTTTGCTCC
>CAZTYY010000009.1:0-36164 GCA_964617785.1 uncultured Desulfobacterales bacterium | reverse complement strand
CCTTGACATACAATTATATCTCAAATATAAAATGGTACTTGAAAAGCGAGTTCTTGTCAGTAGTATAAGTATCCTGTTATAATCTTTCGAAACTGATGAAAATCATTTTTTATCTGTCTGATTAAAAAAGAGATACTTTGTTTTTTAAACAATAAGAGAGGGGCGTTCAACAAATGAACAGCGAACTGAATAAGGTTATTTACTCTATGATCGGGATAAGCAAGAACCACAACAAAAAACCGATCCTGAAAGATATATCCCTTTCATACTTTTATGGTGCCAAGATCGGGGTTTTGGGATTGAACGGATCCGGGAAAAGCTCTCTTCTACGGATTCTGGCCGGTGTGGACGAAGAATTTAATGGCGAAACTGTATTGTCCAAGGGATATACGGTTGGCTTTCTGGAGCAGGAACCGCTGCTTGATAATACAAAAAACGTGCGACAAATTGTTGAAGAAGGGGTTCAGGAAACCGTTGATCTGATGAACGAATTTAACACCATTAACGATCAGTTTGCTGAACCCATGTCTGATGAAGAGATGGATAAACTAATCCAGCGTCAATCAAAAGTGCAGGAAAAGCTTGATGCTCTGGATGCCTGGGATCTGGATTCACGTCTCACTATGGCAATGGATGCCCTGCGCTGCCCCGAGGGTGACACCCCGGCAAAAGTTCTCTCGGGTGGAGAGAGGCGACGGGTTGCCCTGTGCCGTTTGTTATTGCAAAAACCTGACATCCTTCTTCTTGACGAGCCTACAAACCATCTGGATGTAGAATCCGTGGCCTGGCTGGAGCATCATCTGCAGCAATATTCAGGCACAGTAATCGCTGTAACCCATGATCGATATTTCCTTGATAATGTTGCCGGATGGATTCTGGAACTGGATCGTGGGCACGGTATTCCATGGAAGGGAAATTATTCTTCCTGGCTGGAACAGAAACAGATTCGTCTTCAGCAGGAAGGAAAAACAGAATCAGAACGGCAGAAAACCCTGAAGCGTGAACTCGAATGGATTCGCATGTCCCCGAAAGGGCGTAGAACAAAATCAAGGGCGCGCATCAGTTCATACGAAAAACTGCTGGGGCAGGAAAATGAAAAATTAGACAAAGAACTGGAGATTTATATTCCTCCCGGGCCTCGTTTGGGCAAGGTTGTCATTGAAGCGGATAATGTGACCAAGGCATATGACGGAAACCTGCTCATGGAAAAGATGTCGTTCAGCCTTCCGCCGGGCGGAATTGTGGGGGTTATCGGTCCCAATGGTGCCGGTAAAACGACACTTTTTAGAATGATAACAAATCAGGAAGTCCCGGATTCCGGAATGATTAAAATCGCTGATACCGTCCATTTGGCCTATGTAGACCAGAGCCGGGACAGCCTTGAACCCGACAAAAACATCTGGGAGATGATTTCGGGCGGGCAGGATACTATTCAGCTTGGAAGCTGCTCCATCAACTCTAGAGCTTACGTTGCCCGGTTTAATTTTTCCGGGTCTGATCAACAGAAAAAAGTCGGCAACCTGTCGGGTGGTGAACGCAACCGGGTTCATCTTGCAAGAATGCTCAAGGAAGGGGCGAATGTACTGCTGCTCGATGAACCGACCAACGACCTTGATGTCAACACCATGAGGGCTCTGGAAGAAGCATTGGAAAATTTTGCGGGCTGTGCCGTTATCATCAGTCATGACCGCTGGTTTCTGGACAGGCTTGCCACTCATATTCTGGCTTTTGAAGGGGAAAGCAGGGTAACCTGGTTTGAAGGAAATTATTCAGACTACGAGGAGGATAGACGCAGGCGGCTTGGTATTGAAGCGGATCAGCCCCGGCGCATTAAATACCGGCAGTTAACCCGAGAGTGAACGGCCAATCTGAAAAATTTATTCCTATCCTTCCTGGCTATAAAACATATATATGCCGGATGATGAATCATTGACTAAGGCCATGAAAAGATATACAAAGTGGTTTGATAGTCAACAAAGAAAGACAGATGTTGACCAAGCCGTTGACCAAAACAAAAAAAGCGTTTAGCAGGGTATTCGTTAATGTATTGTTTAAAGGGGAATATAGAGAGTGTGGTTTGTAAAATGGCAATAAAAAGGGGCTTATGCCAGTTGATAGCCATAAACCCATGCTTTTAATGGTACGCCTGGAGGGAGTCGAACCCCCGACCTACGGATTAGAAGTCCGTTGCTCTATCCAGCTGAGCTACAGGCGCAAAACGCAGAACAAAAACAGATAAATTGGTCAGATATCATAAAAAGTGATTACTGTCCATTAAAAATGTAACTCGCGGCAGTTTATAATATTTATGAAGGACAGGAAAAAAGCAAAATCTGAAAAAGAAAAGAAAGAGACAAAACTATCGTCCGGCTCTGAAATCAGCAACATTGTCAAAAAGAACTACGATAAAAGCCTTGTCAAATATGATCCGCTTCAACGGTATCTTTCAGAAATCGGCGGATACAGGCTTCTCAACAGACAAGAAGAGATTGAACTCGGTAGAAGAATCCAGGAAGAAGGCAGTTCCGAGGCAGCCTATACCCTTGTGACATCGAACCTGAGGCTTGTGGTTAAAATTGCCATCGAATTTCAGAGAATATGGATGCAGAATCTTCTTGATCTGATTCAGGAAGGAAATATCGGGCTAATGCAAGCCGTTAAAAAGTTTGATCCATACAAGAATGTCAAATTTTCATATTATGCGTCATTCTGGATAAAAGCGTATATCCTGAAATTTATAATGGACAACTGGCGGCTTGTAAAAATCGGTACAACACAGGGCCAGAGAAAACTCTTTTTCAGGCTGAAAAAGGAAAAACAGAAGCTTATTGAACAGGGCTTTGATCCCAAACCAAAGCTTCTTTCTGAAAGACTCGGTGTTTCTGAAAAAGAGGTGATCGATATGGACCAGCGGCTTGACGGTTGGGATGTTTCTCTTGATGCACCGGTGAAGGACGATTCAGATACGGGAAGGATAGACTTTTTAAGTTCTGAATCGGAGTCGGTTGAGGATCGCGTTGCAAAAAAAGAAATGGAGAAACTTCTTCATATAAAAATCAATGAGTTTAAAAAGACACTGAGTGATCGTGAACTCGAAATTTTCGACATCCGCATTTTTTCAGACGCACCGCTGACACTTCAGGATATTGGAGATAAATACGGTATTTCAAGAGAACGGGTGAGGCAGGTTGAAAAAAATATAATTAAAAAGATAAAAACGTTTTTTAAAAACGAAATTCCCGACTTTCATGCTTACACGCCTGGTGGTGATGCAGGGAATGCGGATTAATGTTTTTTTTAGAAACATTGACAGAAACTATAATAATCAGATTGTTTTTACTGAAAGGTCTAATGGATTAAATGAAGATTTTATCGCCAATTAAAAATAGAAAAACAAAAAAAAAATATGGTTTGCTTATTGCCGCTTCGCCTATTCTGTTGATTTCAGGTCTGTTGATTTCAGGCTGTTCTTTTCTGGATCGGTCCGCGCCATCGGGTACCCAGCAGGATAACTACGCGGAAACGCCGGGAAACCGATATTTTAATTACACGCAGTCCTTGCAGGCGAAAAACAACGGCAATATTAAAAAAGCTATATTCTATCTTGAGGCTGCGGTTGAGCAGGATCCTGAATCCCTGCTGCTGAAAAGAGAACTGACGCTTTTATATCTTTATGAGAATAAGTTTGATAATGCTTTAAAAATGATAAAGCAGGTCCTTCAGACAAAACCTGAAGATATGAAATCACTGATTATTCTGGGAGGCATTGAGCAGAAACTTGAAAATTTTGAGGCAGCGGCCGATGCATATGAAAAAGTAATACAGGCTGATTCTGAACAGGAAAAGGTTTACCTTGTTCTGGGAGCACTTTACACTGAAATGGGGGAAACCGAAAAATCCCTGAACGTATATAAAAAAGCTGTTGAAAACTTTCCTGATTCTTTTTATTGCTACTTTTTTTTGGCAAGAGCATACGCAGAAAAGGGAGACAAAGAAGAAGCTGAAAAATGGTTTAAAAAAACCCTGGAGATAGATTTTGAACTTATCGAACCGAGATTTGAACTTCTGGATTTTTATCAGAACAGTGGAAACAGCGCTGATATGCATGAGGAGATTGTTCGTCTTTATCATGAAATTTTAAAAATAGAGCCTGAAAATATAAGGGCGGAAATGGAACTGGGGCTTTATTATCATAATGCCGGCATGAATACTGAGTTTGAGACGATTGCCGGAGAGCTTGCAAAGAAAAGTTTGGCAACCCCTAATATTACAAGAAAGATCATTTTTCTTTTTTTTGAAAAAGACCGTTTTGATGATTCCCTCAAACTCCTTCATGGAATGCTTGAGCACCAGTCGGAAAGTTCAGACCTTAATTACTTGACGGGTGTGGCATATAACGAAAAAAAAGACATGGAAAATGCGCTGAAATATTTTCAAAAAGTAAAACCGGATTCAAGATTTTTTGAAAGCGCTGCGGTTCATGTGGCCTTCTGTTACAAGGATGACAAAAAAATTGATAAAGCAATAGAGTATTTAAAAAAGGCCGTCCAGATGACTTCGACCAACATAGAACTGCACTTGTATCTCGGCGCATTTTATGAGGAAAATGCTGAATACGGGGAGGCTGAAGAAATATTAATAAAAGCGCTTGCGGTCGATAGCAGAAACACAAGGATTCATTTTCGCTTAGGAGTTGTGTACGATAAGTGGGCAAAGAAGGAAGCATCTATTGAACAGATGAAAAAAGTTATTGAGATTGATCCTTTGGACGCACACGCACTGAATTATCTGGGCTATACTTATCTTGATCTTGACCGGAACTTGGAAGAGGCGGAAAAGTTGATCCTCAGGGCTGTTGAACTTAAACCCGAAGACGGATACATTACCGACAGCCTGGGATGGTTTTATTATAAAACAGGAAAAATTGAAGAGGCGCTTGAAAAACTGGAAAAAGCCGTCATCCTTGTTCCAAATGATCCGATTATTCTGGAACATATTGGAGATGTCTATCTGAAGACCGGGAAAAAAGAGAAGGCAGTTGAAATGTTCAAGCGTTCTCTGGATCATAGCAAAAATGGAAACAACGCTGAGCTTGAAGCAAAAATACAAAAGCTGTCCGGCAACGGTGCTAATTAGTTGAAACAATATTTTATTCTATTATTCTTGATAACAGCTGTATTGCCTTCAGGATGCAGTATACTGAAAGAACAGATATGTGATTCATCTGATTCATCTGATTTGTCAATAGCAGGGACGTCTGATGAGATACAGCGCCTCCTGTCAATGATAACCAGGCGAAATGAAGATTTAAAAACTTTTAAGGGAATCGGAAAGGTAAACCTGACGGATGGTCAGGAGTCGAATTCCGTACGCGTAGCATGGATTGCATCAAGGCCTGATAAAATACGTTTTGAAATACTGGGAATCCCAGGGCAATCATCGGCAAGCCTGTCTTTTGATGGAACAGATTATTATTTTTTGTCACACACAGAGGGAAAATTCTACAAAGGCGAATCAGATGGTGCGATGCTTGAATCAATAACTTCAATTCCTGTTAAAGCACAAGATGTTGTTGATATTATGGCAGGCAGGATACCGGTTATTGATTTCGATTCAGCTGTTATTGAGCGTGATGAATTGATGGTAGGGTATATCCTTTTATTAAAAAAAGACTGGTTTGGAAAAAGCGAAAAAATTTATTTTGATGAGAAGAAGACAAAAATTAACAAACTCGAGATTTTTGATTTTTCAGGGTCACTGGAGTACAGGGCTGAGTTTGAAAAAATGTGCTTTGTAAACAATTATTTACTTCCGTTTGTTTTTTCTTTGTCAAGCGGAGACGGCGCTTTTTTTCGGCTGGAGACCGAAAGAAGCTATGCCGATATTCCGGTTTCTCAATCAGCATTTGTACTAAAATCTTATGACAGCTACGAAAAAAGTTATAGCCCTTGAGTCACGTCTTAAGGGATGTCGAAATGTTATTACACTCGGTGTCCGGCCTAATTTCAGTGAATACAGTAAGGAAGAGGCCTTCTTAATAAGGAATGCCGGAAAAATCTATTATCCAACCACTTTTTATGCAGATTTGTTCGATTCAATCGGAAAAAAAACTTTCCCATCGTACCATACCTATAAATGTGTGCAGGATAAAATCAAACAGACAGCTGTTTTTAACCTTCTGGAGATACCACATCCTGCGACAAGGGTTTATTACGGAAGGCGCTGCAGGGAAAAAATCATTTGTGATTTTGACTTTCCTTTCATAGCTAAAGTTCCGAGAGGTTCGGCGATGGGGAATGGGGTTTTCCTTATTAAAAGCGGAAACGACCTTGAAGAATACTTAAATGAGACAAGCCCGGCATATATTCAGAAATATATAAAGACTGACAGGGATATACGTGTTGTCGTGATCGGAAAAAGAGTGGTACACGCTTACTGGAGGGTTGCAGCTCCCGGAGAATTCAGAAGCAATGTTGCAAAAGGCGGGAGCGTTGAGCTATATCATGTTCCGGGTGAGGCTTTAGATCTTGCCCTTTATACAGCCGGAAAGTGTGGTTGGGATGATGTGGGGATCGATATCGTAAGCACCGGCGGACAATACTATGTCCTTGAAGCGAATATGAAATATGGTAAGGAAGGGTTTAGAAAGGCGGGAATCGATTATATAAAGCTCATGGAAAATATGATTGAACAAGGAGAGATTTGAGTTGTTATGAAAATTGTTGAATTAAAAGAAATATCAAATCAACGTGAAAAGGAAATATTATCCTACAAAGCTATTCCGAGCAGCGCTGGAATAAGGAGAAAATACGATAAACGTCTTGAAAATGACTATAGGCAGGCATTTGCAGTGGATGTGGATAGAATTCTCCATTCCCTGGCATATACACGATATATTGACAAGACACAGGTTTTTTACTTTGCCGGGAATGACCATATTACGCACAGGGTTCTTCATGTTCAGCTTGTGTCAAAGATATCACGCACCATAGGGCGTTTTATCGGACTCAACGAGGACCTGATCGAAGCGATTGCACTCGGTCATGATATCGGACACCCTCCCTTTGGACATGAAGGGGAAACTTTTTTATCTGAACTTTGCTTTGCAGACAATGCAGGATACTTTCACCACAATGTACAAAGCGTCCGTTTTCTTGACAGGGTTGAACGAAAAGGAGAGGGGTGGAACCTGTGTCTTCAAACCCTTGACGGAATTTTGTGTCACGATGGCGAAATCCACAATCAGCGTCTTGAGCCCGGAAAGGGCAGGACATTTGAAAGCCTGTATAATGATATTTCCGAAAAATTAAGAGGTGGCCGGGAACCGCTTGTACCCATGACACTTGAGGGATGTGTTGTCAGAATGGCTGACACGGTAAGCTACGTAGGAAGGGATATTGAAGATGCGATTCGCCTGGGTCTTATCATGAGGTCTGACCTGCCAAAAGAGAGTGTTGAATTACTTGGCGACACAAACGGTACAATCGTATATACCCTTGTGACCGATATTATCAAAAAAAGTTATCAACAGCCGTTCTTATCTTTCAGCCTTGAAATATCTGAAGCTTTGAAGCTTCTTAAAAAATTCAATTACAATAACATCTACCTGAATCCAAAGATAAAAAAATATTCAAAATCAATCAAAAGGCTTTATGAGCACTTATTTGAAAAATACCTTGCCGACTTAAGGACGAAAAATCTTTCATCAGTTATTTTCACCGGTTTTCTCGAAAATATGTCATCCGAATATGTTGAGACCAGTACAGATGTGGAGACGGTAAGAGATTTTATTGCCGGTATGACAGATCGTTATTTTCTTAACCAGTGCCCGGAAAGCATGCGACCTGAGTTTGTGTGGTAACATATCGGAATGAATGACAAAAAATCATACCGCAACCTTATACGAAATAATAACCTGGTTTCATTCAGGGTTGTTGTCAAGGAAACCGATATTTTTGTTCGGGCCAAGACAGAGCTTTTCGATGCTGCAAGGGAGCTTGTCCTTGAGTGCCGAGGACATTTAGAAACATATATTGAACAATATCCGGAATTTGCGAAAACTCTTGCACCATGGACCAAAACAGGTCCGGCACCGAAAATAGTGAGAGAAATGATTTTTGCCGGTATGGCGGCAGACGTCGGGCCGATGGCTGCCGTAGCGGGAGCTGTGGCTGAGAGTGTTGGAAGAGGGCTTCTGGATTATTCAAGGGATGTTGTGGTTGAGAACGGGGGTGATATTTTTATCAGACTTGACGGCATGGTTACGGCAGGAATTTTTGCCGGTCGCTCTCCATTGAGTATGAAGGTTGGTGTAACTGTCGACGGCTGCGGAGATCCTGTTTCATTATGCACTTCATCGGGAACGGTAGGACATTCGAAAAGTTTTGGAAATGCCGACGCTGTCTGTGTTGTGTCCGATTCCTGTGCGCTGGCTGATGCCGCTGCGACATCCATCGCCAACCGGATTATATCAAAAGAAGATATCGCGGGTGCAATCGAGTTTGGTAGAAAAATCGAAGGCGTCAGGGGGATAGTGGTGATTAAGGAGGACGGTATCGGTGCCTGGGGTGACATAGAGGTTGTCCCCCTGAATAGTAAAACCTGAAGAGTAAAAAGCGAAAAGAAAAAAGGGTTGAGTTTTAATCCGGTTCAGAGTAGAAGCGGTGTAAAAAAGCGATAAATTCCAAAGGAGAAACTGGATGAAAAAAATCAACTTTTTTGTTGTCCTAACTGTTTTTGTGTTTATTTGTATTGTCATTTTTCAGAACCGAAGTTTTTTTCTTTTAACAGAAAGTCTCTCTCTGGACCTTGGCTTTGTCCAATACCGATCTCCTGAAATGCAGGTTGGAATTTTCTTTTTCGTATCTTTTTTTACAGGAGTTATCATATCTTATTTTTTCAGCTTGATAGCAAGGTTCAATGCGCGGAAAACAATCAAAAACCTTAACAATTTATTGACTTCGCAGCGTGAAAAAATCAAGGGTTTGGAAAAAAATAACCAGGGATTTGAAGGTGACTCAAACAAAACAGACTGATATTGCAATTATTACAAGTGGTTGAGAAAACAGATGCTAAAATAACACCTATGATGCAACAGTACTTTTCCATCAAGGAGAAGTATAAGGATGCGATTCTTTTTTACAGAATGGGTGATTTCTATGAAATGTTTTTTGAGGATGCCGAGACTGCGTCACGGATCCTTGAAATAACACTTACTTCAAGAAATAAAAATAACGATATCCCGGTTCCAATGTGTGGGATACCGGTTAAGGCTGCCGACAACTACATTGGGCGACTGATAAAGAGCGGGCATAAGGTAGCTGTTTGTGATCAGATAGAAGATCCTGCCCAGGCAAAAGGTATTGTAAAAAGGGATGTGGTCAGGGTAATCACACCCGGAATGATTGTCGACAATGCACTTCTCGATGAGAAGCAAAATAATTATATCCTTTCCATCTCCGGAACGCATAAGCCTTTTGGAATTTCCTTTCTCGACATTTCCACAGGGACGTTCAGGCTGACTGAAGCAGACAGTATTGAAAAGGTCATCGAGGAAATGCTTCGCATATCTCCGAGTGAAGTCCTTATACCCGAGTCTTATCGTTTAGATGATACGTTTTCATCTTTATTGGACCTCCTGAAGGAAAAGAATGTATCATTTCTCGATGACAATAGATTTGACCCTGAAACCGGAAAAGAAATACTCATTGAACAGTTTGAAACCAGAAGTCTTGAAGGATTTGGCTGTGAAGACGCAAAGGCAGGAACTGCGGCAGCAGGGGCGTTGCTTTCATATGTTCGTGAGACGCAAAAACAGAAAACCGGGCATATCAGCAATATCGAACCATACGCACTGGATAGTTATCTGCACATTGATGACATGAGCTGCAGGAACCTTGAGCTTATGGAAAACCTGCAGACAGGCACTCGCCGCGGAACCCTCATCGACATCATCGATAAAACCGTTACAGCCATGGGCGGAAGACTCCTGAAACAATGGCTTCGGTATCCGCTTGTTGATCCGGATGAGATAATGAACAGGTTGGAAGCGGTCAGACAGGCAAAGGAAGACGTAAATACCAGGCAAGGCATCAGAAAGCACCTGAAGTCCGTATATGATATGGAAAGACTGGCAGGCAAGATAACCATGGGAAGGTGCAATGCTCGGGAGTTTGTCTCGCTTAAGCATTCGTTGAACATGCTGCCGCTTATTTTTTCGGATGTTTCTGTTTTTGAATCCGACTTTTTCAGGATCGATGTATCTTCTGAGCCTGATATGCTCGATCACCTACACAGACTTTCAGAATTGATCGACAAGGCTATTCGCGAAGATGCTCCGATGACAATAAATGATGGCGGAATGATTAAAAAAGGCTATAACAGCAATCTTGACGAACTGATAAAGATCAGCAGTGATGCAAAGGGATGGCTCGCCAGACTTGAGATTGAAGAAAAAGAGAAAACAGGAATTAATTCCCTCAAGGTTAAGTATAATAAGGTGTTTGGATACTATATTGAAATTCCAAAAACCCAGATAAAATCAGTTCCGCCCCATTACGCCAGAAAACAGACATTGGTTAACGCTGAAAGGTATATTACAGACGAGCTTAAACAATTTGAAACAAAAGCGCTGGGCGCACAGGAGCAGATGGCGTCAATGGAGTTTGAGATATTTAATGATATCAGAAGCATGGTTGTCAAAAACAGTCGTCGTATATTATATGTTGCACGCTTTATTGCCGGCCTTGACTGCATTACAAGCTTTGCAGAGACAGCGGATCAGAACGATTACTGCATGCCGGAAATCAGCAGAGACGGTGTAATACGTGTCAAAGAGGGTCGCCATCCGGTTGTTGAAAAGATGATTACGGGTGAGCGGTATATACCCAATAATATCAGAATGGATAATGATGATCATCAGATGCTGATCATTACAGGTCCGAATATGGCGGGAAAATCAACTGTTTTGCGCCAGGCGGCACTTATCGTAATCTTAGCTCATATCGGTTCATTCGTACCGGCCGAAGAAGCCTCCATAAGTCTTACGGATAAAATATTTACCAGGGTCGGGGCACTTGACAATCTCTCTTCAGGTCAGAGTACATTTATGGTTGAGATGGAGGAAACAGCCAAGATAATGAATAATGTCACCTCAGATAGTCTTGTCATCATGGATGAGATAGGTCGTGGAACCAGCACATACGATGGGATGAGTATCGCATGGGCGGTAGCCGAATATTTACATGATCTGGGTGGAGCCGGTGTTAAAACGCTATTCGCAACCCATTATCACGAGCTGATCGATCTTGCTGATCGGAAGGAACGTGTAAAGAATTTTAATATTGCAGTAAAAGAGTGGAACGAAAAAATTATTTTTCTCCGGAAGCTTGAACAGGGAGGCACAACAAGGAGTTATGGAATACAGGTGGCAAGGCTTGCTGGAATGCCTGATGCAATCATTGAAAGAGCCAAGAACGTTCTAAGAGAAATTGAAAAAAAAGAATGCAATCTGGCAGGATTGCCGGCATCAGAGACGCAGGAACAGCAAAAGGGCCCTGTTCAGCTCGGCTTGTTTAGAAAGCCTGAAGAAATTGTTGTAGAAAAATTGCGAAAAATTAATATATCAACAATGACACCCATTGATGCCATTAATTATCTTAGTGAGCTTAAGGAAAAAGTGACCGAAGAGTTTTAACGTTTATGATGAATAGAAAAAAAATAATAGTTTTTTTAATAGCGTTGGTTGCATTATCATTTCTTGCATCTTTTGTGTCTGACGCATCCGCCCAGACAGCCAAATCAAAATATTTTGCAGCTGACAGCGCCTGGAAAAAGCTTAGGAACAATTTAAAACAACAAAAATACAGGGACAAATGGCTTACTTGTATTAGGAGGTACGAAGCGGTCTACAAGCTTGATCCAAATGGCGAATGGGCCGCGGCAGGTCTTTTTAAGGCTGGCCAACTTTATTATTCACTTTCAAGAAAGTCATACCTTGAATCAGACAGGCAGGAAGCGCTGGATATTTTTGAACGCATTATTAAAAGATACCCTAAAAGAGCATACGCAAAAAAAGCGGCAGCTGAAATAAAAAAGATTGCCAAAACAAGTCCAAAAAAGTCGGTTTCAACCAAATCCATATCTTCAAAAGGCAAACCGCTCTCGGACGGCAGCAGAGTAAAAACAGCAAAGGACAAATATTATGCGGCTGATGCCGCCTATAAAAAGCTTCGTAAAAATCCGAGAAAGCTAAAGTACAGGGATCAGTGGCTTGCGTGTATCAATAAATTTAAAGCCGTATATGAGCACGATCCTCGCGGGGAATGGGCTGCTGCCGGCCTTTACAAGGCCGGGAAGCTTTACTATGAGCTTTATAATCGATCTTCTAGAAAGTCTTATAAAAAGAATTCAATCGATATTTTCGAATGTATTGTCAGAGATTATCCGGAAAGCCGATACAACAAAAGAGCGGTGTGGGAAGTCAAAAGAATTACCGGAAGAAACATTCAAGTCGCAAAAAGTGATACCAAGACAACAAAAACGGCTGAAGATAAACTCCGCCGGCCGGAAACAGAAATATCGTCGGCATCCGAACCCAAAGGGTTTTCAGAAATCGGAGATATAAGATACTGGTCAAACCCAAACTACACAAGAGTTGTGATCGATGCAGACAAGGATACTATGTATCACCACAGGCTCCTGAAAGAAGACCCTTCCATTCATAAGCCGCCACGTCTTTATATAGATCTTGACCGAAGTGTCCTGTGCAGTGAATTTAATAAGGTGATACCGATTAATGACAATTTATTGAGAAATGCCAGGGCCGGCCAGCATACACCAGACTCGGTAAGAGTCGTGATTGATATCAAATCTTTTGATAATTACAAGATATTTTCACTTAAGAACCCGTTCAGGATCGTTATCGATGTATGGGGAAAAAAGAGCGGGAAAAGATATGGCGGTAAACAATATCATGCATCCAAAGGGCCAACTAAAAATGGCGATAAAATTTTACCCAGCGCCATTGCAAAACAATTTGCCCTTGGTGTCAAGAGAATTGTGATAGATCCGGGTCATGGCGGTCGGGATTATGGGGCACCGGGCTACCTGAGAGGGGTCCACGAGAAGTACGTTGTGCTGAGCCTTGCAAAAAAACTTGCGGCCAAGATTAAAGAAAAACTGGATTGCGAAGTTATTCTGACACGAAACGGCAATGCATTTTTAACGCTTGAAGAGAGAACCGCAATCGCGAATACGAAAAATGCTGATCTGTTCATATCGCTCCATACAAATGCGGCAAAAAGCAGGCATGCTTATGGAATTGAGACCTATTTTTTAAATCTCGCAACCGATGCCGATGCAATACGGGTGGCTGCAAAGGAAAATGCAACATCCGAAAAGAATATCAGCGATCTGCAGTCGATCTTGACGGATCTGATGCAGAATGCAAAGATTAACGAGTCAAGCCGTTTGGCAACACATGTTCAGGAATCGATGTGTAAAAATCTTAAAAAGAAATACAGCAAGATTAAAAACAAGGGGGTCAAACAGGCGCCTTTCTATGTGCTTCTGGGCGCTCAAATGCCGTCGATACTTATAGAGACAGCCTTTATCAGCAATCCAAGAGAATGCAAGCGGCTCACAGATCGCAAATATCTGGATAATATTTGCGAGGCGATAACAAATGGAATAAAAAGTTATATCCTGGAAACTAATCCGACTGCTTTTATTAAAAAGGGAGCTGATTACAATAAATCTTAAATATCAAATTCTGAAAAGATTTTATAAAGAGAGGGCGTTATGACGTATAACAATATTCTATTTGCATTAGATGGAGGAATTGCCACCATCACTTTTAACCGGCCGAAAGCTTTGAACGCTCTAAACAGTGAACTCCTGGAAGAGTTCGGGCGGGCAATAGATGACGTTGCCGCTAATGAAGATATAAGGGTTCTGATTCTTACAGGTTCCGGAGAAAAGTCTTTTGTCGCCGGTGCGGACATTACCGAACTTGCAAAGTTTAATGCTCTCCAGGCAAAACAGTTTTCAGAAAAAGGCCACTTAGTAATAAACAGACTGCAGAAACTCAGCATACCGGTTATTGCGGCTGTCAATGGATTCGCATTGGGAGGTGGAAGCGAAATAGCACTTGCATGCGATTTTATTTATGCATCTGAAAATGCAAAATTCGGGCTGCCGGAAATTACCCTTGGCCTTATACCGGGCTTTGGAGGAACCCAGCGTTTACCCAGGCTAACAGGAAAGAATATGGCTAAGGAGCTGATTTTCACAGGTAGAATGATTTCAGCCGAAACAGCAGCGGAAATCGGTATGGTGAACAAGGTTGTTGAAGCCGCCGGCTTAATGGAAGAAGTAAATAAAACAGCAATGGAAATAGCCTCAAAGGGCAAAGTGTCCATCAGGGCTGCAAAATATGCTATAAATACGGGTATGGATGCAGATCTTGATACGGGTTGTGCTATTGAAATAGATGCCTTCGCGCTTTGTATGGCAAGCAGTGATGCAGGTGAAGGAACCAGCGCGTTCCTTGAGAAAAGAAAGCCTGATTTCAAAGGAAAGCTTAATGAATAAAATTTTCGGTTTAACCGGTATTGGAGGACGCTGATATGATTTTTAACATTGAATATGAAACAATGCCGAGAGAAGCTCTGGAAGCGATACAGATCAGACGTCTTCAGGCGACTCTTGAACGGGTCTATGCGTCGGTTCCTTTTTACCGGAAGAGTTTTGGAGATGCCAATATTACACCGGCTGACATTAAAACGCTTGATGACCTCAAGAAAATTCCGTTTACGACCAAACAGGATCTCAGGGACAACTATCCGTTTAACATGTTTGCCGTTCCTATGGATAACGTTGTAAGGATTCATGCATCATCGGGAACAACAGGACAGCCAACGGTTGTCGGATATACATTAAGGGATGTCGATACGTGGGCGGAGATTATGGCAAGGTCACTTGTAGCAGGAGGCGCATCGCGTGGAGATATCATACACAATGCATATGGCTATGGTCTTTTTACAGGAGGTCTGGGCGTGCATTACGGCGCAGAAAAATTGGGAGCTTCAATTATTCCGGTTTCAGGCGGAAACACAAAAAGGCAGATCGTGATTATGAAAGATTTCGGCCCGACGATATTAACGGCCACGCCATCCTATACGCTCCACCTGGCAGAGGTGGCTGCTGAAATGGGCGTGTCCTTTAAGGATTTAAAATTCAAATTTGGTATTTTTGGTGCAGAACCATGGTCTGAGAGTATGCGAAAAGAGATCGAGAACAAACTTAACATTATTGCTGTGGATATTTATGGTCTAAGTGAAGTCATGGGGCCGGGCGTCGCCATAGAATGTCATGAAGCAAAGGCAGGTCTTCACATCTTTGAAGACCATTTCATACCGGAGGTGATTGATCCGTCAACAGGTGAAACTTTGCCACATGGTGAGTCCGGAGAGCTTGTATTTACATCGATTACAAAGGAAGCTTTTCCCGTAATCCGGTATAGAACACGTGATATCACATCTCTGAATCTTGAGCCATGCATTTGCGGCAGAACCCATGTCAGGATGGGCAGAGTTAGCGGGCGGACCGATGATATGCTTATTATTCGCGGAGTAAACGTGTTCCCATCACAGATAGAAAGCGTTCTGATGCAGATAGATGAAGTTGAGCCGCATTATCAGCTTGTCATAGACAGGGTGGAAAATCTGGATACACTGACCGTTATGGTTGAAGTAGGCGAGAGACTTTTCTCCGACGAAGTCAAGCTTCTGCAAAATCTTGAAAGAAAAATTTCGAACGACATTAAAGAATACCTCGGTGTTTCCGCCAGGGTAAAGCTTGTTGAGCCAAAAACCATCGCAAGAAGCCAGGGGAAGGCGGTCAGGGTTATTGATAATCGTGAAATATAAATTTAATAAAAGAGGTGAAAAATGTACGTTGAACAGATTTCGGTTTTCTTGGAGAACAAGGCTGGGCGAATTGCCGACGTTACATCGATTCTCGCCCAGGCAGGCGTAAATATCCGAGCACTTTCACTGGCCGACACTTCTGATTTTGGAGTGCTGCGTCTTATTGTAGATGATAACATGAAAGCGGAAGCAGAGCTTAAAAAAAATAATTTTACAATGGGCAAGACTTTTGTTGTGGCTGTGGAGGTTGAAGACAAACCAGGTGGTCTTCATAGAATAATGGACTTACTTGGCAGGGAAGGTTTGAATGTTGAATATATGTATGCATTTGTCCGTCCCCATACAAATAATGCCGTGATGATATTCAGGTTTGATAAGCTTGATGAGGCGGTAAAGCTTCTGATAGATAACGGTATAAATGTCATTGAAGGTGAAAAGGTTTATACACTTTGACCATCGGATGATTAAATGCATTCATAGTCATCAAAAGTGACAGGGCTTAACCCAACCTGCCTGAAATCGGAGTTTCCATTCAGGTACTAAACAATCAGCGAGAAAGGTGGAATTATGTCAAAACTCCTGTGGGAGCCGTCTGAAGAAAGAGTTCAGAATACTAACATTTATAGTTTCATAGAAGCTGCTAATAATAAATTCAATACAAATCTAAAAGATTATTCGTCCCTGTATCAGTGGTCGATAGACAATATTGTTGATTTCTGGGCTATGATTTGGGATTTCACCCAGGTCATTGCTTCTTCAACTTATCATCAGGTTGTTGATGATTTGACTAAGATGCCTGGTGCTGAATGGTTCCCGGGGGCAAAGTTGAATTTCGCAGAAAACCTTCTTAGATACCGTGATGAAAGAACAGCTCTGATTTTTAAGGGAGAAGACAGAGTTTATGTTAAGCTTACGTATGAGGAACTCTACAATGAGGTTGCACAGGTAGCTACATCATTAAAAAGGATAGGCATAGGGCCGGGGGACCGTGTAGCGGCCTTTATGCCGAATATGCCTGAAACGATTATCGCAATGCTGGCAGCAGTAAGCCTTGGTGCTACATGGTCATCCTGCTCACCTGATTTCGGGATAAAGGGCGTGCTCGACCGGTTCGGACAGATAAAGCCGAAGGTTCTTTTCACCGCAAACGGCTACTCTTTTAAAGGAAAAGATATCAATTCTCTTGAATCGGTAAAGGGGATTGCCGAAGAGCTTCCTTCGATTGAAAAAGTTGTGGTTGTACCGTATACGCAGAATGATCCTGATATAAGCGGGATTGCATCCGCAGTGCATTACCACGATTTCAAGTCTCCAATTGAAAACCCTGAAATTGAATTTGAGCAGCTTCCCTTTAACCACCCGCTTTATATCATGTATTCATCAGGCACTACAGGTCTCCCAAAATGTATGGTGCAAAGCGCCGGCGGGATTCTTGTACATCATCTTAAGGAGCTAGTTTTACATACGGATTTAAAGCGCCATGACACGATATTTTACTTTACTACTTGCGGGTGGATGATGTGGAACTGGCTTACAAGCTCGCTTGCCACAGGTGCTTCACTTGTTCTTTATGATGGCAATCCCTTTTATCCAGACCCCGGTGTTTTATGGCAAATGGCGCAGGAAGAAAAGATTACGGTTTTCGGAACAAGTGCGGGTTATCTGTCGGCACTTCAGAATACCGGCATTAAGCCATGCAGCGAATATGATCTTACGCCTTTAAGAACGATACTTTCTACAGGATCACCTTTATCGATTGAAGGGTTTGAGTTTGTATACCGGGATATCAAGGCCGACGTACAGCTTGCTTCCATTGCCGGCGGTACTGACTTGAACGGGTGCTTTGCTCTAGGTAACCCGACAGGGCCTGTATTTGCAGGTGAATTGCAGTGCAGGGGACTTGGAATGAAAGTCGAGGCATTTGATGAAAATGGGAAGTCGATAAAAGACCGGCAAGGTGAACTCGTATGTACTGCACCATTCCCCTCCATGCCCATATATTTCTGGGATGATGATGACAAGTCGAAATACAGATCTGCCTATTTTGATGTATATCCCAATATCTGGCGGCATGGGGACTTTATAGAGATTAATCAACGGGGAGGGGTTGTAATATACGGTCGCTCTGATGCGACTTTGAATCCAGGCGGTGTTAGAATAGGTACCGCGGAAATATATCGTCAGGTTGAACAGATTGAGGAGATTGCGGACAGTGTTGTTATAGGCCAACCCTGGAAGAATGATGTCAGGGTGATTCTTTTTGTGAAAATGGAGCCTGGAAATGAACTTGATGGTGAATTGAAGAGTAAAATAATAAATGCGATTAGACAGAATGCATCACCGCGCCATGTCCCTGCGAAAATATTGAGTGTGCCGGATATTCCGTATACGCTTAATATGAAAAAAGTTGAACTTGCAATACTAAAAACAATAGAAAATAAACCGGTGTTAAACAAAGACGCCTTGATGAATCCGGAAGCACTTGATTATTACGCGGGCGTAAAAGAGCTTGAAGAAGATTAACTGTTTTGGCTTTTTAATCCAGAATATAGTCCTGATATAACCTGTGCACGGTTTGAGCATGCCACTGCCCTCTGCCGGAAAATGTTTTTAGGCTTTCTTTCTGCAGGTACAGCGCTATGTTGTCAAATGTTTCTCCCTTGTTTCGCAACTTGGAAATTAACTGCAGGATTTTTTTCCGATGCTGGTCAAAGGGTTTTTTTACTTTTTTACTTTTTTTGCTGGCTTGAAGGCCGAGAAGAGATTCAATGCCGGTTTCCTTGAGTTCTTTAAAAATATTTTCAATGGCACTTGCTTTTCGTTCTTCCGCTTCCGCCACGCGTTTTCTGCTTTTTGCAACAATTTCCATAAATTCAATTATTGCCGGAGCAATTTCGACTATGGAAGCAGCAATGCTTTCCTGTGATTTTGCAACAGCCATTTCCTCTGTCCGCCTGTCTTGACCGTTCCGTTTTTCGTCAGAGTGATGTTTTTTTTGGCTTTCATAATGATACCGGGTGCTATTATAAGAAGACGGTCTTTTTAAAGGGCGGTTGTCTTTTCCAGTATTTCTAAGGTTTTTTAAAAAATCGTTCATTTGAACCTCCCTCCTATGTTGAATAATATTATTATTAAAACATGATTTGTCGAAAGACAAATTAATTTATTTTGTTTTATAATATTTTTATAAATATCCGTTATGTCAGGTACAAATAAGACCCGTCTAATAAAAAAACAAAGGTGTTAATGAAATGCTATGTTTTCGGCATGAAGTGCAAGAATAAACGGTATTTAAAATATAGACCTATTGAACCATAAAACCCGGTAAAAGTCAAGCTGAAAAAATTCAGCCGGGTTACATGTTAACTAACTGTAAACAATGAAAAACAGAACATCGTGATCGAAAACCGTCTGTTCAAATGCGATTGTTCTCGATAGGGAAGCCGGAGCAATCCTTCGATATTATTTCACTCAGCCTTCATAAAGAACAGCTACAATAACTGTTTTACCTTCTTTTGCCGCAATCAGGTGCGGCGTTGTGGAAAGATAGTAAACGCTGTCGCCTGGTTCGAGATCAAACGCATCCTCTCCAATTGTTAATTTTGCCGTGCCTTTCAGGACATATATAAATTCTTCACCTTCGTGGACAGAGAGCTCTTCATCAGTATTTTCTTCCAATTCAACAAGCAATGCTTCCATATGTCGGCCTTTGACATCCGGCGCCAGACTCTTGTAAGAATAAAGCTGCTTTTTCCCTTTCTTGCCTGTAGACCTTGAAACTGTTTTAAGCTCATTTTTTCTGGTTATGGAATAATATGCAGTACCTTCTTCTGATATCAGACGACTGAATGCGCTATCCAGTGCTTTTGAAAGTTTGATAATAGTTCCCAACTGCGGTTGTATTTTATTACTTTCAATGTCGGAAAGAAAGCTGACTTCAAAGCCTGTAAGTTTTGAAAGTTCATCAAGAGAAAGGCCTTTTTTATTTCTTAGTGCTTTGACTCTTTCTCCTATTTCTTTTATAGATTGTTCCCCTGATTCAGGAATGTCACCCGTAAGACTCTCAAAATAATCTACATTTATATAGGGCTTCTTACTATTTTTTTCCATATATCCCCCTTGGGTTAATAGAAATTATGAAGATGGACTGTATTTTTCCGGAAGCACAGCTTTTTCCGGCCAACCTCCCGGGAAACACTGTCCCGGCTCTTCTTTTAATTTTTCCTTCAAGGTCTTCAAGCCGGGGCGTGCATACTGCATATGACCTTCTTTTAGCGTCCGACCATTGATGGCAGCCTCTGAGCGAAGACGACGGCCTATGGTTTTTTCCATTTTCTTTCCAAGCCAAAGGATTCGATCCACATCATATCCATGTTCAATTCCCATCTCATCAATTTGAACGAGGGTATCTTCAAGGCATACCAAGCCCACGTAGCGCGGGTCATCATAATAATATTCCCCTGTTCCCCTTGTAGGGTAGTCATCGAGAAAATTGGCTGGTTGACCACCCAAACCGCCAAGAGTTGCTTCAAAGTTTATGATCCCCGCCTGTAAAGCGGCAAGGACTGATGCCGATGCCATGCGCTTAGTTTCATGAAAGTGTGCGATATGAAGCCTTGTATCCGGAATTTCATCAAGGATCATTGAAAAATAACGATAGACTTCATGACTTGAAGCGCTTCCGTCATGATCGGCATGCTCAATATCACTGGCGCCGATTTCAAGCCACCGTTTTGAAAATTCAACAGCATCTTTCATGTCCGTTGATCCGCCTATGGGACTTCCCCAGATTGTACTGACTGTCCCACACATTTTGATACCGGCGTCCTGACACTTTTTAATGCATCTTTCAGCTTCCTTCCAGTAGTCCGGCAGTGTGGTCCCTGAATTGGCAAAATGGTGCTCTTCTTCGGTTGAAACCATCATCAATGCCCGGTCAGGACCGATACCTTTTTCTTTTAGTTGGATGGCTCGGTCAACCGATTTTTCACGAATAGTAATCGCTGTAAGACAGATATCATCATAATTAACACCCTTTTTTTCACAGCGGTTTTTAAATCGGTCGCTCCTGAGATGTGTAAGCAATTCTTCCGCATCCTTAAATTGTGGCATAAGATAAGAGCTTCCAAGGTTTGTAACTTCAATGTAACGGCATCCGGCAAAGATGAGTTCCTCAAGGTAGAAGATTTTTGCAGCAGTTGATATAAATTTCTCTTCATGCTGAAATCCGTCACGAATGGTTATATCGCCTATGGTCACTTTTTTTGGCATTCTCGGAAAAATTTTCCAGTAATCATGTTTAGACACTTTAACTATTCTCCTTTCTTGATTAAAATCTGAAATTTCCGAAATTAGGCTTCGTTATCGGCTGCAGAAGGCATATTTCAAATGTTGTTGCAAGCCATTCCCTTATTTCATGAAACTTTAAAACTCTATCGTTAAGAAGACGGGCACCGCAATAAAAGGGATGTGCCTCACCGTCATATTTATCGATCATTTTTTGGCGAAATACATCGATTTCTTCCTTTGACATCGGGGTTCCTCCGGCTTCACGTTTCCTCTGCTCGATTGAAAGCAGTACGCCGGCGGCACTCCGTCCGCTCATCACAGATGTTCTTCCCCTCATGGTATTAAAAAGGAAATTCGGTTTATATGCACGGCCGCACATTCCATAATTGGCAGCGCCGTTATCGGGTCCTATGACAAGCTGTATTTTGGGGACCTGGGCACATGAAGCAGCCCTTACCATATTTGAACCGTATTTGCCGATGCCCATATGTTCTGATTCCGATCCAACCATATAGCCGGGTGAATTCTGAATAAAAAGCAGAGGAGTTTTATCATAAGAACAGCGAATAATCCATTCAGTCGCCTTTCGAGCAGCTTCAAAAAATACTATGCCTACTCCGTTAGAAGCGATTATGCCGACGGGAAGGCCCTTAAGACGAATCTTCCCGGTTACGATGTTATCGCCGCGTCCGGGGGCATAATTTTTTTTGAATTCAGTAAATCTACTGTCATCTGCTATTGTTTTGATGAAAGAGCGAACATCTATACCTTTGTTTATGGCTGCAGGTAGGAGGTCGTAAATAGCATCACTTGAGACCTTGGGCTGCAATTCAGTTGATCGCCGCATGTGTATTTTTTGAGGCTGTTCATTTGACAATATATTTCTAACTGTTTCTATGGCTTCATCCTGTGATTTACAGAAATGGTCTGCACCCCCTGATACGGTCGTATGTGTCTTTGCTCCTCCTAAGTTTTCTGCCGAGATTGTCTCGCCGGTGGCCATTTTTACAAGAGGCGGTCCACCGAGAAAAGAATAGGACATTTTGTCGATCATTACCGATTCACAGGCCATGAAGACAATATAGGCTCCGCCGGCAGTGTTGCCCCCTGTGCTCAACGTTACCTGCTTGAGTCCAGCGGCAGACATTCGCGCCATGTTGTAAAACATGGAGCCGAAATGCTGATCATCAGGAAAGACATCAGCCTGCATTGGGAGGAAAGCGCCACCGGAATCCGCGATATAAACGCAATTAAGACCGCACTGCTTTGCTATTGCCTGAGCGCGCATATGTTTTTTCAGTGTGATCGGGAAATAAGTGCCTGCCTTAACGCGACTTTCATTTGCAAAGATCATGGTCCAGTTGCCATGGATTTTACCGATACCCGTTACAAGGCCTCCGCATGGAACGTCATCGACACCGGGGTAATTCATTCCAAACCCGGCAATGCGCGAAAGCTCAAGAAAAAGTGAACCGGAATCTATCAAATTGTTTATGAGCTCTCTGACAGGCTTTTTCCCTTGTTTGACAAGCCTTGCCACCGCTTTTTCTCCACCAGGAGAAATCGCCTTTTCTAAAAGGTCATCAAGTTTTTTTTCTTCGTTTTTCCAGAATGTTCGATTTGTTTCCGAATTTTCCAGCATATTGAACCTCTTTAGCTAAATACTTTATTTTCCTTTGTAAACAGGCTTCCTTTTTTCCCTGAAGGCGGTCAGGCCTTCCAGGCGGTCTTCAGTGGGTATAGTCATCCAGTATGCGTTGGATTCTATTGATAATCCTGTATGAAGATCGGTTTCAATGCCGTAATTAATAGCATATTTGGCCTGCTCGATTGCTATAGGACCTGTTTCAAGAATCATGGCTGCCAGCTTGTTACATTCATCAAGTAGTTTGTCTTGCTCACAAATACTGTTTACAAGAGAAATGTCAAGTGCTTCCTCGGCATCAATTCTTCTGCCGGTAAAAATCAGTTCCTTTGCTTTCCCCCTACCTATAAGTCTTGGTAGTCTCTGCGTTCCCCCCGCGCCCGGAATAATCGCAAGGCGTGTTTCTGTAAGGCCCAGAGATGCGTTAAGTGAAGCAACTCTTATATCGCAGGCAAGGGCCAATTCGGTTCCTCCACCAAGGGCAACGCCGTTGACAGCTGCAATAACAGGCTTGTTCAGAGATTCAATGGATGTGAAAAGGTTGCGTATAGTGAGGATAAACTGTTTAACCTGAACCTCTGTAAGGCCGGCACGTTCTTTCAGATCAGCCCCTGCACAAAAGGCTTTTTCGCCTGCACCTGTAATAATGACAACCCTTATATCAGGTCTGAACCGAAGCGATTCGATTTTTTCCTTTAATGCTTCAAGCATTGCAAAGTTAAAGGAATTCATTACTTCGGGACGATTCAGTGTCAGGATTGAAATTCCGTTGTTTTCTTCTTCGATAAGCATATTGTCATTCATCGTTTTAACCCCTTTTAGCAGCCGATATATCGTGAAATAACCATGCGCTGTATTTCAGAAGTACCCTCTCCGATATCAAGAAGTTTTTGATCTCTGTAGAATCTTTCGACATCATATTCCTTCATTAATCCATATCCACCATGGATTTGAACTGCATGGTTTGCCACTCTGCCCATCAGTTCCGAGCAGTAAAGTTTTGCCATGGCAGCCTCTTTGGCAAAAGGCATATTCTGATTTCTGAGCCAGCACGCTTTATACATCAGGTTTCTGGCGCATTCGATCTCAACAGCACAATCAGCCAGTTTGAATGCAATAGCCTGAAATTTACTTATCGGCTGACCGAACTGTACTCTTTCTTTGGCATACTTGAGCGCAGCATCGAATGCGCCCTGCGCACCGCCCAGACCCATTGCACCAATGGAAAGGCGACCGCCGTCAAGGGTTTGCAGCATCTGGTGAAAACCATCCCCCTGGTTTCCTATCATGTTTTCCTTGGGGATTCTTACATTATCAAAGTAAAGCTCCGCAGTATTTGAGGCCCGCCACATCATTTTTTTATGCATCGGTATCGCTTTAAAGCCGGGTGTGCCGGATTCCACAAGAAAACATGTGTATTCGGGCTTCCCATCCGGTCTTGTATCTGTGATAGCCTGAACTGTTACGCCCATTGTCAACTCGCAGGCTGCATTGGTAATAAAAATTTTTGAGCCATTAATTATCCAATCATCCCCGTCCTGAACCGCACTTGTTTTGCTTCCACCGGCATCAGATCCGGCTGTCGGTTCCGTTAACCCAAAACCCCAAAGTCCTTCACCACTGCATAGTCTGGGCAGGTATTGTTTTTTTTGTTTTTCAGTTCCGAAGTAATAAATCGGACCGATGCCGAGAGAGTTGGCTGCAGCGATTGTTGCTGCCTGAGATCCGTCAACACGTGCAATCTCTTCGACAGCGATTATATACGAAAGGTAATCCATGGCCTGGCCCTCATATTTTTCAGAAACAAACATGCCGAACAGACCTATTTCTCCCATCTTTTTTGTCAGTTCTGCTGAAAACTCTTCTTTTTCATCAAGATCAGAGGCTATTGGGGCGATTTCATTTTTGGCGAATTTCCGAACTTCCTTTCGGATCATCTCCTGCTCTTTCGTAAGATTAAAATCCAAAACTACCTCCTTCCGAAATTCACTGATTGATATTTATTATTCTGATATGTCATTATAACAAATGCATAGTATGCTTGTGGTCATAAGTAAAATAAAAAACCGAACATGCGTTCAACTGTCAAGTATTGTTCTCCAAAAATAGTTTTTTGTCAACCTCTTTTTGCCCGATTTTGTTTTTATATGTTTGCATAAAAAAATCAAAAACCATAACTATTTGAATAAAAATATAAAAACAATCGTACTATAAGGGCGGCAATATGATGTGGCCCCATTAATATTGCTTGTATTTGAAAAAGCTTGACAAAAAACCCACTTGTCCAGTACGATAATGAAACCGAACGATAGTTCAGGAATGTTCGGCGAGTAAAACTCCCAAAAATTATGGTTTTGACAGATAGGTAACAGCATGGAGGATTATGAATTGTCATGAAGTCGACACAAAAGAGAACTGAAGAAGTGCGGACACAGATTAAGAATCCTGATCTGGTTAAACAGCGGAGGCGGCAGATAGTCGAAGCAGCAGTACCGCTTTTTATCAAAAGCGGTTACCATAAAGCCACCACGCGACAGATTGCTCGTGCGGCAGGTATCTCAGTTGGTTCAATGTATGAATATGTGACTTCAAAGGAAGATATTCTGTATCTTGTTTGTGTGTCAATTCATAATATGGTTGAGAAGGGTATCGAAAAAGCTTTGTCAAGAACCACTATCGGAAGGGAAACCCTTGCAGAGGTGGTCCGGGAATATTTTATGATATGTCACCAAATGCGTGAACACATACTTCTCATGTATCAGGTGACCCAGTCTCTTCCCTCACAGTGGCAGCAGAAAGTTTTAGAAAATGAGATTCGAATTACCGGTCTTTTTGTTGATGTCCTTGCACGTATAGTCACCGCAGGAGATTTGTCGCATCTCGCCGAGCACTCCTTCGACCTGATAGCGCACAATATTTCGATTCTGGGTCATCAATGGGCTTTCAGGGGTTGGTATCTTACCAGACACTACACAATAGAAGGCTATATTAAGTTTCAGACGGATTTTATCCTTGGAATGGCTGCCGGAAAAAAGCAGTAGCCTTCATGCCGAATAAGCCGACAAGTATCCGGCCGGTTGGCAAGTTCCGATATCTAACCCCTTTTTATTACTTTTTTTTGCCACCCTAGACATTTTTTGTCACATAAACAAAGCCCTTTTATTAAAGATATAAATAACTTGCCAAATAGCATTGGATATAAACAGCATGGAAATGGAAAAAATACTAAATAGTCAATAAAAACAAAACAATAAAACGAAATATATATTCCGGATATGGATCATTTTCCAATTATATTGTGCATTGAAAATCTCAGTATTTTAAAAATTTAAAATGAATATCGGGTGTGTTGTTTTGCGGTATTATATAATTTATGTCACAATATCCATGTATATTTTTGAAATCGATAATGCTAATAAATCATTTTGGCAGGTTAACTTATTGTAATAAAATCAAAAAGACGTCTGACTGCACAGGTGGCATATTATTTGCAAGTTTTCTACAAATAGTACAATAAGATCATATGTTTAATTGAAAAGGCGTTTGAATTGTAAAAAAACACATAATAGAAGATGGTTCAATCATGAGATCAGCAAAAAAAAAGCATTACATTTTTAGACCGAATAGTGAAAAAAAAGATTATCAAGCAGAGCCGATATATCAAATCAAGTCATCCTCCCAATCCTCTTCCAATGGCAGCGGCAAAAGTCGCCGAAAAACCGGAGGTAAGACTCAATTAGTTGATATATTGAACTATATCAATTTCCAAGGCAGTACAATTGTCGCCAATTTCAAGCATAAAAAATTTAATCGCTCCATTACCCGCCATTTGAGAACAAGGTTGTGTCATGGCAGCCGGCTTGACTGTTTATGGGCGAGCCGAACTGGTATTGATCAAATTCTAAAATCTTACCGGTTCCAAAACCTTCTCATTACAGATGAGAACATGCTTCTGCTTGTTATCCCTGAATTGATTGGCATAAGTAAAGACGATATCAGCTTTAAGCTTCCGGAAAAATACACGGAAATAAGTAAACGGAAAGTCAAAAGGCAAACATGCACAGGCATTGATGTTCAAATGGCCCAGGGAAGTTCAATTTATTCAGGTAAACTGGTCGAATTCAGTCCCCTGACATTTAGAGTCGAAGTGTCCTTGACGCCACCACAAAATTTCCTCTGGATTAATCCGGAGTCCAGGGTTAATTTGATATTATCGTCTGCAAATGAGAACCTCTTTTCTGGAGAATGTAAAATATTAAGACAAACCAATGGCTCTAAAACCAGAACCTATATTCTTGAAGCCGTAAAACACCAGGTGCATGTGTTTAAGTCCACGGAGCACCGCAGTGCTCGCATTAAACTTGTCCCTTCACCTGATATCATTTTCAAGCACCCATTTACCGGAGAGATGATCAGTAGAAAAATTGTGGATGTTTCCGGTTCAGGTTTTGCCGTGGAGGAGGCCGAAGAAAGCTCAGTTCTTTTACCGGGAATGGTTATTCCTGAGCTTGATTTGTGTTTTGCCGGTGACTTCAGGCTGAAATGCATGGCACAAATATTATACAGAAAACATATTGAAAATGATGACGGCGGCAACCTTATTAAGTGCGGTATTGCTATTCTTGACATGAATCTTAGAGACCATATGAAATTGATGGCCATTCTTAATCAGGCGGAAAACAAGAATTCATATATTGACAACAAAGTAAACATTGACGCCTTATGGAAACTTTTTTTTAAAACAAGACTTATTAATCCTGAAAAATATAAATCCATACAGGCCGACAAGGAAAAGATTAAGACATCCTATAAAAAATTATATGATAGCAATCTCGATCTGGCACGGCATTTTATATATCAGACCAATGGAACTATAAAAGGTCATACGGCGATGCTGCGGTTTTACGAAAAAACATGGCTGATTCACCATGAGGCCGCAGGATCACCTATTGTTAGGGCAAGGCTGGGCGCATTAAGTCAAGTCGCACGGTTTGTATGTGATTCCCACAGATTTTCTTCAATCCATATGGATTATATAATGAATTACTTCAGCCCTGAGAACAAGCTCAGCAACCTTGTCTTTAGAGGGACGGCCCGGAGTATAAATGACCCCACACGCTGTTCACTTGATTCTTTCGCTTATTTTCATTACAGAAGATCTGGTTTCAATGAACTGCCGTTTTCCGAACCATGGCGACTGACCAAAACTATTCCCCAGGATCTGGCTGAGCTCGAAGATTTTTATAAATTCGAATCTAAGGGCCTCATGACCAAGGCTTTTGACCTCTCGGAAAAGATGGCGGGATGTCAAGATCTTTCTAAGGAATATCAAAAGCTGGGCTTAAAAAGAGGGCAATATCTTCTGTCACTTAAAAAGCATGATAGTTTGAAGGCTGTTATTCTTGTTAATATATCAGACATCGGGCTTAATATTTCGGACCTGACCAGCTGCATCAAAGTATTTGTCCTAGATCAGGAATATCTTCCACAACGCATACTATATTCAATGCTGTACAAGGTCCTTGTGAAAATTAAGCGAAGTGAAATTCCGGTGCTTTTATTTCCTACCACATACGCAACCGAACAGGCGATACCAATTGAGAGCTATTATTATCTATGGATCCTTAAGGCACAGCATTCGGATCAGTTTTTTAACTATATTAACTGGCTTACAACACCCAAGTCAGAAGTATAGCTTCTAATATTTTATCTATGGAATTATCGAAGCAACTTACGGAAAAGGCAATGAATTAAATTAGATTTGCTTTTTTGGCTTTTACCGTTATCAGAACCGAATAGCATACCTGGAATAAAAAAAACGGAAGAAAGATAAATACTCTTTGGTCACCCTGTATGTTAATCATTATAATTGTCCCAATACCTTGTGCAATGCATACGCAGAATTGAAAGCAGCTGACCGTTACATGACTGTGCCCGAGCCTGTTAAAAAGCTGGTAAAGATGAGAGCGGTGGGCAGCAAAAATATTTTCTCTATTAATCAGTCGTCGGGTGAACGTAAACAACGTATCGTATATATAATTAAACATTAGAAGCGGTATAACAAATAAGGATGTGTGTGAATGATCGTAAAGTGCTGCAATAATGGATAGTGTTGAAAAGATAAAACCAAGAAATGCGCTGCCCACATCACCCATGAACAGGCTCGGTTTCGGGAAATTAAAGACCAGAAAACCTAGAGACCCTGAAATAATGGTATAACATATAATATAAACAAATGTACTCCCTTGGCTGAAGCTTAAAAAACAGAAAAATAGGCTTGTAATTACCGCCTGTCCCGCAGCCATTCCATTAAGACCATCCATAAAATTATATGCGTTTGTAAGGCCGACAATCCAGAGGAAAGTAATAATGTAGCCGGCAATACCGAGTTGAATTGTGCCTGTCCAGGGAAGTGAAATGCTGTGAATGACAACTCCAAAAGCGATGGCAACTGTGGCAGCAATCACATGGCTTGCAAGTTTTACACTAAAAGGTCTTGCGGTCAGATCATCATATAGGGATATTGCCGCCACCAGGACAGCTGAAAACAGAAACCCATAGAAATATTTTTTTTTAATCATCGTTGCATCGCCAAAAAACCATATTGATAAAACGCCTATTAAAAATGTGATAACAATTACAATGCCACCTGATTTCGGAACAGGAGAATCATGGGAGGAGCGACTGTTTGGAACATCCATTATTTTGACGCGATTGATCATGAAACGGCAGATAGCAATTGATATAAGAAACAGACAGACCGCAAAAAGAAGGTGTGTGAAAAAAGCATATCTTGTCATTTAATAAAATCCCAGCTTTTGTTCTAAACGATTAACTTTTCATGCATCTTAGTTTTGCAAGATCTTCGGCATAGCCGTAAAGATGAAGGCCTTTGCTTTCGACTATCATTTCACCGTCTTCAACACCGATTTCGGAAGCCATGTACTCTTTTAGATTCTGGAGGCCTGCAAGATTTGCCGGAAGCCCTCCCCAAAGATCCCATGACCGGAAATATACAAAAAACACGAGACTGTTATCCTGAATGCGTGTGTCGATGGACCTGAGACAAGGGGGGTCAAGGAGTATTAAATCCGAAGGATCTGCAACCTGGAGAACCATCTGGTTATTTCGTTCTCCATATTGTCTGTATGTTTCTATAATCCATTCGATCTGGTTTAGGAATAGATGGCCATTTTCTTCAAAAATGATTTTTCCGTCTACTTCTTTTTTCTCTATTATTTCGTTATTTTCCTGTAAAAGCCACTCTAACTTTGCACCTGCAACAGGGGTTTTTGTGAGCCTTTCCCCGTAAGTGTAAGACTCTCCAGGCTCTTTGTGCCCTGTCATTAAGTATTCAATATATGACCTTGAGTATCCATCACCGCCAAAAACATATGCTTCTTCGACTGGATTGGGTATACCGATTGAAGACGGAATGTCAGGGAGCAGCGGTTTTGTTCCGGGATATTTAACATGACCCATAAAATAATCGTATTCCAGACGGGTTTGCCCGGCGTATGAGCCACGATCAATGGTAAATTTTCTGCCGTTGTCGAGTATATTGTTAACAGCCTGAAACCAAAGGTCCGGCAGATCTCTTGCTTCAATTTTATGAATATTCATTTTCTCACCTGTTTGAATTTAACAATTGTATCTTTTCAATAACCCGGTGCGAGGATGTCTCATTTATAAATATCTGAAACTCGTTTTGCTCAGACAGTCAGCTTTTTATAAATGAGACATCCTCGCACCCTTTTTTTTGAGAGACTGCTAACAATTTTGAATTGATTTTTTATATCATGACAACACATTTGTCAAAATATTAACTGAAACAATATGCAATTAGAAATGTTAAAAATTAATAAAGGATATGAAAGTGGGATTAAATATGATATGGTAATAGGTTAAAACCTGTTAATGAACTCTGCAACAAACAGGAAAATATATAGGGGGTGTTATGATTAAAAGGCCGTTTTTTTTTCTGTTTCTCTTGCTGTCTTGCCCGCTGATTTTTAGCAGTGCTGTTTTCTCTGCTGGAGATAAATACTATGAACATATGTCGGAGGCAGCCAGCGATGGAGATGCAGAAGCCCAATATAACTTGGGCATCATATATAGAAAAGGAGATGGCCAACCACGGAATCCTGCTGAAGCTTTTAAGTGGTTTAAAAAGGCAGCTGAACAAGGACATGTAGAATCTCAGCATATCTTGGGAATGATGTTTACCAAAGGTGAAGGTGTCTCACAGAACCCTACTGAAGCCATTGAATGGTTTAGTAAGGCAGCTGAACAGGGAGATGTTGATATGCAGTATGAGCTGGGTATTATGTATCATAAAGGCAAAATTATACCTCAGAATTATACTGAAGCTATGAAATGGCTTAAAAAATCCGCTGAAAATGAGCATACGCAAGCTCAGTATAATTTGGCCAAAATGTATGTCAAAGGAGAAGGGACGACACGGGACCTTGCTGAAGGCAAGAAATGGTGTGAAAAATCTGCTGAAAAGGGAAATATAGAAGCTCAGTATAACCTTGGCATAATGTATGGCAAAGGCGCAGGTGTATCAAAGGACTATGAAAAAGCGTATATTTGGTTTAGCGTGGCATTCATGCAAGGAAAAAAAGATGCAAAAAAACGTATGTCTTATATTGAGTCCAAAATGGCTGCCGATCAAATAGCCGAAGCCCAAAAAAAGGCTACTGAATTATGGGAAAAGATTTATAAAATGCCTGAGGATAAAAAGGCTGAAGCTAAGAAAAAGGCTATTGAATCATGGGAAGAGCATAATAAAAATAAAAAACCAAAATAGTTTTACCACTAACCATTGTCTATAAATATTAGGGTCTACAAATATTCGGCAAACTCTGTTTTTATAATTTCATAAAGCTTATCTCCGATGGCAAGGCCGGTATCAATGAATGAAGGGCCGTATTTTTTTCCTGTCCGGGTCCGGAAAGAGGTCTTTATCTTTTCCAATGCTTTAATACCATCAGGATAGAGGCTAATAAATTTTGAAAGCGGAGTTTCGGTAAACTCCAGCATATTCCACACCGTATGAGAAAAGTTGTCAGGTCCCCATCGAAATTTATCTGCATCATAAAGGCAGTCTGAAACAAGGTTACCTTCAGGAGTTCCGGTTTCCAAGTTGTTTTTGAAAGCTTCATGGTTATATATAGCATTGAAAACATCTTTAATATCTTCAGGTTCCAGGCCATTATATTTTTTTAACATTTCTTTGGCAAATTCAGCACCTTTAACCGCATGATTTTTTTGTCCCCGTTTCATGTCATGAAGCAGGCCTGAGCATTGTGCGAGGCGTACGCGGCTGTCAATGTAGTTCTTTGGATATCCTGCTGACTCGCCCTCTATATACATTAATGCGCCGGCATCAAGCGTGACTTTCACGGCATGCTTCATGCCATGACCGAAATTATTTCCAATGTTTTCAGATACGAAATCACGCATTGTATTGATAGTGGGATCGGTTTCAAAAAACCTTCTGGAAAGCTCATTCGCATGCTCATAATCCTGATAAAAATTTTGAGCCGGAAAACCAAGCACAACCTGTCTGGCGCGGTTTCTGATGCGAAGATATATGTCTTTCATAGGGCAAAAATAACATGGAACAGCATTTTTAACAACAGGTATGGTTGAATGGAACAGGGAAAACGCTTTTGAAAATTAGTATGATATTCATTGGAGCAATGACTCTTTGTAGGTACAACACCCTGTGGTTGTCCTATATAACGGCATTCATGGCGATTAGGGCAGGCACGGGGAGCCTGCCCTTAGAGGTCGGGGGTTAGACAGCCACCATTTTTGTTTCGCAAGTAACCTATAGTTTTCATTTGAAATCAGAAAAATATATGCTATGAAAGTTTTGTTATGGATATGCATGGATGTTGTGTGAGCACATCTGAATCTGTCTAAAGAAAACGCTTTACGCCGGCAATATGTAAGGAGATCATGAACGAAAACAAACAGTTGTTGGAACAACAGCTCTGGAACATCGCAAATACCCTGCGGGGTAAAATGGGTGCCGATGATTTCAGGGATTATATTTTGGGGTTCATCTTTTACAAGTATCTGAGCGAGAGAATGAACAGCTATGCTGATGACATTCTCAAGCCGGACGGGGTAAAATACGAAGATATTAAAGAAAATTCAAAAGATGGTAAGAACTACTTAAAAGCTGTCAAAGGGGAGGCCCTGGACGCTCTTGGCTACTTTTTAAAACCCTCGGAGCTTTTCAGCGAACTAAGGCGCAGGGGCAATGGAAACGGCAAGAGCAAATTTATTCTGGAGGACCTTTCCAGGGTGCTGACCAATATTGAGCAAAGCACCATGGGCAGGGAAAGCGAAGAGGAATTTGGAAATCTTTTTGAGGATCTGGATCTTACCAGCAGTAAGCTCGGTAAGACCGAAAACGCAAAGAATGATCTTATTGTAAAAGTGCTGGTCCATCTGGATGATATTGACTTCAGGCTGGAAGATAATGATAGTGATATACTGGGTGACGCGTATGAATACCTGATCGGAAAGTTTGCTAGCAGCGCGGGCAAAAAGGCCGGAGAATTTTATACGCCCCAGCAGGTGAGTATAATTTTGTCAAAGATTGTAACCATCGGGAAAAAGAAGCTCAAAAGCGTGTACGACCCGACCTGCGGTTCCGGCTCTTTGCTCCTGCGAGTGGCGAAAGAAGTGAATGGTGTAAGCAGTTTCTGCGGACAGGAAAGTAACCCCACCACGTACAACCTCTGCCGCATGAACATGATCATGCATAATGTGCACTATCGGAAGTTTGATATTAAAAATGAAGACACCCTGGAGCGGCCACAGCATAGTGAACAACGATTTGAAGCTGTTGTCGCCAATCCGCCGTTTTCCGCCAATTGGAGCGCCAGCCCTTTGTTTATGAATGATGACCGGTTTTCCCCATACGGCAAGCTTGCGCCCAAAAGCAAGGCCGACTTTGCCTTTGTGCAGCATATGGTCTATCAGCTTACGGATAACGGAACCATGGCCTGTGTCCTGCCCCATGGGGTGTTGTTCCGGGGCGCGGCAGAAGGGCATATCCGGCAGTACCTAATAGATGACCGGAACTGGCTGGATGCGGTTATTGGTCTGCCTGCCAATATTTTTTACGGCACGAGTATTCCCACATGTATCTTGGTGATGAAAAAGAAACGGAAACATTCGGGTGATATACTTTTTATTGACGCCAGCCAGCATTTTGAAAAGGCAAAAAACCAGAATTATCTTCGTGACGAAGATATTAGCAAGATTGTCACCGCCTTTCAAAACCGAAAAACCGAAGACAAATACAGTTACGTGGCAACCCTAAATGAAGTACGAGAGAATGGCTATAATCTGAATATCCCTCGGTATGTGGATACATTTGAGGAAGAAGAGCCGATCGATCTGAAAGCCGTATCAAAAGAACTGAAAGCCCTGGAAGAAGATATGAAAAAAACCGATGCCGTCATTGCTGATTATTGCAAGCAGCTTGGGATTGACACGCCTTTTTAAATGGCCAGTAAAATGATCGGAGATGAAAACACGTAATCATATCATGATAAGCGATATAGGAAAATTGATAAAACAGGGAGAAGGCATTAATCTTGAATTCAAGGAAGCCTCGACACGTTTACCGAAGAATATTTTTGAGACTATTTGCGCGTTTTTAAACACCGAAGGTGGCACCATACTGATCGGAGTAACTGATGAAGGCAAAGTTAAAGGCGTTGATCCGGATTCTGTAAATAAAATCAAAACAGATCTGGTCAATCTTTCCAACAACCCTCAAAAGATAGACCCGGTATTTGTTCTGTCGGTTAACGAATTGGAGTTTAAGAAGAAAACGCTTATCATTGTCCTTGTGCCGGTGAGCTCACAGGTTCACAAATGCACAGGAGAAATCTATATTCGGCGAGAAGACGGTGATTACAGAATTAATCAGCCTGAACAAATCGCCGGAATCGTCAATCGAAAGGCCAGTTATTATTCCGAGCAGAAGGTTCTGCCCTATATTAGTATGGATGATTTTCGGCCGGATATTTTTGACAGAGCCGCACGACTGATGCATGCCAATAATCCCAATCATCCATGGGCTGAGCTTAACCCGGAAGAATTATTGAAAAAGGCCGGATTTTACAAAAAAGATTCCGATACCGGCTTGAAAGGATATACACTGGCATCCGTTCTCATGTTCGGCACGGATGAGGCCATCCAGTCTGTTGTGCCTGCGTATAAGTTTGACGCACTGCTGAGAAAAAAGGATACGGATCGCTATGATGACCGTCTGACGGTTAGAACCAACCTGATAGAAGCGTATGATCTGCTCATGGGGTTCGTAGCAAAACATCTGAATGATCCTTTTTTTCTTGAAGGAGATATGCGTATCAGTCTGCGGGACAAAATTTTCAGGGAACTGGTGGCCAATATTATCGCCCACCGGGAATACACAGATGCCCGGCCGGCAACCATGATCATTTACCGTGACAAGGTGGAATTTAAAAATCCCAATATCCCTAATGGAAAGGGCCCCATAAACCCTAATAATTTCACGCCATGCCCCAAGAATCCGACCATCTGTAAATTCATGATTCAGATGGGCCGATTTGACGAGCTGGGTTCCGGGGTCATGAATGTGAATAAATATCTTCCGTTTTATACAAAGGGCGCCAAACCGGAATTTGTGGAAGATGATATGTTTTTTGTCACTATTCCCATGGATACCGAAGAAAGGTCCGTGCAAGAGGCAGAGTCAGGCCCGAGTCAGGCCCGAGTCAGGCCCGAGTCGGGGCAAGAGTCGGGGCAAGAGTCGGGGCAAGAGTCAAAGGTGGATTTAGGCGTTCTTATGAGCTTAAAAAACCCAATGTCGCGTAGCGAAATAGCAAAGGCTTTGGGACATAAGACCATATCAGGCGCAATTAATAGGGCTATTTCCAGGCTGCTTGGCAGAGATTTGATAGAATATACTATCCCGGATAAACCCCAAAGCCGTTTGCAGAAATACCGGCTGACAAAAAAAGGAAAGGCATGGCTGGGAAAGATGAAAACTTAAGGGCGCAACTGCTGCAAAAATTGCAATAGTTCAAAATAAAGACAAAAGAAAGGTTAGGCATTGATACACCTTTTTAGACTATGACAGAAGCAAAACATAAAAAAAAAATGGATAAAGTGCCCAGGTTGCGGTTTTCTGAGTTTGAAGGAAAATGGGCTGAATGTAAGATTGGAGACTTGGGTAAAATAATTAAGGGAATCAAACCTTAAACATAAAAAATAAAATTTTATGG
>CAZTYY010000008.1:0-38714 GCA_964617785.1 uncultured Desulfobacterales bacterium | reverse complement strand
ACTTTTAAATTTAAATAGTTAGATGGCTTATCTTTATTTTAGTTATTTGGAAGTCCAATTATGAAAGACGGTTCAGCCAACAGGCATTTCAAGATAAAACTTGTATTTTCAGATGAACTGGTTTGTTTTCTCCAGGAGAAACCGGAACACAACGAAATCTTTTGTGAGGTTGATCGGAAGCGATCCATAAAGGATATTATTGAATCAAAGGGAGTTCCCCATACTGAAGTGGGAAAAATTATAGCCAACGGAAGAGATGTTGATTTTCATTATATCCCAAAAGGCCCTCAGGCCATAGATATTATTCATGCTGTTCCGCCGTTTGATGTTTCAAAACCTACCGTACTAAGACCATCGCCATTTCCTGAAATTCGTTTTATTGTGGATGTTAATGTGGGAAAACTCGCACAGCTTTTGAGAACAATCAGTATCAACACACTATATTCAAACAGTTATTCCGACAGGGAAGTTGCAGATATTTCAGAAGTGGAAAAAAGGATTGTGCTGACTAAAGACAGGGGGCTTCTGAAACGGACAAAAGTAGTTTTTGGCCGTTATATTAAATCGATACATCCCTATGACCAATTAATTGAAGTCATAGGTTTTTATGGGCTCAAAGGTCCTTTTATCCTGTTTGCTATTTGCCTTCAATGTAATGTCCCTCTCTGTCATGTTGAAAAGCAACAAATTTTGCATCGTCTTGAACCGAAAACAAAGAAATACTATTCTCTTTTTTTTTCATGTCCGAAATGCGAAAAAATATACTGGAAAGGGACACATCACGATTATATTGCGAAAAGACTGATATCTCTCGGGATTAATATGGCAGAAGTATAAAGGCCATTTTTTACTTGACTTTCGAATTTGCCTTAATTAAGAATTATTAGAAATATTTAACTGAGAAGTTTCCTCGGGATAGCAATAATGCCATTCAGCATATCAAACACCAGATCGCCGCGAATTGCGAAATCATTAAAGTCAAAAATGAAACCTGTATTAACTGATGGTAAAAGTTGTTAATGTTCATGTTTTAACAAAGAAGGAGGTATCATGGCAGAGGGTGTAGTAAAATGGTTTAACGATAAAAAAGGATTTGGTTTTATTGAGCAGGAAGAAGGCGCAGACGTATTTGTACATTATTCAGCAATCAATAATTCCGGTTTTAAGTCGCTCACCGAAGGTGACAGAGTAGTTTTCGAAGTTGAACAGGGGGAAAAGGGACCCTCGGCAAAGAATGTAGAACGCCAATAGCAGTACCTGTGTCTGTTTGGAAATCGGGCAAGACAATATCTCCAATCAATCACTGTTTGTAGGATCTCAAGGCATTTCATTTGAGAAAGTATGAGATGCCTTTTTTCGGCCGATTTATTTACGCCAGAGAATGCTGCTGAGAACCAGCAGCACCGTTCCGACACAGAATAATACTATATAAAGGGGCGCTGTAACAACATAGTCAGTAGCGCTTTGAATAAGACCTTCTGACATATTGTCTATCGCATCAACTACCTCAGGTGGAAACGTATCGATCAGTGTAAGGGTTTCCCACACCGCATCCGTGCTCATTACGGATGAAATCGCCTGAAACCCAAGAATAAGAAAGCCGCCAATCCAGCATAAAGCACCAGTGAGTGCGATTTTTGACATAAAATTATGCCTCCAAAGAGTTATTAAAAAGTTTGACTTTTTCCTAAGTCATCAGTTCTATTTGTCAGGAAATCTATGCTGAATTGATCGGATAATGTCAAGACTTTCAAAAAAAATTTCAACAAGCTCAGGATCAAACTGTGTGCCTGATGACTGCTCAATTGTAGAGAGAGCTTTATCTTCAGTCCAGGCTTCCTTGTATGCCCTTACGGAACAAAGTGCATCGTAAACATCGGCAAGTGCGACGATTCTGCCGAAAACCGGTATATCCTCCCCTGATATTGTTCCTGCTCGACCGTCAACCTGTCTGTATTGCTCAAGGGGTTCCCCGGTGTTAATATCCACATGGCCTGGATAACCACCCTTTCCATTCCACCATTCATGATGGGTCAATGCGACCTCTTTGGCTGCATCGTCGAATTCAGACTGTCTGTCCTGGAAAAGCTGTGCGCCGTATATGGTGTGTTGCTTCATAATTTCATATTCATCTATTTCAAACCGTCCGGGTTTTTTTAAAATTACATCGGAAATAGCAATTTTTCCAACATCGTGCAGCATTGCGGCCATCCGGAAAACATCCCTGTTTTTATCGATTTCATCATGGGAAAGCTGATACTTCACAGCCCATTTCTCATATATTTCAACAGCATAGCTGCCGACCCTGTTGACATGGGCTCCGGTCTCTTTTGGGTCACGCATTTCAGCCATTTTGATCATTCTGAGAATCATTGCCCGGGTCATTCGGGCACGTTTCAAGGCAACAGCTGCAATACTGGCAAAGTGTGTCATGACCTTTTGATTTTCGCTGGAAAAAGGGACAAACTCTTTTTTTTCATTACGCGCGTTAATAATCTGCAGAACACCCAGCACATCTCCGGCAGATGTTTTTAATGGTATGGTTAAAGCTGATTTAGTTGTGTACTTTGACGCTTCGTCAAATTTTTTGCTGAACCGATATGGTTTCTCAGGTTTAATATGGTATACATCCGGAAGGTTAAGAGTATTGCCGGTCAAAGCCGCATAGCCCGCCATGCTTTTTTCGTCAATGGGAATAGAAAAGATGGAATAGACCAGCTTGTCACTTTTTGTCAGACGTTTCTGCAATGTATCGTTTTGTGTGTATGAAAAATGCAGACTTTCATCATCCCTGATATATATTGACCCTGCATCAGCATCCACAAAACGCCTTGCTTCGGAAAGTATTTTTTCCATTAGAATATCAAGGTCTTGTACATAATTAAGTTCAATTCCAAGGGCTGTCAGCAAATCAAGTTTTTCTTTTTCGGTCAGCATAAGGCTTTTTCCCAGCTGAAGATTGCATGTGTTAAGAATGATCCATAAGATATATTTTTAAAAGCTATAAATAAATATCATATTTAAAGCAACAGCAAGTTTTAGATGTTATGGGATATTCACTCTAAAGTTTTTTCTGATTATGCCGATTAGAAAGATAAGGAAAGTATGCAAAGGATAAAAAATTTAACTGTTTTAAGGAAGTTGTCAAATGCTGTCACAATCGATTCATCTTTCATTTGACCAATATGATGATTTGCTTGCGTTACATATTGAAAAGATGAGCGATCCTTTAAACAGGCCTGATGTAAACAAAATGAACTTTGAAAGAGCGAGCACCTTTGAAGATTTAAAAAACCGGCTTAACTGTTTTGTAAAAAACTTAAAGAAAGGGAATGATGACTTCACGGAAACAGTAAATATTTGTAAGGAGCGGATGGGGTCAATACTGAAAAAGGACTTATTTATAAAAAGAAAAATAGCTGATTATCAAAATGAGCTGAAACACAAAAAAAAAATGATGAACAGCGGAAAAAGAGTTTTGCAGGGATATGGCGGGAACAGTTTCTCCAGGAAGATACGACAAGAGCCGGTTTAGAGACAACAAATAAAGGAGGTAAAAGGCGTGGATATTAACAATATAAACACAGCACCGGTGCAGAATGAGCCACCGAGACCTCGGGTTGCAGATGTAAATGAAACAGAAGTAAAAGCGTTTGCAAAGAAGACCGAAAACATTAAGGAAAAGGCTGTATCGATGTCTAAGGAAGAGGCCTTGGCAGTTGCAGAATCACTTGAAGCATATATGGATATCCTGAAAACCAGTATTGGATTCAGTATTAATGAACCTACAAACAGAATTGTCGTTACGGTAACCAACAAGGATACTGACGAAATAATCCGGCAGATTCCGGCTGAGGAAATGCTTGAACTTCAGGAGAAGATGAAGGAACTGACAGGAATAATATTTTCGAAATCAGTATGAATAACTTACCGGCCATCATAATTTAAAATCAGCAAAATCCGCAGTAAATCAAAACGCTTTCTTTTTCTTCCTTAATCGTAAAAAATCTGAAAACAGCGCACTGCTGGTGAACTCAACTCAACTTTTTGCATTGTTTGCTTTTCACCACCAAATCGGAAATTAATCTGGATGCCCATCCCGGCGACAGTTTGATTTCCAGAGTTAAAAAAGTGTCGGATTAGCTGGCTGCTTTTTGCCTTGGATTGTTTTCTTCGGGATGAATTATGGGATGTTGATGTGAATATGGACTGTCGTAAAGGACAAGTTGAAAGGCTTCCAGTATTTTAGTGTTGATAATAATCGGACCAATCAGGTTGGCGGTGATGTTGCTGAATGTGCCGCCTGAAGCATTTACTACAACAAAAATAGCCAATCCGTTTTTTTCATCAAAATTCCAAGATGTTGAATTGAAAATAGGCTTCAAGTCTATTGAGTAGTCAGGTTTAATAATATACGGGCTTATGATTATTAGAGCCAGATCAGGATCATCCACACATTGATACCAGCAGAAAGGTCTCGCCTCTTTTCTCTCAATAAGTGTAAAACGGTTTTTTCCTGGAAATCCAGGAAGTCCAGCCGGCATACTTATTATCTTTTCTTTATCTATGTCGATTTCACCGAATTTCCTTGTTTTAATCTTCAAGCTCCTGCTCCTTGTACCCTTTTTTTCTTAAAATATTTGCCAGGCCCTCAATATCAGACAACGATCCCTGTGATGCCCTGAGATTTTCTTCCTGAATTTTTTCATATACTTCCTGTCTGTGCACTGTAACGTTTCTTGGTGCCTCTATGCCTATCCTTACGCTTCCTTTGCCGATTTCAAGGACATTAATAATAATGTCATCGCCTATTTTAATTTTTTCATTGATCTTCCTTGTCAGTACTAGCATGCGCCCTCCATGGCTTTTTATTAGATAGCTTCTATACAACAATAGATTACAGATAGTCTGCCAGGCTCAGTTTCATTATGCTTGCAGAAGAGGAGAGTGCGGCCTGGTAGGCCAGTTGCTGTGAGTTCAGCTTCATCACCACATCAATAATATCAGCCTCCTCTAAGTTCACACGTCTTTTCGTGAGGCTAAGGCCAAGATCCGCCATAATTTTTTCTTTAATTTCAAGCCGGTTATATTTAATTCCAGTATCTGCAACAGATGAATTTATATGACTGAAATGCGTTTCAAGCCTTGTTGTGGACCTGATGATTCCATCTACATTGTTTTGGTCCAGATAGTTTTTTAAGTCAAACAAAGTTTTAAAAATTCCCCATTCAGTCTGCTTTGCACTTTCAACAGGAATAATAACATCATCATCCGCGTTATATCCGAGAACGGATGCCGCACTTACAGATACGTTTGATCCACTTCCCCACAAAAGATCGAACTCCTGTAAAGAGTATCCACTCTCTTTGATAGTAAAGCGTCTTGTGGCTTCATCATAGGTAACTTCATAGTCGATACTGTTCCCGGAAGCAGTAGATTCCGCTTCCATTGCAGATTCAACGGCAGTTGCAAGAGCATCTGCATCGGTATAATCACCGTTTGCGATGACAGCGCACAACTCACAGACCTCTTCTTCTATTGTCCCTTCTGTTGTTTCCCTAAAATCGATCCTGTTATTTGTGTCATCAATAGTGATCCTTATTACTTCACTGTCACTTTTCGGATAAGCGAGAATATCATTGGATGTGTTGTCAAAACCAAGCACTGATGCTGCATTTGTTTCGGCATTTGAGCCGCTGTTCCATAAAATATGCAATTCATCAAGGTCGGTCCCGTTTTCTCTGATGACAAATCCAATGTTGGTGCTGTCAAAAGTGACGGAATAATCTATTCCACGCCCTGAGGCTGCGGACTCACTTTCCATGGCTGTTTCGATTGCTGATGCCAGTGTGTTCAGGTCAGTATAATCTCCGGCAGGTACTACAGCGCTTAATTCTCCCAAGGAAACGCCTCCTGAATCAAATTCTTCAAAATCGATGCGGTTGTTTGTACTATCTATTGTAACAAGAACCGCATCATTGTATCCTGTATATGTTGTAGCGCCAACATCATCACTCGAAGCATCAAATCCGAGTGTCTCAGCAGCGCTGACAGATGAATCAGGGCCACTGTTCCAGAGAAGATAAAGCTCATCAAGTACCGGGGCTCCAGCATCCTCTTCGATTGTAAATTTTGAGGCACTATAAGACACATCGTAATCGATACTGTTGCCGGAGGCAACAGATTCAGCTTCTAAGGCTGTTTCAACAGCTGTGGCCAGTTCGGCTGCAGTATAACTGCCTGAAGGGATAACAGCTGCAAGCAATCCTGACAGTCCTGCCACGTTGTGATCTTCTCTGAAATTTATTGTATTGTTTGATGCATCTATAGTTATCGGCCGGACTACAATATCACTTGAGGGAATTGTTACGATGTCGTCGATATTATCAAACCCGAGCATCGAAGCTGAATTTATACTGGAATTCGGCCCGCTGTTCCACAGGAGCCTCAGCTCTGACAGAACAATACCGTCCTCCTTGAAAACAAACATGCTGTTTTCACTGTCATATGAGACTGAGTAATTAATACTATACCCCCCCCCTGGAGACGAAGATTCTGTTTCCATAACGATTTCAATCGCTGATGCAAGAGTGTCTGGATCTGTGTAATCACCAATAGGGATTATGGCTGTAAGTACTGATCCTGCGCCTGTGATGGGATCGACTTCCTGGAAATCGATACGGTTGTTAGTATGGTCGATGGTGATATTGTTAATGCGTGTAAATTCAACATCACTTGTGGCTGATGAGCTTTCCATCACAGAATCAAATCCCATGTCCGGTCCGATACTGTGTTTTCCAAGATTCGGCAGGATGTCGAATTCCACAAATCCGCCCGATGCAGCCGCAGGGTTAGCGAGGGTAATGATTATATCTGCACTGCCGTCACCTGCAAGATCAATCTCAACAGATTCCGCCGTTCCTGAAACGCTAGCGGGAACTGTGTAGCCCGGATTACTGGTAATAGACCATGCATCGATTCCGTTCCATGTCAACCGCATAGGTTCAGTACCCGGCGGATATGGAGTGCCGTGCACTAGAGCTTCGCTGTTCATAACATCAATATCCACATCAGAAAGAGAAATTCCTTGGCCTGCATTGATATTTCTTACTTTTGGAATTCCTTCGCCATTACTGCTTTCCCACAGAAATTTTGTTGTAAAAAAACCTGAAAACGCGCCGTTGTCAGTGATTGCAAATTTTTTGCTTTCAGAATCATAAGAAACTTCATAAACGATATTAAATCCTGAAGATGCTGAAGCATCGTTCAGGGCGTTTTCGACAGCGGTTTCAAGAGTGTTTGCGGTATACTTGCCATCTGTAATTTCAGCTGAAATGATCCGCTCTGTTGGTGTAATATCAAGCTCCACAAAATCCCCATGTGCGGCAGGTACTGCCAAGGTTACTGTAAAATCGATTATTCCGTCATCTTCAAGGTCGACTTCAATGCTGCTGCTCGTTCCACTTATGCTGGCCGAAAGATCATATCCCGGATCATTAAACACATCCCAGTTTCCGTTTCCATCCCAGATAAGCTTAAGAGGTTCTTCTCCGGGCGGATAGGGTGTTCCCAGAAGAAGAGCATCATAATTGTTTACCGTAACAGTTACATCAGAAGCGGTAAGGCTTCCGCCTGTATCGATATTCGATATTTCATGGCCGTTTTCACCAAAGCGCTTTTTTTCAATAAAATCGATATGATTGTTACTGGAATCGACCACAAGACTCTCTTCCCAGAAAAGAGTTTCACCGTTTCTTCCTACAACAATGTCTGAAGTCCTGTCTGACTTTATTGTAAATGCAGTATCATTTCCCTGATAAAGCACTTGTGTAGGATTTGTTTCATCATCAAAAACAAACGGTGTCTGATCAGATTTTGTGCCGGCGAATATAGATGCTCCGTTAACTTCGGTGTTTCCAAGTGATACTATCTGTCTTAACACTCCTTCTATAACTTCTACGGCATCCGCCCGTTGTGAGGCATTCGCTGATGCGTTTGTCAACTGGAGGCAGAGATTTTTTACGTACAGAATCTGATCACTAACGCTTGATAGAGCTGTCTCGCCGCCTTCCAGCCATGTTTTTCCTATATCAATGTTTTTTTCAAGCTGTCCCATATTTTTTAAAGACAATTTCAGGTTAAGAACCTGGGAAAGGCCTATTGGATCGTCTGAAAGGTTGTTGATCCTTTTCCCGGTGGCAAGAATCTCATTAGACTTCTTCAATCCTTCAGTCAAGTTGCCGAGTCGAAGTCTCATTGAATCATAAAGTGTTTTGTTGGGAACCCGCATTCTTCCTTTTTCCTGTTGTTTTGATGCTGTCTATTTTGATGCAATTAGGGTAGCCATCATTTCATCAACAACTGTAAGCAGTTTGGCAGCTACTGTATATGCATGTTGAAACTTCATCATGTTTATTAATTCTTCATCAAGAGATACTGCTGAAATAGAATCCCTCTGTTCGCTTATTTTGTTTGTCATGATTTCGGTGAAATCACGAGATCTTGTTAAACTTTGCGATTTAAGGCCTATGGAACCTAACATTACATAAAAATATTCCTCCAGGGTGGAATCCAAGATCTGTGAGCTTGCATCTTCTCCCATAGTATAATCCCACTGGGCAAAACTTTTAGTTGCAAACTGAAGATTTGCGATGGCAATAGAATTTGAATTGTCTCCGCCTGCGAATTCACCTGTGTCTCCATCTATACTTGCTGCAGCAATATATTTTTCATTAGATAGTACATCGTTAACGTCTATGCTCGTCGCATCTTTGCCTGTAAAGAACGTGTTTACTCCAAGGGCTGCTGCCACACCTGAGTCTTGCGTCATGTTGTCTGATAATGCAAAATTGTATTCACCGTCAGCCTGTGTAATATTGAGAGTTGTCGATCCATTGTCAGATATGGGGCTGTTGAACTCAATCGTCAGGGCTCTTATACCGTCAAAGTTTACATAAAAGCCGTTGTCCATATCTAATCCGTCAAAAGGAGTAAATGTAACATCATATCCCGGATTGGTTATACCCGCTATTCTCCAGTCACCTGAAGATTGATATGTGACATTGTCTCTTACAATATTCAAGTCTGTCCAAGCCTTGTCCAGTATTTCATAATTATTGACCGTGATGGAAACATTTGCTTCGCAAAAACCATCCGAGCCTGAATAGCGAATGTCATCTATTTTGTACCCACTGGTATCAGGCGAAAACTGCATTGTATTATCGGTTGTTATGTTCGCTTCTATGCCACATGCCTGGGAGTTAAATCTGTCTTTAAACGATTCCATGGTCCAGTGCCAGTCAGAAGGCCGCTCTGTCGACGGATTGCCGTTTTCATCTGTTGTTATCACAAACGTGTCACCGTCAAACACTGTCCCGCCGTCAAACTGCAGATACATTCCGTCGATTTCTGCTGTGACAGGAGTGAAAGCAGGATTTTGACCTTCAAGAGTGAAGGCGCCTGTAGTTATGCTGTTTGACCATTGGATTTCAATATCATCTGCGCCTATGGTTCCGGCTGCGTCTTCGTTAACCGTGAATATGTACGTGTCAAGAATACTGTTTGCTGTTCTCGATGTTGCCAGGGTGAGTGGATTTGGAGCGCCGTTGGAATTTGTATTTAGTGTAAATGTGTTGCCTGCCACAAGGTTTCCAGAACTGATATCAAAGGAAAGCGCGTCTTCCACAATAAATGTCCCGGCATTGTCTATTTCAATTATTCCTGAATCTCCTGTATAAGAGCCTGTTTCATCATATTTTTTCCAGGATATTATACCATCCGGACCGAACACCCTTGAAGATGCGGATACGTGTGTTGCATCGAGTACCGTCCCCGGAGCAATAGACAGGTTTGCATAGCTTCCCCCTCCAACTTGATCATCGGCAAAGTTTGTCAGCTGGATCGGTGTTCCGTCGCTTTTTAAAATAGACACTCTCGTCCCGTTTCTTATTATTGAATAATCCGCAGGATTGAGCCCCGCGCTGTTCAATGCTGCTTCAATACCTGCAGCGAATTCAATGTCGGTATCATCACCTGCACTAATAATGTAAATAACCGGATTGCCGTCTATATTAAATGAAACGCGGTCTCCTATATCAAAACCTGAAAAACCTCCATCTCCGCCGATTGACATAATCGTATTTCCAAGATCAGCACTGGTATTTGCTGCAAGATTAAAAATTCCGCCGGCAGCTCCTGCAACATCAGACTGGATGGCCAGATCTGTATCGAGGTTAATGGTTACGATTCCGGTTTTTACTCCAGAGTCGTCCCCGACGCCTCCGCTTTCGGTCAGGGTCGCCCAGTCAAAAAGAATCGTGTCGGTATTATTCAAGGCTGTGAATGTCTCGGTATCTCCTCCTGCAAAACTTAAGGTTTGATTTCCCACAGAGTTGGTTGTCCCTGTAGCAGGAGTGAGATCAAATGATGCGTCATTGCCAAGATCGCCGGATGTGTTATCGAAGGCAATGTCAACTTCTGGAGTTGTCTGTACCAGAGTGAGATCAGTGCTTATTCCTCGTGTAAAATTGATCACATCAACCGTACTTCCTGCTGTTATTGCATCATAAAAAGCGGATGCAACAGCAGACGCACTTGTTGTGTCTACACCTGTAAGATCGACTGTAACATTATCTGTAGCAACACCGGATGTAATATCAAAGCTGATTTGATTTGTTATTGAAAAAACAGCTGTATCCGTACCTGCAGAGGTAAATTCAAATGTGCCTACAACACCACCTCCTGAACTCTGGCTTGTTTTGGTGTTCCCTGCAGACATTGCAAGGGTGGCATCATCTCCTGTGTCGCCTGTGCCGCCTGCAAAGGTTATGGATGTAGTAGTTTCAACGCTGGATGTAACTGTAAAGCTTCCTACATTATCGGCAACTGTAATATTGGCAGCTGCAAGTGCCGCAGCATTTCCTCCGGCATTAAACTCTCTGACAAGGGCGGCACTCAGGGCAGCTGCATTGGCTGTGTCGCCGGCAATAAGGGTTAAGCTAAAAGTTTGACCCTGAACAATCATGTTTAGAGTGTCGAAAACATTGAAATTGAGAAAACCAGATGTGTCAAAGTCAACAGCAGCAAATGCGCTCATGTTTGTAAAATTGTCTATTGTGATTGTAGATCTGTCACCCACATCAAAATTTTCAATGCCTATGTTTTCACCGCTTTGGCTTGTAAGGGTGATAGTGTTTTGTGCAGTCAGCTGGCTGCTGTCAACAGATAGATCCGGCACAACTCCATTCATATTTGCCACAGCAGTGTTCAATGCATCCAGAAAGTTAGTCCGGGTAGCTGCATCGCTGGCTCCCACTTCAAAGGAGACTGTTTCTGAACTACCCCCTGAAACCAGATCAAAGGTTACAAGATCATTTTCGTGTGCATTGGAGCCCGGAAGAAACAGATTGCCTATATTGATTAACGCTGCGTTTTCCGACGCATGAGCTGAAACACCGGTGAGAGCGCTTAAAGCGGTCGCAATAGATGCTGCTGAGCGTTCGGCATCTCCCCCTGTGTCTGCCACGGAAATTGTCTGGGTTCCTGAGCCGCCAAAAATGCTTATGGTTTGCGCGTTAATTGCTGAATTCAGGGCTGTGGTTACATTCGCCCCTGTCCATACTACGCTTAATCCGGGCCCGTCGGTTAGTGCAATATTACTGTCCATATCCACACTACCGCTGTCTGTAACCGTAAACACGTATTTTGCCGGATCTACATCAGGATTTATTCCCGCCCAGTTTGATATAACGGCATTTGAAATTCCCATATCGAACTCTATTGGATAATATAAAGGTGTAGTAGTACTTGTGTCCTGTACCCACATCTTAAAGTCGCCGGAATAATCGATTTTATCACCAAAGGCGAGAGTCGACAAAAGTCCGCTGTCATGCGCAGCATATGAGCCCGTGAGGGAGTCGGAAAAATATTCCTGTCCCACTCCCTGACTGTGCTGCAGGTTAGTGGTCCAGATAAATTCTTTGGCAAGAACATCGAGTTCAGAGATGTATTTAGACAAAACTTCTTCTTTCATATCCAGCCATCCGCCAATGGCTCCACCTTCAACATTATCGGTAATATCAACGCTCCCGCTTAACGAAGTCATGTAGAAGATTCTTTCTCCTGTCATTTCAAGCTCGTATGCATCTACATCGCTGACAAGCACATATCCGTTTGCTGAGGTTACTGTAAGCGCACCATTGCCCTGCTCAAATGTGTCTACTCCTATAAGTTCGGCAAGTTCCGTCACAAGTGTATTGCGCTTGTCCCTCAGATCATTTGCGGTCTTGTTAGCTTCAATTCCCACAATATCATTATTAAGCTTTGCTATTTGTTCGGAAAGGCTGTTAACATTGGGTAGTGCAGCGGAAATTGCATTCCCTAAATCTTCTCTCATTTGAGTCATTTCATAATTTAGAGAATCAAATCTTTCTGAGATAAGTTTTCCTGTTTCATATACGATTACACGTTCAGAAGGTTCTGTGGGATTATTGGAAAGGTCATGCCACGAATTCCAGAACTGGGATATGAGGTTGCTTATACTTATCTCCGAATCCTCACTAAAATAGCTTTCCAATATGCCGATATAGGCGGAGCTCTCCTCAAATGCGGCCAGATCGGATTTCAGTTTTACCAGACGTTCTTCTATAAAGCTGTTGCTTATACGTTCAACCTGTTGAACCTCAACGCCGTTTCCAAGAAGCACACCTCCATATAGTATAGGCAATTTTGCAGATAGCAGTATCCTTTGCCTGCTGTAACTTTCGGTGTTTACATTGGCAATATTATGACCGGCTACATTCAGGCCATACTGCTGGGCAGCAAGAGCGACTTTTGCTGTGTTCAGGGCAAAACTGAGCCCGGACATGATTACACCTCCTGATGAATAAACAGATTTGTTTTCTCTTTTTTTGCCTCATTGTTCCTGTCGTTTCCGTATACCTGCGCTGATTTTCCTGCATTTGTGATGATCCCTATCATGTCATCGAGCACTTCGAGATATTCTTCAACAAATCTTCTGTTTTCCCTTGCCATAAAATTGATCTGGTCTTTAATTTTCATAAGAGGCACATTGTATTGTCGCAAACGAAGGGTTGCATCAGGGGGTAAAAGATCTAAAAGGCGGGACAGCTTAAACGTTGTGGAATTCATGTCATGACTGATTCCTGCTTCGCACAGAATACTCAGGGTTTTCATCCTTTGTTCCGCGATTTGAGTTATAATAGAATGTTTTTTGTCGGAAAGCGACCAGAGCGCTTCAACGTCGCCCGCAGGAAGGCATTCTTTTTCCTTTTCAAGAATGATGGAAAGGTCTTGATATAACATTATTTTATTTTCAAAGATCTCTTCGAGCCGACGCATCTCTTTTTCCATGGCCTACTCCTTTATTTCTTTTATACTATTATCATCGGCTATCATGCAATTTTCTGAAGTGACGCGGTGTGCATCAACTTTATCTTCAAGTTTATTATAGAGAAGCTCGCCTATCCCCAGACCGCTGCCGCTTTGCGCAATATCGGTTGAAAGCTGTCTGTAATACATTGATTTATATATATCTTTTCCAAGACTGTTCCCAAAAACAGAATCATTGGTTAGCGTTTTTCTCATGGATTTTAACATCTGATTCAGAAGAATAGCTTCAAAATCCGCGCATGCCTTTCTGAGTCGTTTTTTTTCGGAAAGATGCGAGGCGCTATTGGTTAATTTGCTGTAATAACTTGTATTGTCAGATTTTTGAATGGTCATGTTATCTCCAGCTCTGCCTGCAGAGCCCCTGCGGCCTTTATGCTCTGGAAAATACTGATCATATCCCTCGGTGTCACACCGATGGCATTCAGGGCCCTTACCAGTTCTCCTATGGTTGTACTTTTTGGAAGAAGAATAACTTTACTCTTTTCCTCCTCTATTGTGATATCCGTCTCTTTTACAGTTACAGTTTCACCCTTTGATAGAATTCCGGGCTGTGAAACTGCTGCATGTTCCTGTATTGTAATGCTCATATTGCCGTGGGAAATCGCAACCGTTGAAATCCGGACGTTCTCACCTATGACAACTGTTCCCGTCTTTTCATTCACAACAATTTTTGCCACCATATCAGGGGTCACCTGGAGTTTTTCTATCCCTGCAATATATTGTGCGACATTCATTTGCATCTTCAAAGGAATCAATAGGTTCAGTGTTCCTGAGTCAACCGCTTTTGCTACATTCTGCCCCACGGATTTATTGATTGTTTCTGAAATTCTAAGAGCTGTTGTAAAGTCCGGATTTAACAAAGACATGGTGAGCAGTTCTTTGCCGTCAAGCTGAACTGGAATTTCACATTCTACAGTGGCGCCGCCTGCAATTCTTGCTGTCTGGAGATGATTTTTTATAACACTGCCGCCGCCCTCCCCGCCTGCACCAACTCCACCCAGTGCGATGGCGCCCTGGGCAAGAGCATATACTTTTCCATCAACGCCTCGTAGTGGCGTTAACAGCAATGTGCCACCGCTAAGACTTTTTGCATCGCCAACTGATGAAACCGTAATATCTATCCTGCTGCCTGTTCCGGCAAATGGGGGCATTTGCGATGTGAGCATGACAGCTGCAACATTCTTTACTTTCAACTGGTTTTTACTCACGTGAACGCCCATTCGTGACATCATATTGGCAAGAGATTGAACTGTGAATTCTGTTCCTGACTTATCACCTGTTCCATCAAGGCCGACAACCAGCCCGTACCCTATCAGCTGGTTTGAGCGTATTCCCTTAATGGCGGTAAGGTCCTTTATTCTTACTGCCCCGGCCTCATGATTCGCAGCAACAAGAAAAAAAAGTATTGAGAACAGTGTATAAAGATTCAGGTATTTATGGGTTATCATTCCATGCCTCCTTATTACCCCATCTAAAATCATCCTATCTTAAAACGGCCAAACCTTGTCCAAAATTCGTATCCCAAATCCGGGAGATTGGTTGTCGGCAAGAACGCCTTCACCTGAATACTCAATTTTAGCATCAGCAAGATATGTTGATTTGACACGGTTGTCCGCACCAATATCCTCAGGTCGGATTATTCCTGATACGGTAATTCTCTGCAGTTCATCATTGACCTTCATTTCACGCCTGCCATAGATTGTCACATTGCCGTTAGGAAGCACATTGGTAACCCTCGCACCGATGGATGCGGTGATCTGACCGCTTCGGTCGCTTGACCCTTTTCCGCTGAATTTAGACTCTCTTGCGAGCTTGAGCAGTTCGCTTGTTCCCAAATTTTTATTTATATGTTCGGCTCCTGTGAGTCCGTCGATGTCGTATAAAAGTTCAAGTCCGCCGCTTCTATCAGTGTTCGCACCAATTTTTGATGATGTATTTTCAACAATATCAACAATAACAGTATCACCTATACGTCGTGCGCGCTTATCTATAAATAACATTTCTCTGGAGTCATTCCACAAAGATCCTTCTGATGGAGGCAAGGTAGAAATATATGGGCCGGCTTCATTTGCAGGACCATTATCCGGAACCGTTTCCGGTATATTGTTTTTTTCAAAAAATGCGCAGCCTGCTGTCGCAGTCAGAACAATTAGTATAATGATACCTATGGTTGACTCATTATATTTTTTCAACATGCCTCTCCTTAAAATATTACCTCTACACTTGAGGCATCCCTAACCCGTCCCATAACAATTCGATTTGTATATGTATTTTTCACCTTAATCTGTTCACCCCTGGCACCATCAGTTTTTGCCGCACCGTACGCCACAACCGTCAATAAACCGCTCCTTGCGATAATCTTTATCATGTCCCCCCGTTTAATGAGGGTGGGTTGTTCAAGCATATTGGTCCTAAGGTACTCTCCGGGTCGAAGTGTCTGTTTCAGACATTTTTTAACAGCCGCATCAAAATTTTTTACTATATTATCAGGTGCTTTTGATATGTTTATCCGTTTTTTTTGAAGATGGCTTTCATCCAAAACAGTATTTTTTGGTAAAAAACGTGTGGCACAAATTACCGGCTCATATCTGTCAACCCAACCTGATAGGCTTATCTTTCCATTTTCTTTTTCGTCAATCAGAACAATAACATGGAGCGTAATCAGGCCGGTCATCGAGCCAATGGATACAGGTTCCCTTATCATCAGTTTCATGTCACCGGTAATATAATTTTTTTTTCCCTTTATTTTGAACTTGGAAAGCTTGTAATCGATATTATAAATATTTTTTTCAATATAACCGCAAAACAAGTTTTTAAGTTTTTTTTCCGGTACTGTCTGAAATGATCTTTTAACCCATATGAATTCAGGTATGTTTATTTTGGTATTGTCAGGAATCCATCGGATTGATCGGACAATTGCAGTAATTCTTTTTCCGGCGACCACTCTCTCTTCACCTGGACCAGGAGAGGGGATGAGTTTTATTTTTTTTATCTTTTCCTTCAAGGCTTTTTCTGCATGGACAATGGCGATATCGCCAATAAAAACCCTCTCGTTTTGTACAAGGGAGTTAGTACGGAAATCAATCAGAACGTTATTGTTAGACTTTTCAACTGGATGTTGACTGTCAGACATTGCAGCAGGCGGAAATATTATCAGCAAAAGGATAGCGAAAACTGCAATATGAAAGTAAAGAAAAGTAAAATGTTTTTGCATTGTTTACCTACCTTTTAATACCGTTTGCTACTGAAAGCATGCTGTCTGCAGTCTGGACTGATTTTGAGTTGGCTTCATATGCACGCTGGCCGACTATCATGGCAACCATCTCCTCAACAATGCTGACATTGGAAATTTCCAGAAAAGTATTTGAAATTGTACCGACACCCTCATCGCCCGGTGTCCCTTCAACAGCTTCACCAGAGCCCTCGGTCTGTCGCAGCAGGTTTTGTCCAACGGCAAAAAGGCCTGCAGGGTTGATGAATGTATACAGATTGATCTGCTCGGTGGCGAGAATCGTATCTCCGGCTCCGTATGCATTAAGCTGACCGTTCGACTGAATATTTATCAGCACTGTCTCTCCCGGCAAAGAGATTTCAGGTTGAAGGCGATCTCCAGCAGAGGTTGTTATATAGCCTTCGCTATCCAGGGTGAAATTACCGGCTCTTGTGTAAAGTTCTTCGGCATTATTAAGGACTTTAAAAAAGCCTCGCCCTTCAATCGCCATATCAAGATCATTTCCTGTCTGGATAAAGTCTCCCTGTGTGAACAGTTTTTGCACACTGGATGGCTTTGTTCCCATACCCACCTGAATTCCTGTTGGAATTTGCCCTCCTCCAGGTGTTGTTGCGCCTGCGATCAGCATTGTATTATACATTAAATCCTGAAAATTAGCCCTGCTCTTTTTAAAACCAGTTGTATTGACATTAGCGAGGTTGTTAGCAACCACATCGACATTCATCTGCTGTGCTTCCATTCCTGATGCGGCAGTCCATATAGCTCTAATCATAATTTGCCTCCGATAAACTTATAGTTTCGCTGAACTTACAGTTTCCCTATTTCAAGTATTGCTTTTGAATCGACTTCATCGAATGTTTGAATCATTTTCTGGTATGCTTCATACATTCTGTGAGAGTTTATCATTTTTACCATTTCACGAGCGATTGAAATATTCGGTTGCTCCAGGGCACCCTGCCTGACGGATGATTCCATGGGAATGATTTGATCTTCAGGTGGGCCGTTGTGAGCAAATAAAGAATTACCTATTTTTTGAAGTTTATTCGATGATTTAAAATCAGTCAGTGCAATTCGGTCTATAATTGTTCCATCCGCACTAATTTCACCATTCTGCCCGATGTGAATATTTTTGCCTGTTATGGTGATCGGACCGCTGTCGCTTAAAACTTCATCTCCGTTTTTTGTGACAAGCGTCTGGTCTCTGTTTATAGAGAAGTTGCCGTTTCTTGTGTAGCGTACTCCCTGTGCGGTCTGGATTTTAAAAAACCCTTTTCCGTCGATGGCACAATCTAGCTTGTTTCCTGTCTCTTGCAGGGAGCCTTGTGTAGTGTCGACTGTAAGATTTGCCTTGAACATATGATCAAACGATAAAATGTCAGCTTTAAATCCGGTGGTGCCGGCATTGGCAAGGTGGTTGGAAATCAGTTCGAATTGTTTTTCCTGCCGCAGTCCTCCCTGAACCGCTCTGGTCATTTGGAGTATCATATGGTTATCTCCTTTATGATGATCATGTGTGTGATCTAGTTTGCAATATAAATGCCAGAGACAGGGCTATGGATTTTGCATACCCGTAACATTTTAAGTGGCTGAAAAGACAGCTATTGTATGCAGTAGATATTGTGTTGAAAAAAGAGAAGAAAAAAAAGTGAGATGAAGAATGGAAAAATATACCTATACCGGCTTTTTTTTCCGGTTAAGTGAATAGGCAAAAGCAAGGAGTTCCGCCACAACAATGTATACACTCGCTGGAATTTCCTCGTTAATATCAAGCTTTGAAAGAACCTCGATCAAATCCGGGTCGTCTTTAACCGGTATTCCATGTTTTCTGGCTATTTCTATAATCTTTTCAGCAACATTGCCACTTCCTTTTGCAGTCACGCTTGGAGCCTTGTTTTCTTCAGGCCTGTATTTCAGTGCAACTGCTTTTTTATGTGAATTTTTAGTCATAACTAAACAATCAGGTTGAGCAGTCCGTCATCTTTATTGATCATTTTGTCTATAAGGGATGTTTCAGCAAGCGTTTTTGGACTTATGACACGGCAATCAAGGCTCTGAATTTCAAAGCCGTTTTCATTAAGCTTATTAACCAAACTCGGTATGTTTTGATCAACCAGCATTTTTACTGCATTGCTTCCAACACTGATGAAACCGGTAACATTTTTTTTCAAAACTAAAATTTCTGCCAAAAAATCACCTATATTGGACAGTTCAAGCAGAAGTGAAATCCGGATAAGGCGATCTTCTTTCTTTTTTTTAAAATCATCTTTTTTGTCAATATCAATGAGAAGCTGACCGAATTTTAGGAGATTGTCAAAAAGGATCGGCATGGGGAGCAGATACCTGCCGGACGTTTCAGAAGTATATTGATTAAAAAGTTGTAGGGTTTCAAGAAACTCTGCGAACTTCCCTGCAGCACGGCCGGCCGCACTTCCTTCCTTGCCTAAAACTTCAGCTATTTTTAAGGCAAGTGCCTTCATGTCCAGTTCCGATGATTCTTTTACAATTGTTTTTATGGTTTCATTTTTCATGTTTACAGCATTGCCAAGCCTGCTTTCCAGGGTCAGGCCGCCATATTTGATAAGTCTATTAATCAAGCCTCTGTCAGCTGAATCTGACTTTAATGAGATTTCTTGGACAGAGTTTTCCAACCTTGCAAGGAGTTTCTGTATGGATTTTTCAGACTTATTTTTTAGGTTGCCGGTATCGTAAGTAGAGTGAATTGATGATTTTAATGTGTTTAGCAGTTCAGTAAGAAGTTTGTAAGGTCCTGAACGACTCAGCATGCCCAGCAAGTCATGTCCTGCATTAACATGGCGGTTACCTTCGCTCCAGATAAGCTTTAAGATAGGTTCTGATCCGCCTTTTGAAACCTCAAGAAGAATCGTTTCACCGTCAACAAGCGAAATGCCGGTTTTTGCAAGCATGGTTTTTCCGGCAATCTGCAGTCTGGCCTGTCTTGAAGATACAGCCCCCAGGACCTTGGCTTTTATGATCTGTCCTGGTTTAAATTTTGGTAGCTTTTCATTGGCACCGGGTTGCCCTGAGGGAACAAGGTCGGATGATGAGATGAGAATTCTTGGGAAAAGATCCATTAAAATAATACTTTATTTCGCTGCAAGCAGCCTGTTTTTTAAATCTATCACAAGATCTACTTCTCCTTTTGGAAGGGATAGCTTTCTTGCAATATTTTTTGAATCATAACCTTTCATGTGGAGGTGGGAAATAGCCTCCTGATGATCATATATCTTGTCGGCATTTTTTGAAGTAGCATCAGAACCCATACTGAGCTGCAATTCAGCGCGGTTTAATAAGAAATTTAAGCTGATGATACGACTATCAAGCCTTTCATTAAGGTTGTCGATCAGCTCATTTTTTTTCTTCAACTGTTTTTCAAAGGTTTTTGCAGTAATATCGGCTTCTTTCAATAACGGTTCCAGCATATTAATGGTCTTTCCAGCAGCATCTTTTGACATGGTATCTTGAATTATTTTTTTAATATTTTGTAATAAATACAATATAATGACAATCAATATCAGGTCGATAAAAATTTGTATGATTACCCAGAGCTCTACTGAAAATCTTTCCATAATTTTTCTGTGTTATACGATAGTGTCGAGAAGTCTTCCAGTTGCTTCAGGATCTGATTCCCGTTCTATTTCCTTTTTTGCTTCAGCTTTTGTGTCTTCCTGTTTTTCTTTCTTGCCTTCTTGGTTTTTTTTCCCTGTTCGCTCTTCATCTGGTTTGATTTTTTCAGAATGGTCAGACTCATGAACCGTTTTTCTTTGCTCCGTTTCTTTTTTCTGTTGCTGAGCAATGGTTACTTCCTTAGGATCAAGGGATTGATTTCTTACATTTTGGGCGTCCTTGGCGGTGTCGCCCTGCTGAACCACAATGTTTATGTTTGAGATGGTAGCCATTTCTTTTAAATTAAATTTAAATCGTTTAAAATAACTTGTTGAACCGATGCTTCAGGAAGCGCTTTGTTTAGTGCTATTTTTATTCCTGATGTCAGTATCAGTTTATTAACCGATTTTTCTTGGGCATTAGGCTCAAGAGCTTTTATAACTGTGTTGTAAATTACCCCTCTGAAAAACGACTTGTTTTTCCTGATCAAATCAGCAGAAACATCATCTTTTAAGGTAACGAAAACATTGGTTGTTATGCAGGTAATATCTTTTCTGTCAATAGGCGCCATAACGACAAAACCTTTTAAATCAATTAGGTTATCTGTGTTTGCAGCAAGTGGATCAATAATCTCCTGCTTTTGGGTTTCTAATGAAAAGGCAGTTAATCCTGTTTTGGTTTCCTTATCAACTCCTGGCTGGAGATAGATATATAAAAATATTGAAGCAAAAGATATGATCAAAAAAGATGCGGCCCCGGCAGCAACATACCAAGTTTTATACCATTTCTTTTTCGTTTCTTCTTCAGGAGCGTCCTCCTCTTTATCTGCTTCTAGAAGTACCTTGTCGGAATCTTCAACATCGGTAATCTCTCCCAGTGCTTCATCATCATCGTCTTCCTCATCAGATATTTTTAAAAGCTGATCAAGATCACTCTGTAATAGAACATCTTCATCTTGACCTTTAGTTTCAGCTTTGGTGTCTTCAGATATTTCTTCTGAAACAGATTTGTCTTCATCCGTTTCCTCTGAGACCGATTCTTCATCATCAACGATTCCAATTAGTTTGTTAATTTCATCCTGCGAAATCAGAACAGTGTCTTCATCCGTATCCTCAGGCTCTTCGGTAGGTTTTTCATCCAATGTCTTTTGATTGGTCTTTTCTTCGAATTTTTTGAGAAGTCGGTCAAGTTCATCCTGATCGATTAAGTTTGAACGTTCCTTTTTTGTTGTTTCATCCGGTGATGTTTCCTGCGTTTCACCTTGGAGAAGATCATCAATATCATCCTGTGAAACAGCCTCTGCGCCATCATTGTCGGAAGTGTCTTCTGCAGTATCTCCATTAAGAAGACTATCTATATCATCCTGTGAAACAACCTCTGATTCTGATTTTTCAGATTCACTATTATCTGTTTCGGTTTCATCTTTTTCAGGTACCATCATTTGGTCAATGTCATCCTGGGAGATGGCTTCGTTAACTTCCGGGTCGGGTTGATCTTTACCGGCATTAATCAGATTGTCTATTTCGTCATTTGAAACAGCGCCGGAGTCATCAATGATAGAAGAGTTGTCTGCTGGAGGCGGTTCTTCTGTGTCGTCCTCTATATCGATATCAGTTTCAAGAGCGATATCTATAAGCCGATCAATATCTTCAAGTGTAATGATGTCATCTGTATCTGACTCATGGTGATGTGGTAAAACATCCTGGGCGACTGATTCTTCAGAAGCATTTAGCAGCAGTTTGTCAATTTCATCCTGGGAAACAGCATCTCCATCTGTTTTATTTCCAGTTTTTTCGGCCATAAATTTTTATTTTACTAATAATATTGTTTTAATTTGCTTTTCAGTTTAACAAGCACCATTGTATGAATCTGGCAGATTCTTGATTCAGTGAGATCAAGAATGCTGCCGATTTCATTAAGCGTCAACTCTTCATTGTAGTATAATGAAACAACAAGCTGTTCCTTTTCAGAAAGTCCTGATATAGCGCGAGAGACTATCTGTTTTAATTCTTGTAAAGCCAGATTCTTGGATGGATCATCTTTGCTGACAATCTGTTCCTGAAAGGTTTTTTTTGTAATTACTTCATTGTCATGATTTCTAATGTGTTCATCCAGATTCAACAGCGCGGCATCATGGATCTCGGAAAGAATTTTGAAATACTGTTCAAGCTCGAGTCCCATTTCTTCTGCAACTTCCGGATCAGCGGCGTTTCTCCCTTCTCTTCTTTCAACAGTCGCCACAGCTTTTTCTATATCCCTGATTTTTTTTCGCATTGATCGAGAATACCAGTCAAAGCTGCGGAGTTCGTCGAGCATGGCGCCTTTAATCCGATGCGCGGCATACGTTTTGATGCTTACATCTCTTTGGGGGTCATATTTGTCAACTGCAGAGATCAGGCCAAGGCATCCGGCACTGATAAGTTCATCAAGTACAACGCTTGAGGGTAGTCTTGCAGCCATTTTTTTAGCTATACGCCTGACAAGATAAGCATATTTTACAATCAGGGCTTCACGCTCTTTGCAATTAATGACAGTATCTTTTGGGGTCATAACCGGCTTTGTTTTTTTGGGAGCTGTCTTCATAAATATTGTTTCTATACTGATTCAATATTTCTGTATTCGATAAAACGTTTTAGAAAAAATTTAATGTTGCCATCCGAATCGTAACGAAGCGGGGACTCAAGCATATTGACAGCCAATTTTATAAAAGCCTTGCTTGATATTGCATCCGGAAACATTTCAAGGACTGTTTTCCGGTTAATAACCGCTTTTTTAAGCATGATATCACTCGGGAGATATCCTATGTATTCGATGACAACTCCGTTTAAGAATCTGTCTGTAGCCTGATTCAGGTTTAGATATACTGATTTTGCAATTTCTGCACTATCAGACATATTAACAAGAAGTTTAAAATATTTTTTGTCGTGCTGGACTGCCATCACTTTCATCATCGCATATGCATCTGTAATCGATGTCGGTTCATTTGTAGCCACGATGATACATTCATCAGCAGCAAGGTTAAAGTAAAGTACATTTGATGATATTCCGGCACCTGTATCGATCAGAAAAATATCTATCGTCTCATCGAGTGTTTCAAATTCAGTCAACAGGTTTAATTTTTGTCCTTCGGTAAGCTGTGTCAGTTCTGAAAGACCAGAACCTGCCGGAATGACTTTTATTTTTTTAGGGCCGTCCATGATAATATCTGAAAGTGTTTTTTCTCCGTTGATGACATGCCCCATGTTATATACCGGATTTAGCCCCAAAATAATGTCGATATTTGCCAATCCCAGATCTGCATCAAAGATCATCACTTTTTTATCAAGGCTTGCAAATGCAACAGCCAGATTGCCGACGATATTTGTTTTACCAACCCCTCCTTTTCCGCTTGTAACCGCTATCACCCTAGGGGATTGATTTGTTGAATTTTGAGAGCGCGTTTTTTTTGCTGCTTTTTTGTTCATGGCAGTAACCTTTTTGTCTACGTATTTTCTTAAACTGTTTGCCTGATCCACTTTTGTCTCCTGTGTTCAATCCGGTTATGAAAATATGTCTGTTTTTAAGAATTTATATGTTGAGAACCATGCGTGAAATACCATGTTTGGTTGCTTCAACAATGTCTTCCGGAACTTTTTGCCCATTTGTAATAAATGAAACCGGCAGTTTGAAGTCGAAAATCTGGTCGATTATTCCACCGCAGCGCCTGGTTTCATCAAGTTTTGTAAACACATAGCTTTTTGGATTTAACATTGAAAAATGATTCACTATTTCTTTCATGTCTGTTCTTTTGGTTGTTGCGCTTAATACAAGCTGAATAGAAATTTCCGAATAACGATCAAGAAGCTCAGCCAATTCTTTTAAACGGCTTGCATCCAGATGACTCATTCCTGCGGTATCTATCAAGACGACATCACGTGTTTGCATTTTTTTTGCGGCATTGGTTATATCTTCCAGAGAAAACGCAGTAATAAAAGGAATGCCTATAATAGCCGCATATGTCTTCAGCTGCTCCACTGCACCTATTCGGTAATTGTCTATTGAGATAAGCCCCACCTTTTTTTTTTGTTTCAGGTGTAAATCAGCTGCAAGTTTTGCGATTGTAGTTGTCTTGCCGACTCCAGTCGGACCTACAAAACCTACAAAACCATTTTTTGTCTTTGCCGGTTCCGACCCAATAAACGGATTGAACACAGAGATTGATTTATGAATTTCCATTAATACACGTTTTGTAATTTCCCTTGCGGTCGTTTCTGTACCAGGAACAGTTCTGCAGCTTTTAACGAGAAGTTGTCGTGTCCTCTCTTCCGAGACCCCTGATTTTATCAGTTTTGCGTACAAATTAAAACATTCCGGGTGTTCTTGAAAGAAATCCGGTATTCCCTTTACTTGGTTCAGCAGATAAAGCAGGTCTTTTATACCGACAATGTCATTTTGGATTGTTTCCATGCGGCTTGTTTTAATGAGTCTGTCATTTTCATAAAAAAAGGATTCAGTCTGTTCCGATATCTCACGGTCATTCGGAAGGGCGGATATTTCAAAACAATCACGGCCATAAAGGCCGGCTTTCTTTTTTGAAACACGCTTAGTGGACAGAATCATTGCGTCCGGACCCAAATCTTTTTTTATCCGACAAATAGCCTCATGAATACTTTTTGTTCTGTATTTTTTAACCTCCATTTTATGCTACAACCTTTCCTGCTGATTTGATTTTTATATTCGGGGGAATCTCTGCATGAGAAAAGACAAAAATAGAAGGTGCGAATTGATCGATAACTTTTTTAAGATGCCTTCGCAACACCGGAGAGCAAAGAATGATCGGTTGCGGACTGACTTCCATTATTTTTTCAGTCTCTTTTTTTATTGATTTGATGACAGACTCTATAAAATTCGGTTCAGGAGCGAGGTAGGTGCCCTGTTCAGTATGCTGCAGACTCTTCGTCATCTTTTCTTCAACCATGGGATCAACCATAATTACATTAAGTATACCGTCGTCTCCTGCGAGAGGCGTCACAAATGATCTTGAGAGCTTTTGCCTGACATATTCGGTAAGAAGTTCAGAATCTTTGCTTAGGTGCGCATAATCCGCCAGTGTTTCAACGATGGTCAGGAGGTCTCTGATCGAAATACGCTCTTCCAGCATATTCTGCAGTACTTTTTGAACAATCCCCAACGGCAAAAGCGAAGGTACAAGTTCTTCAACCGCCTTTGGATTAGTTTTTGCGAGATTTTCCAAAAGGTGCTGAACATCTTGTTTGCCCAATAAGTCTGCCGAGTTATTTCTGATTATTTCAGTTACATGTGTCGCGATAATAGTGGAATTGTCGACCACTGTATATCCGTTAAATTTGGCCTCTTCTTCTTTTTCAGGGGGAATCCAGATAGCAGGCAGGTTAAATGCAGGTTCAGTAGTGGGGACACCTTTAATTTTTTTTGCGATCCCGCCGGGATCCATTGCGAGGAGATGATTGACCATCAATTCTGAACCCGCGATTTCAACGCCTTTAATAAGCAGCCGGTATTCTGGTGGTTTGAGTTTTAGATTGTCCCTTATATGTATGGGCGGTATGATTATTCCCATTTCTGTTGCAAACTGCCGCCTTATTGAGCGAATACGACCCAACAATGAACCGTCTTGTTCCTTGTCCACCAGCGGTATTAAACCGTATCCCACTTCTAATTCCATAGTGTCTAAAGTTAGAAGGTGCTCTACATCCTCCGGTCCTTCTTTCTCGATGGCTTCAGCCCCTTTTTCGAGAGCAATCTCTTCGGATGTCAGCATTTTTCTTTTATGGAGAAAATATATGGTGCTACCTATTAAAAGAGAAAGTGTCATAAATGGAAAGGCAGGCAGTCCGGGTACAAGTCCGAATAGAAAAATAACAAAAGATCCTATATAAATTGGATTGGGATTTGAAAGGATGTGCATTCCAAATTCCTTTCCCATTTTGTCTTTTGCCGCAGCTCGTGATACAAGAAGGCCGGCGGATGTCGAAATAATAAGAGCAGGAATTTGTGTTACTAGACCGTCTCCGACGGTGAGAAGTGTATAATTTCGAATAGCCTCATTCATGGTCATGCCCATCTGAAAGACACCAATGATGAATCCGCCGATGATATTGATAAACGTGATAACGATACCGGCTATGGCATCACCGCGAACGAACTTGCTTGCACCATCCATTGCTCCATGAAATTCTGATTCATTTGCAATTTCTTTTCGGCGGTCACGTGCTTCATTTTCATCAATAATTCCAGCATTTAAATCAGCATCTATCGCCATTTGTTTGCCGGGCATGCCGTCCAACGTAAATCGGGCGGCGACTTCTGCTATACGGCCTGACCCTTTTGTTATGACAATAAAATTGATCAGAACAAGGATAAGGAAGATAATCAGGCCGATAACATAATTGCCGCCTACGACAAAACTTCCAAATGATTTGATAACCGCTCCGGCAGCTAACTGTCCCTCATTTCCGTGCAGCAGGATCAGTCGGGTTGATGCGACATTCAAGGAAAGGCGGAACAGGGTCAGCACAAGAAGAAGGGATGGAAATATAGAAAAATCTAAAGGAGATACGGTGTACATTACAGTAATCAAAACGATGATGGCCACGGTAATATTTAAGGCAAGCAGAAAATCCAGGAGTACGGGAGGAAGTGGAAGAAGCATGGCCATTAAAATTCCTATCACAACGATGACCATACCCACGTCTGCTGAATCCTGCATTATGTTCTTTAAAAACGTATATTTTTCTGAAGCCATATTGTTTTTACAGTTTGGGTGTTATCGGTTTTTCTATGCCTGCTTTTTGACACAGTTGTTAGTACCTTAGAAATTATTTTCAGCGCTCCTGTATCATGCTGCTTTACCTTTTAATCTGTAGACATAGGCGAGTAATTCAGCTACAGCCTTAAATAAACTGACAGGAACCTCATCTCCTATATCTACTGTTTTATACAAATTTTGCGCCAATTCTTTATTTTCAACAATCGGGACGGAATTTTTTCTGGCTAGTGCTTTGATTCGTTCCGCAACTGCCCCTGCCCCTTTTGCGATAATTTTCGGCGCATTCATTGAAAGCGCGTCGTATTGTATTGCAAGTGCGAGGTGTATCGGGTTGGTGACAACCACGTCAGCTTTGGGAACCTCCTGCATCATACGTCTTCGTGCAGCCTGTTGTTGCAGGCTTCTAATTCTTGCCTTAACTTGCGGATCTCCTTCAGCCTGCTTTGATTCATCCTTGACTTCCTGCTTGGTCATTTTAATCTGTTCTTCGAACTGCCATTTTTGAAACAGGTAATCAAGTATCGCTATTATAATCATCACAGAAATGGTCCATATGAATATTTTAAACGATACTTTGCACATATACAGAAGTATTTGCCCGACACTGCAGTTATATAGCGAAACAATTTTATCCAGTTCACTCTTCACTACAAAATAGGTAACAATTCCGATAATGCTGAGCTTAAGAATTGATTTTACAAGCTCCATTAAAGATTTAATTGAAAAAAGTCTCCCAAAGCCTTTTATTATATTTAATTTACTAAATTTAGGAATGATCGCTTTATAAGAGAAAACAAAACCAACCTGAAGGAAATTGGATAGTAGGGCGACAGCAAAAATGGCAATAAAAACAGGAAGCATAAAAAGAAAGACCCGGCCAAGGAAGGTATCCAACAGGATAACAATATATTGGATATTGAAATCCGGTATAGAATTAAATGTAAAACTGTGCCGCATGATGCCTGTCAGATTTTTAAAAGATAAATATCCTGAAAAATAAAGAACAAGAATTCCGGCCAGCAAAACAAATACTGAAGGCACTTCAACACTCTTGGCAGTCTGGCCTTCTTCGCGGGTTTTTTCTCGTTTTTTGGGAGTGGCTGTCTCTGTTTTTTCCTGAAAGTTTTCTTCAGCCATTGTTTATCACTTGCCTCCCATCTGTGCTAAAATTGAAGACAACACCGGCTTGAAATCATGGACATATGACCTTACAGATAAAGCGATAAGGTGCAACGTTGTGCTGAAAAAGAAAAGACCAACTATGATTTTTACCGGAAAAGCGGCAATAAGAATATTCATTTGCGGTGCAAACTTGGCACAAAGGCCAAAGGCTGAGCTTACAAAAAGTAGTGATACAATTCCCGGCGCACCAATTTTAATTGCCAGAATAAACATTTCAGAAGAGCTGGAAAGAATTTGCAGTAGCAGTTCTTTTTTCAAATTTATCATGCCGGGCACAACTATACTGAAGCTGTCAGCCATGGATGAGATGAGGATGTGATGGCCGTTCAGCAAAAGAAATACAAGCAAAACTACCCAGTAGGCAATCTGGTCAAGTATCGAGACCTGTGCTCCTGTTTGAGGGTCCAGAACGTTGATCATGCCAAATCCCATCTGAAAGCTGATAAGATGGCCGGCCAGCTGGGCTGCACTGAAAAATAGCCGTGCGGAAAGCCCTAAAACAAGGCCTATCATTAACTCTGAAATAATAAGCAATAAAATGCTTATGGTATTTTCGGGAAAATTAAGATCGTTGGGATTGACAATCGGCAGAAGAGCCATGGTAACAATCAGGGCAAGTCCTGCTTTTGCAAGGGCCGGGAAAACCCTGCTCCCAAAAACCGGGAAAAGAAAAAGAACAGCACTGACACGTATCAATATCAGAATGAATACTTTAAAATGCTCCTGTGAATAACCAAGAATTTCCATGATATATTGTTATCTTATATACATTGGTATGTTGGCGAAAATTTTTTCAGTGAAAGTTATAAGCTTTTCCAGCATCCAGGGCGCAGCGAAAAGCAGGCCCAGGAGAACCGCCAGTATTTTAGGAATAAAAGTAAGCGTCATTTCCTGGATGGAAGTGACTGCCTGAAAAACAGAAACACTTAAGCCTACAAGAAGGCCGAGCCCCAGCATCGGCGTTGACACAAGAATTGTAAGCATGATTGCTTCAGTTGCTAAGCTGACGATAAATTCCGGTGTCATATCATTTTTACTCCAAAACTGTTTACCATGGATCCGACAAGCATATTCCACCCATCCACTAGAACAAAAAGCATAATTTTAAACGGCAGGGAAATCATAATCGGTGGCAGCATCATCATGCCCATGGATAGTAGCACGCTCGCAACGACCATATCGATTATTAAAAAAGGCACATATAAAACAAATCCAATAATAAATGCTGTTTTCAGCTCACTTATTACAAAGGCCGGAATAAGAACTATTAGCGACAAGTCTTCACGGGAAGCAGGCTTTTTGGTTTGAGAAGTTTTTAAAAAAAGTGCGAGATCTTTTTCTCTTGTATTTTTTAGCATAAATTTTCGAATGGGACTCTGTGCCCTGGAAAAAGCTTCACTGGGGGATATTTTTTCTTCCAAATAAGGGCTCAGCGAATTTTGATAGATGTCCTGCCAGACAGGTGACATTATAAAAAAAGTGATGAAGAGCGCCAGGCCTATAAGGACCTGGTTCGGAGGACTTTGCTGGGTCCCTATGGCTTGTCGCAAAAAATGGAATACAATAATGATGCGGGTAAATGAAGTCATAAGAATTAAGATCGCCGGCGCTAGGGATAAAATTGTAAGCAGTGCAACGATCTCCAGGACAACGGCTACATCATCAGGATTTTCCGTTTCTCCGATGCCGATATTCACCGATGGCATAGGAAATGACGCTGCGGTTGATTCTTGAGGAAAGAGCATACAGGCAAAAATAAAAAACAATGCGATAGTTATCGGTATATTTTTAACTGTTGATGAATATTTGTTATTCATATTTTAATCTTTGAGGGAATCAATATCCGATTGCTCATGCATATCCTTACCTTTAATTCGGGCAAGGCATGTAATTTGTTGCTGCGTAATACCGATTAAAACATTCTCTTCAAGTACATTCAGCAACATGACGCGTTCTTTAGGGCCGACATGGCATGATGCAATCGTTTTAATCTGTCCACGCTCGGAAAATTTGTTTCGGTTAAAGAAAAAACGCTTCATTATGAACAGGACTGTAAAAAGAAGCGCAAGTACGAGGCAAAGCATGGCAGCACTTTTAAGCAGTGTAAACCATAAATCAGGCGCAGCAGCAATTGTTGAATTGTCAGAAAAAAAAGTCATTTGGCTCCCTTCTTATTCGCCAAGGCTTCGTACTCTCTCAAGCGGGCTGATGATATCTGTCAATCGTATTCCAAATTTCTCATTGACGACAACCACTTCGCCCTTTGCAACAAGCTTACTGTTAATAAATACTTCAAGTGGTTCACCGGCAAGCTTATTAAGTTCGACGATAGATCCCTGACCCAGCTGCAGCAGGTCATTGACAAGCATTTTTGTTCTGCCGAGTTCAACCGAAAGCTCAAGGGGGATGTCCAGGATAAAATCGAGATCAGCATGAGCGGCGCCCTCACTTCCCGGACCTTTATTTTTTACAGCTGCTTCCACTTCTTCAGTGTTTTTTTCATCATCCATTGGCTTTACTCCAACTTTAGTTTTTTATCGATTCTTAATGCCTGAAAGCCCTTTTGTGTGCCGGGTAATCCTAAGATTTTCGGCATATCTTCAATAAAGGCTTTCAAAGGGGCATTTGCATCCTGCTCCAGTTGTATAACATCTCCGATTCTCATATGAATAAGACGCTCACCGGTGATTTGAACTGAACCCAGTTGGACTACAAAGTTAACAGTAGAACTGAGTATGATTTCCTTAAGGCGTTTTTGCCATGTATAATCTGTGTCCAGAGCTTCAGCCTGAAAACTCTCCGATAGTTTACTTCGCAATGGCTCAAGCATTGAATAAGGCAGACATACAATAAGGGTGCCTGCCGATTGTTCCAGCTCAATTTCGTATTTCGTAACAACCACTAAATCTGTTGGCATCACAATCGCCGCAAATTGAGGATTGACTTCAGATCTTACAAAAGAAGTTTTTATCGGCTCGACAAGACGCCATGCGTTTTGAAGATCTTTGAGACATGCCACCACAACTTTATAGATCATCTTTTCTTCTATGGCCGTGAACTCTCTTCCCTCAACCTTTGCTTTTCCGGTGCCATTCCCGCCGAAAAATGTGTCGATCAAGTTGAAAACAAGCTGGCTTTCCATTACAAGAAGACCATGACCTCGCAACGGATCCATCCGGAAAACATGCATACTTGTCGGAACCGGCAAGGAACGTCCGAATTCTGAGAATTTGAGCGTTTCCAGACTTTCGGCATTTATATCAACAGTTGTATGAAGAAGATTAGAAAGACTTGTACGAATGTCTCTGGCAAAGCGCTCGTTGATCACTTCAAAGGTTGGCATTCTACCTCTTATGACAACCCGTTCCTGGCTTGAGAAATCGTATGTCTTAGAATCGCCCTCTTCGGCGCCTTCCTGCCCTGCATCTGGTTCCGTTTCGACCTTGCCTTCGCTCAGTCCTGTGAGCAAGCTGTCGACTTCATCCTGGGATAGTACTTCACTCATGGCATTATTACTGGATCACGAATTCTGTAAAATACAGATTTCGGATTTTACCAGTTTCCAATATTTGGTTAATTTTTTTTATGAGCTCGTTTCGAAGGGCTATCTTACCATCAATTCCCCTGACGTTTTCGATTGACTTGTCACTTAAAAGGAGTAGAACAGCGTCTCGTATTTGAGGCAGCCTATTGTTTAATTCTTCCCCAAAGCCTTCCCGAACAAACTCAAGTTCAATTTTTGTTTTAAGGTATCTTTTCCCGCCAGGATCGTTAAGATTGACAACAAATATTTCAAGCGGAAAAATTTGGCCGAACCCGGATTCGGAAACAGTGGTTGGTTTATGAGGAGCGTCTTCTTTATCTCCACCTTTTAGCATAAACCAACCCAGGATTCCTCCTCCGACAAGGAGAAAAACAACCACGCCAATAATAATCCATTTGAGCGGTAATTTTTTCTTTTCCCCTTCTCCTTCCTCTTTTCCTTCCCCTTCTCCTGGATCTCCATCAATATTTAATTCTTCTTCAGCCATAATGTACCTCCAGTTAATGATCGTATTTAACTTTTCTCAGAATCAGCTCGATCCTTCTGTTTTTTGCGCGGTTTTCAGGCGTGTCATTTGAATATCGCGGCATCAAGTCTCCATAACCGCCTGATGCCAATTGCCCGGGGTTTAAACCTGAATTGTCCGTAAGGTAAAAAAATACACTTAAAGCGCGAAAAAATGAAAGTTCTTGATTTGAGCTGAAGATATCACTTCGATACGGTATACTGTCCGTATGTCCCATAATCAGTATTTCATTTGAAGCATTTTTAAGAAGGCTTCCTGCTGCGTCCAGAATAAAGAGTTGATCCGTTTTTATTTCAGCTTTCCCGGTGTCAAAAAGTTCATCCGAGTTAATCGTTATCACTACACCACGCTGGCCTTCGGTAATTTTTAATGTATTTTTTAAATCCTCTATTTTTAAATTTCTTACCGAATGTGTGGTTATACCTTCCATGAGGTCAAACGCCTGTTCCAACACTTCTGTATTCTCAAAAAATATGGTTTTTTGTGTTGTTCCCAGGTGATCGGTTGCCTCGCCACTAATGCGTATTTCTGCAAATTCAAGAGGCCCACCCTCACTGGTGAAAAATTTGAATTTTTTTTCTATTTCTTTTGTGTCCATGGATTTCATGGTCAATAAAAGAACAAAGAAGGTCAAAAGAAGCATTATGAGATCAGCAAATGTCACCATCCATGCATTCGGATCTATTTGACCCTGGGTGCTTTGTTTTGTTTTTTTCTGTCCGGCCATGCTGGTATTCTCTGTATCGATCTTTATTCAAATGTATTAAAGAAAAACCCTTTAAAGGTATATCCGCCCATGGGTTTTCCCGAAGGTTTATTATGCCTTAAAAATATATCCACTCGTCTGTTCATTTTCCTGGTTTCCCTGGTTTTATTTGAAAATACCGGACGATATCGGCCCCAGCCAAAGGCCGTCATGCGATTTGGGAGTACTTTGCCCTTGTCAGCGAAATAATTCAGGATACTCATAGCCCTCAAGGATGATAGTTCGCGATTTGAAAAATATTTTTGCCTGTCTATAGGAACATCGTCAGTGTGTCCTGATATTTCAATCGGAAGGTTGTTTTTTCTAAGGATGCTGCAAAGCTTATCCAGCAGAACATATCCTTTTGGAATGACGTCTATTCCAGATTCCAAAAAAAGGGCGCTTGCCGGAAGCCTAATAATTGTACCCTTTTTAATAGAAACAATATGAATATCCTGATCCATATTTGCGCTTTCCATGAGAAGCTCCGAAAAGTCTATTTGCCCTGTGTCTGTTGAAATCTTTGCAAGAACAGGTTGGTCCCCGGTCCCTTCTATCACTGAATATCCACCTGCTCCACCGTCTGCGCTTCCGAAACTGCTGAGAAGCGACCCTATTGCAGATCGTGTTTTCTGCTCATCAAGGACCGCAATTGAGTTCAGCAAAATAAAGAAGGCAAGAAGGATAATGAATAAAGAAACCGTCATTAACTGAATGAGGTTTCCACCGGTCTCTTCACCGCTATCCTGTTTTCTTTTTTTAGTACCCAATTATGATATCCAATTCACTACATTAATTTTCACGTTCCTTGGGCGATATAAAGGAAAGCATTTTCTGTTCCAGGATTCTCGGGTTGTCTCCTTTTGCAAGTGCTACAATACCCTCGGTAATCATTTCCTTGACCAAATTTTCCTCTTTGCTGCGTGTTTTAAGTTTTCCGGCAACGGGCATAAAAACGAGGTTCGCCAAAACTGATCCATAGAAGGTAGTCAATAGCGCTATTGCCATGGCAGGACCAATGCTGCTGGGATCATCCATTGACTGCAGCATTTGAACAAGTCCTATTAATGTGCCGATCATTCCGAGTGCCGGTGCAAAAGAGCCCATGGTTGTAAATATTTCAGCTCCCAGCTGGTGTCGTTCCCTTAAAAAATCGATTTCAGTGTTCATAATATCCTGAATAGCCTGTGGTTCTATTCCGTCAACCGACAGTTCCAGGCCTTTTTTTAAAAATTCATCATCAATTGATCTTACTTCGGATTCAAGGGAGAGCATCCCTTCCCGTCTTACTTTTTTTGCATATTCAACAAACTGGAGTACAATTTCTTTTGCCGGTATGGATGTTGAGAAAAAAACATTTTTAACAACACCTACAGCGCCCAACACTTCTTTTAACGGATAGTTTATCATCGTTGTTCCCAGAGTGCCACCAACAACAATCATAAGGGAAGGGGGGTTGATAAATATTCCCAAACCGCCGCCCATGAGAATTGCGAAAACAACAAGGCCGAATGAGAAAACAATTCCGAGAAGAGTTGCAATGTCCATGCTATCCTTTCTGGCAGCTCAGTTTTTTTGATTACAGTCCCGGTTGATCAGGTGCAGAAAATATACAAGCGGGCTTTGCTTTTAATAATTGATTGAGCAATCTTTATGCCAAGGGTTTTTATTGCCGTTGTATGGCATAATACAAGTAAATACAAAGTGTTAATTTAAGGTTTTGTTGGGCTGCCGGTTCAGAAATCATATTAATGTCAATTAAGCAAAAATATACGTCAAGATAATGACGTGTCGGATTCATTCATGGTGCGTTGCTTCAGAGGAAAAATTTTCCTGCTTGAATAAAGAAAAAAGTTCTTTAGGATACAACTACCTGTATTTTTTGTTTAATTTAAACAGCAAGGCCGATGGCATAGCTTTTGCTAATCATTATGATTAGAAACGATATGATCATAAACGATTTTTTAAATGATCTGTAGCTTACGGAGACCTTATTATGACTTTTTACGGAAAAAATGTCAAACCCCTTCTGCTAAACGCTATGTTTTTGATTCTGTTTTTATGTCTTGCAGGATGCAGAACGACAAGCCATGAAGTGATAAAGTATGACACTGAAAGAGTTAACACCACCCCTCATGCGCTTGTTCCGGGCCTTGAACCGGGGGAAGCCGGCAATAAGATTCTCGTCACCGTTAAAGGGCAGGGCCTTGAGCCTGCCACCGGCACGAAACAGCAAAAAAGGCTATTGGCAGAGAGGGCTGCAATTATTGATGGCTACAGGAAGCTCTCGGAAAGGCTTGGCGGTATGATTTTAAATGCATACTCTGAGGCAGGGAAAAACAATATTTCCGTTGACCAGGTTACCACTGAAACAAATGCATATCTGCGGGGTGCTCAGGTCGCTTTTGTTAGACATGAGGATGGTATAGCTTTGGCAAACGTCAAAGTTTATCTCGAACCCAGAGAGTTCAAGTTCTATCATGGATCCTCGATCTCAAGAACCCTTTGGGGACTTATCGGCGGCGGATCGGCAGGTGCTGCTGCAGGCTCTGCAACAGCAACTGCTCTTGGGCAAAATTCAGCGACTCTCGAGGCACTTGGGGGAACTTCAGGCACAATGGCAATTGGTGCCGGGGCTGGAGCTCTCACCGGTGCGGCTTTAATGGAGGAGTAGTATAGGCATCTTGAAAGGAGTGGGTCATTAAATGATGAAAAACAATACAAAAACTTTAAAATGGATTCAATATATTTTTCTTTTTTTAATTATCCTTTTTGGACTGATATCAATTATTGGCACAAGTGGTGATGAAATTGAAGAAGAGAATGTGTCAAGTGCGCAAAGCGTCAATACCTTTCCCACCGCCACTATCAATTCACCTGCCGATACTTCGGTTTATACTGAAGGCGATCTGGTCACATTTAACGGAACCGGAACCGATACGGAAGATGGAACGCTTTCAGGCGGCGCACTGGTATGGAGTTCGAGTGTTGACGGAATGATAGGAACTGGTGGCTCTGTCCGCGACATTCCGATGTCCACCGGAACACATACCGTCACTTTAACGGTGACTGACAGTGAAGATGGTGTAGCAAGCGCCGCTATCAGCATAACGCTTAACCCTGAGGGTAACACAATCCCTACTGCGACCATCACTACCCCGGTTGATTCCAGTTTGTTTGATCAGGGCAGTTTCATCACTTTCAGCGGATCAGGTACTGACACAGAGGACGGAAGCCTTACCGCCAATTCCCTTATTTGGACTTCAAGCATTGACGGTCAGATAGGTATAGGCAATTCCTTTACGATTAAAGACCTCTCTATGGGAACCCATACCATCGGGCTTACCGCAACTGACAGTGCCAGTACAGCAGGTACTGCTTCAATTTCGATTTCAGTTGGCAATTCTTCTCCGGTTGCAGCCATCACCAGTCCGGTCACAGGGGTGACAATAAATGAAGGAGAGTCAGTAACTTTTGTCGGCACCGGGACAGATACAGAGGATGGATCACTTGGCGGCAATTCACTGTCCTGGAGATCAAACAAGGATGGTTATATTGGAATGGGAACATCGACGACGGCAATCTATCTGTCAAGCGGCACTCACACGATAACACTCCAAGTAACCGACAGTGAAGGCGCTACCGGCACGACATCGATTACGCTTATTGTCGGAAATACGGTCCCTGTTGCTGCCATTACTTATCCGGCAACAGGTACCTCTTTTGCCAATACCGACCTGATCGTTTTTACCGGGACCGGAACAGATGCCGAAGACGGCAATCTATACGGCAGTTCTCTGATATGGACTTCAAACATTGACGGATATATAGGTACAGGCACAAGCTTTTCCACAAATCTCGCTGTAGGAGCCCTCCATACGATCACTTTAACAGTGACAGACAGCAATGGTTCCGCTCACAGCATTACTATCAGTATCACAGTAACCTGATTCATCAGCACATAATTATAAAAAGGCCGTGTTTTGGAAAGGGCACGGCCTTTTTGATGTTGCATTGTTAATTCACTCCCTAAAGTTTGACTTTAATCAATGTGCCGAGCGAACTTAAAAAATAACTTGAGATTTTTTTTCTGGCTGATATATATTTTCATTACAGGTGCATTTCAAATTTAATTCGGTTAATGAAAATACAGGGGAGAGTGATGAAAAAAATATTTTTCAATATATCGTTATGGTTGTCTTTCATGTTGATATTTAGCATCGCTGAGGTAGCTGCCGAAACTAAGAATTTAAAACAGCTTTTAAAGTCAGCCCAACAGGGAGAGCTTGGAGCACTAATCAGCCTGGCACATAAGTATGATAATGGCGATGGTGTGCCCCAGGACTATATTGAAGCGTTAAAATGGTACAAACTGGCTGCTGAACAGGGGGATGTCGACATTCAGTATTTAGTAGGCCAGATATACTATTCAGGAAGAGTTGTTCAACAGAATTATACCGAGGCGTTGAAATGGTATAAAATGGCAGCTGAACAGGGGCATGCCAAAGCTCAGTACGAACTGGGCATTATGTGTAGAAAGGGTGAAGGCATCACTCGAAACTATTATGAAACCATAAATTGGGTTGAAAAGGCTGCTGAACAAGGGCATGCCGATGCGCAGGCTATCGTGGGCGATATGTATGCCAAGGCACAGGGCACAGCACAGAATCTTAAGAAAGCGTATGTCTGGTATGGTTTGGCGGCTGAGCAGGGCAATAATAATGCAAAACACAACATGTTGGCTATTGAACCCAAGCTGACTTCCGAACAGATTGCTAAAGCAAAAAAAGAAATCGCTATTATATTGGAAAAGACCAAAGAAAAGTAATCGGTTTACACATCTATCTCTTCACCGGCATGGATATGGCAAACCGGACAAATCTATTTGTTGTTACTATAGTTATTGTCAAAAATACGTTCCGTTTGAAACCAGAAAAAACTCGTGTATAAGAGATCGTAAAGAAAGAACAGGCCAGGTGTAAAATAAGTCTGCGGCCTTATAACAACTTGAATAACTTGACGATACTGTTCCATAGTTCTTTCTTGACGATTTCTAATATACTCAGACAGTTTTCTAATTTAAAACAAAACATATTTCTGACAAATAGTATATATGCCATTTTTCTATTGCAAACATTCTATGTTTTTGATAAAAAAAGTGAGTATCAAATTATCAGAGCATCTTTCTAAATGCATTATCTTGCATAATAAGCTTTTCAGTTATTAAGATCATTGATCGCAATTCGTCGCTGTTCTCTTTTTGCAAATTGGCTGTCCGTATTTGATTCTCCATCCATTTTTATAGAGTCGTCAAATGTTATCCCAATGTGTAAAATTGTGGGTACTAACAACTATTTTTTTGATGTCGACTTTTGCCCAATCCAGCGCACTTGAAATTAAATCCAAGTATGCTGTTATTATTTATAATAATAAAAAGGAGTTGGAGCAATTTAACGACGATATATATTTGGGAAAATACAGTTGTCTTTTACAGAGTAGTAACGTGGAAACCTCTGTTGATGAGTTGACTATTAAAATTGATTGGATTGTCGACCGGGTTAAATCCATTCTTAAAATGTCGCCGAAAAAACTAGAATTTAAAATAGCTATATGCCCCTCTCCTGCAGCCGTCATAAAAGCATATAAAATTGTTTACGGAAAAGA
>CAZTYY010000007.1:0-39544 GCA_964617785.1 uncultured Desulfobacterales bacterium | reverse complement strand
TAAAATGTGTCAAGAAAAAATATTAAAAAGATATAATTTTTATAATAATTAAATCAGGTTAAAAAATAAATAAAATAAATTGTTTTGTGGTGGATAGTGGTTGTCGAGTTGGCACGCGATATTTTTTTAAGAATTTTGTATAAAGGCTTTCAATAATACTTATATAATGATACAAAAACTGTTTGCGTTAAAAACATTAGAAAACTTAATTAGTTATAATATGATACAATTTTGCAATGTTTGACGGAGGGGTAAACAGTATGGCTGAACAAGCAATTAAACTTGGAGGAAAAAAAACAGGCACCTTCATGGACAAGGTTAAGAAACTCCTGCCGGAAGGAGGAAACCTAAATGCCTGTCTAACATGTGGGGCATGTGCTTCAGGATGTCCGGCGACAGGCCTTGAAGGGATGGACCCAAGAAAATTTTTGAGAATGGCTGCACTGGGGATGGACGAGGAGATCAAGAAATCCGAATGGCCGTGGATGTGCACAATGTGTCAGAGATGCGTATATGTCTGTCCTATGCAGATCAATATCCCGCAGCTTGTTTATTATGCCCGTGCTGAAAGACCCAGGGCGGAACGTCCAAAGGGTCTCGTTGGATCATGTGACATGGCGCTCAGAAATGAAAGCGGAAGTGCAATGGGTACATCTCCTGAAGATTTCAAGTTTGTTGTGGGGGATGTGCTTGAAGAATACCAGGCGGCCCAACCTGAATTCGCAGAAATGGAAGCACCGATCGATAAACAGGGCGCTGAGTTTTTCATAAATCAGAATTCAAGAGAACCGGTTACCGAACCTGATGAAATGGTTCCGTTGTGGAAAATTCTTCACACCGCCGGTGTTGACTGGACATACGGCAGCAAGGGCTGGGGTGGTGAAAACTACTGCTTGTTTCTTGCCGATGATGAGTCCTGGAAAAAGCTTACAACGACAACGGTCAATCAGGCGAATGAGCTTGGGGTGAAAACATACCTCAATACCGAATGAGGGCACGTAACATTCTCAATCCGGGCCGGATTGACAAAATTTAACCTTGAGCACAATTTTGATGTTAAAAGCATTTATGAATATTATGCAAAATGGATCAGGGAAGGAAGACTAAAGGTAAATTCCGACTGGAACAAGGCTTTAAAAGTCAAATTTACTGTCCAGGATCCATGCCAGATTGTTCGTAAAAGCTATGGTGACCCTATTGCAGATGATCTTCGATTTGTAGTGAAGTCGGTAGTTGGGGAAGAAAATTTTATTGACATGACTCCCAACAAATCGAACAACTTCTGCTGCGGCGGCGGTGGTGGTTTCCTGCAGTCAGGATTCAAAGAGCAGCGCCTTGAATACGGCAGAATTAAAGACCAGCAGATAAAAGCCACTGGTGCCACCTACTGCATTGCAGCATGTCATAACTGTCATGCACAGATCCATGAGCTGAGTGAACATTATGAAGGTCACTATGAAGTAGTACACTTGTGGACCCTTATCGCTCTTTCACTCGGAATTCTCGGACCAAACGAACGCGAATATCTTGGAGATGATTTAAAACAGGTTGATGTTTTTCATCCAGAGACTGAAATGTAGCCCCAGATTGAAAGCAGAAGATTAAACCCGGCGTGTTGCTGAAACAAGCCGGGTTTTTTTATAAACTATTATGCTCCTTCCAGGCCTGAAACATTAAAACATCCCACAGTAGATATTGCCAGTTACGTCTGCCGGAAAGATGCTCATGCCATTTTTGTCGAATCGGGCCTGGATTGAGAAACCCTTCTGTTTTTAATCGTGTTTCATCCAAGCAAGATTCCGCCCATTCCCTTAATGGTCCCCTAAGCCACGCATCTATAGGAATTCCAAAACCTGTTTTTGGTCGTTCAACAAGGTTTTTCGGGACGTATTTATAAAGAATCTGTCGAAGAATCCATTTGCCCTGGTTGCCTTTAATTTTCATAGAAAGGGGTAGCTGCCAGGCAAATTCAACTACCCTGTGATCTAATAACGGAACACGAGATTCCAGGCTGACGCCCATGCTTGCCCGATCAACCTTGGTTAAAATGTCTCCCGGAAGATAGGTTACAAGATCGAGATACATCATGAGATGAGTGAAATCCGGAATTGCCGGCTGGGCATGATTGTCGGTAACCGGTGTGATATATTCAGAGGCACCGCAGACTATACTTTCAGGATCCTTCCAATGAGATACAAGATTGTGATACATTGCTTCCGGCGATTCCATTTTTAATACGTCAAAAAGTTTGTGGATTCTGTCGCCCGGCATGTTAAATTTATATTTGCCCGGCAAAATAGCGATCAGCTTATATAGTATGGAATCCCATGTTAAAGGAGAGATCTTTTGTACCAGATTCGCAATTCGTATTTTTGCTTCACAAGGCATCCATCCTGAATATTTTTTAATATTTCTACTCCAGAAATATCTATTATATCCACCAAAAAGCTCATCTCCACCATCGCCTGAAAGACTGACAGTAACATGTTCACGCGTCATTTTTGAGAGCAAGTAGGTTGGAATCTGAGAAGAATCTGAAAAAGGTTCGTCATATAAATGAGGTAATTCCGGTATAACATTCATAGTATCTTTCGGAGTCACGTATAATTCAGTATGGTCGGTCCCTATATGTTTTGCAACGGCCTTGGCATGTTCCGCCTCATTATACCCTTCCTCATGAAGACCGATAGAAAAGCTCTTTATTGCTTTCCCGGAATTCATTTGCATGAGTGCTGCAACTGTCGATGAATCAATCCCTCCTGATAGAAATACTCCTAATGGCACATCGCTGACCATTCTCAGGCTGACGGAGTCTTGTATTAATCCTTCCAATTTTTCCAATGCTTCATTCTCAGAAATCCGTAATGGATTTTTTTGTCCTGATGTCGCAATGGTTTCGGCAGACCAGTAGATTAAAGGCTTTTTATATTTGCGTTCGTTTCTCAAAGATTCAGCAGAAATGCTCAGAATGCTGCCGGGAGTAAGTTTCCAGGTGTTGCAATAGATTGAATAAGGATCAGGTATATAATTGTGACGAAAATAGAGCGCCAGAGAGTTACGATCGATTTCAGGTTTGAAGTCAGGATGTTTTATTAGTGGTTTAAGTTCGGAACCGAATAAAAAACCCTTGGGAACACGGGCATAATACAAAGGTTTAATACCTATCCGATCTCTGCATAGATGAAGAACCCGTGTCTTTTTATCCCAGAGAGCGAAAGCAAACATGCCGACAAAACGTTTGACAGATGCCTCAAGGCCCCAAGTCTCAATGGCTGCAAGGACGACTTCAGTATCTGAATGTCCGCGCCACTTAACAGGCTCATCTCTGAGGGCCTTGCGTATTTTATGAAAATTGTAAATCTCTCCATTATAGGCGATTATATAACGCCCTGAAGAGGACATCATGGGTTGATGCCCTTCTTTTGAAAGGTCAATAATGGAGAGTCGGCGGTGCGCCATGCCGATACCGGCATCCATATCAAACCATATGCCCTCATCATCGGGTCCACGATGGGCAATCGTTCGAGCCATATTGATAAGGGTAGTTTCCCACAGGTCCTTATGGAAAGAAGTGTGCAAAAATCCTGTAATACCACACATTATTACAATATTGCTCCTTAAGTATTATTCAAAGCTTTTTGCGCCCGAATGGAAACTGTCTTTTTCGTCAATCACTACATTAGATAAAAATTTTAATTTTCAAAATCCTCAATGTATTCATGCGGCATTTGATAATTTTACTGCACATACTTTGTATTCCGGAATTTTTGATATAGGGTCTAAAGCAGCATTCGTAAGCTTGTTGGCTGCAGCTTCTGCAAAATGGAATGGGATAAAGATCGTACCGTTCACTGCTTTTGAAGAAATTTTCGCTTTTGCCGTAATAAATCCCCGCCTTGATACAACTTTAACCATCGAGCCGTCTTCTATGCCGTATGTGGATGCATCATCTGATGAAATCTCCACAAAGCTTTCAGGCGAGCGTTCGTTTAGCCCTTCTGTTTTTCTGGTCATTGTTCCCGTATGGTAGTGATAAATAACCCTTCCGGTTGTCAGATACATAGGGTATTCATCGTCCGTGTGTTCGTGGGGTGGTATATAGTCAATGGCATGAAAAAGACCTTTCCCCCTTGGGAATTTTTCTGAATGCAGAATCGGCGTTCCCGGATGTGACACATCAGGGCAGGGCCAGTGAATCCCTTCTTCTTCTATCCGGTCATAGTTAATTCCGCCGTATGATGGGGTTACTTCCGAAATTTCTTCCATAATGGCGTTGGCATTTTGATAAGACATTGGATAGCCCATTCGGGACGCGATCTCACATGTGATCTCCCAGTCTGATTTTGCCTGTCCCGGCGGTTCTACGGCTTTTCTGATGCGCTGTACTCGGCGTTCCGTATTTGAGAAGGTGCCATCTTTTTCGGCAAAGCATGACGACGGAAGCACAACATCCGCCACTTGCGCTGTTTCAGTCATAAAAATATCCTGCACCACCAGAAAGTCAAGGTGCTTTAAGCTTTCTTCAGCATGATTCAAGTCAGGGTCTGAAACAAGCGGATTTTCTCCTATGATATATAATGCTTTTATTTCGCCATTATGCGCTTTGGGCACCATATCGGTTACCGTCAAGCCGGGAGAAGAGGGAATGCCGGTGACGTTCCACTTTTCCTCAAGGCTTTTTCTTACCTTGTCGTCGGACACTTGTTGATAACCTGTGAAGACATTGGGCAGACCGCCCATATCGCAGGCTCCCTGGACATTGTTTTGTCCCCTTAACGGATTCACGCCGCCGCCCTCTATGCCAAGGTTTCCGCATAGCATGGCAAGATTCGCAAGAGATTTAACATTGTCAGTGCCTGTTGTATGCTGGGTTATGCCCATGCAGTAAAAAATACAACCAGCATCGGCAGACGCATAAATCCTTGCGGCTTCTATGATGTCGTTTGCCTGAATTCCTGTAATCGCCTCCACAAATTCAGGCGTAAATTTTTCCGTGATTTCTGAAAGTTCTTTAAACCCCTCTGTTCTGTTTTCGACAAACTTTTTGTCAAAGAGGTTTTCTTTAATAATGACATTCATGAGACCGTTAATCCACGCTACATCTGTGCCGAGATTCGGCCTGAGCCATTTTTCCGCGAATTCTGTGAGTTTAATCCTTCTGGGATCGAAAACAATTAGCCTCGTGTTATTAAATTTTACAGCTCTTTTTACAACCGATGAGAGAACCGGATGATTCTCGGTTGTGTTGGTTCCTGTTGCAAGAATAACATCTGCCTTGCCGATATCACCAATTGTGTTTGTCATCGCACCGCTTCCGAATGCTGCGGCCAGACCGGCCACCGTAGAGGAATGTCAGAGACGGGCGCAATGATCAATATTATTTGTTTTCAGCACGGCCCGTGTAAACTTGTGTGCAATATAGTTTTCTTCATTGGTGACCCTTGCCGAAGTAAAAACACCAATGCTGTCCGGGCCGAATTCATCTTTTATTGCGTTCAGCTTGTCAGCAACAAAATCTGTGGCTTCTTCCCACGACGCCTCTCTGAATTTCCCGTTTTCCTTGATAAGGGGCATTGTCAAGCGTTCAGGAGAATTTATGAAATTGAAACCAAAACGGCCCTTTACACAAAGGCTGCCGTAGTTGGGCGCAGCAGTTTCCACACCCGTTACCTTAACGACATTGTTGTCTTTAACGTGAAGATAAAGCTGGCAGCCTACACCGCAATAGCTGCAGGTTGTGCGAACTTTATTTGTTTCCCATTGTCTGACATTATATTTTACATCCTTTTCAACCAAAGCGCCTACCGGACAAACCTGCACGCATTCTCCACAGAATACACAGTCGGAGTCTTTGAGTGCCACGTCTTCTCCGGCAACTATTTTGGTCGTGGTTCCTCTGTATCCGAGATCGATTGCATTGTTAACCTGGATGTCATTGCATGCCTGTACGCATCTTCCGCAAAGGATACACCTGGAGAAATCACGAACAATAAAAGGGTTGACTGTTTCCATGGGGTAGGGACAGTCTGTCGCTTCGAATCCATCACCGGTTACCTGGTATCGGTAGGCAAGATCCTGAAGCCGGCAGTCGCCCCATACAGGGCACAGTTCGGTACTTCCGTCATCCTGCTGCACTTTAAGTTGGAATTGGGTCCAGTCACTTCCTGATGAATCACTGATGGCACAGTTGTGATTACCTGTTGAAAGAAGAAGCTGTAGAGTCATTTTTCGGGATTCAATCACAGTGGGAGATTCGGTATGAACAACCATTTTGTCTGCAGCTGGTGTTGAGCAAGCGGTTAAAAGACTTCTTGCTCCTTCCACTTCAACTAAGCAGATTCTGCATGCGCCTGTTGGTGTTGCGTCCTTGAGATAACAAAGGGTCGGAATGTCTATGTTGTTTTGCCTGGCCACATCGAGAATCGTCTCGCCGGGCCTGAAGAAAAGCTCGTTTCCGTTTATAGTGATTCCATGTGCAGAGTCCATGGCTCAACGTCTCCTTACTCATATTGATAGAAAATAATTTATTATAGCAAGTCTGATATTTTGTCAATGCAAGAATACTGAATCCGTCTGGATAGAACTTGATGAATAATAAAGACGCTGAAAACACTTCCGAGCATGTCAGCCACCACATCCCACATATCAGCTGTTCTGAAGGGAACAAAGTGCTGGTGAATCTCATCGCTTATACCATAAAGGGTAGCTGAAGCCATGCTTAAAAACATCATAAGCCGGGGTTTGTTCTTTAATGAGAGTGTGCGATAAGCCCTGAAAAAAAGTATTCCTAAAAGACCATATCCAAAAAAATGAAGTATCTTGTCAAAAAAAAAGATGTCAGGGATGTTTTCCGGAGCTGGTCGGGATGACTGTACAAAAATTATTACGCAGTAAAATAGAAGGGGCAGCCAGTGAAAAATAAGAACCCGGCTTTTTTTCATTTTGCGAATATTCCTGTGTCGATTTTTCTATCCCTGATGTGATTCAGAACCGTTCCGAGAAAGTGCTCTTCAGGCATTCCAAATTTAACTTGACCGTCAAGGGTTCTTACAGAGAAATGCCCAGACGCTTTTTCCTTCTCGCCCACTGTCAGGATCAGTGGAATTTTTCCTAACTGGGCATCCCGCACCTTTCTTTTAAGGCTTTCGGTTCTTTCATCAATCTCGATACGAAGGCCTGCTTTGGTCAGTTTCTTTTTTGTTTCATGGGCATACGATGTCAGATCGTCATTGATAGGTAACAGAACTGCCTGGACAGGCGCCATCCACAAAGGAAATTTGCCTTCAAAATGCTCAATCAGTATGCCCAAGAAGCGTTCAACAGAGCCGTAAATTACCCGGTGTATCATAATCGGCCTGTGCTTTTCATTATCCTTTCCAATATATGACAGGTCGAAACGCTCAGGCAGAGACATGTCAAGTTGGATTGTTCCGCACTGCCATGTCCTTCCCAATGCATCTTTTATATGCGCATCGATTTTTGGCCCGTAAAACGCACCGTCACCTTCATTGATCTTATAATCCATGCCGTATTTATCTAAAGCAGACGATAAGCCTTGTGTCGCCAGTTCCCACTGTTCATCTGTTCCAATTGACTTTTCAGGTCGTGTAGACAACTCAAGATGGAAGCCAAGTCCGAATGTATGGTAAATCCTTTCAACCAGTTTTAAGACGCCGAGTATCTCAGGTTCTATCTGATCCGGTGTCATGAAGATGTGGGCATCGTCCTGGTGAAAAGCACGGACTCTGAAAAGGCCTGATAAAACACCGCTCAGTTCATGCCTGTGTACAAGGCCTATTTCTGCTGCACGGATAGGCAGTTCTCTGTAAGAATGCGCTTTTTCACCAAACAGCATCATTCCACCCGGGCAGTTCATGGGCTTAATGGCGTATTCGGTTTCATCTATTGTCGACGTATACATATTTTCACGGTAATTGTCCCAGTGACCGCTTTTTTCCCACAGGTTTCTATTAAGCATTATCGGTGTTTTCGTTTCAACATATCCTGCTTCCCTGTGTTCAATACGCCAGTATTCAAGAAGCGCATTCCAGACATCCATCCCTTTTGCGTGAAAAAACGGCATGCCTGCCGCTTCCTCATGGAAGCTGAAAAGATTCATTGCCTGACCGATTTTCCGGTGGTCTCTTTTTTTAGCTTCTTCAATAAAGTTAAGATGTTGTTTTAACACTTTTTTATCGAAAAAAGTGATACCGTATATTCTCTGTAACTGTTCCCTTGTCTGATCAGCCCGCCAGTACGCCCCTGAGACCTTCATGAGCTTTACAGCCCTTATCATTCCAGTGTGTGGCAGGTGGGGACCTCGGCATAAATCTGTAAAATTTCCCTGGGTGTAAATCGAAATTGATTCATCTTCAAGTGCGGATATCAGTTCAAGCTTAAAGTGATTGTCTTTGTATAACTCCAAGGCGTCAGATTTTGAGATCTCCTGCCTTTTGAACGGCAGTTTGGCCTTTATGATTTTTTGCATTTCAGCTTCTATTATCGGGAAATCATCTTCAGATACAGGTGCCATTTCGATATCATAGTAAAAACCGTTTTCAACAACAGGACCTATTGTCAGCTTTGCATCTTTGTAAAGTGTTTCAACTGCCTGAGCCATCACGTGTGCGGCGCTGTGCCGGAGAATATCAGTCGCTTTTTCATCCCTTGTTGTGATCAGCGTTATGCCGGCGTCCTTTTCAATGGTTAGGTTCAGGTCGCAAAGAAGGTCATCGACTTCCATTGCCACACAATTTCTTGCAAAGCCTTCTGAAATACTCATTGCCACATCGGTTCCAGTCGGGGGGGTTTTAAAACTCTTTATACTGTTGTCGGGAAGTGTTATATTAATCATATTTTATCTGCTTTGTTGATTATTATTAATATGCATACTGGATAAACATTTACATAAATTTGTAATTCTAAAGAAAGCAGGGGGTAAGGTCAAGTAAAAATGCAGCAGAATGTGATGGAAAAAACGGGTCAATTCCGATTCATAGAAAAGGAATCTGATCTTGAAACAGTTATCGGAAAGGTTTGGGCGGAAAAATTTATTGCCGTAGATGTAGAGGCGGATTCCATGTTTAGTTTCAAGGAAAAGGTATGTCTTGTTCAAATTGCATCGGAAAAATATAATTTTGTAATAGACACTGTCAAGATTAGAGACCTGTCTTTGTTAAAGCCTATTTTTTCAAATCGTAAAATTCAAAAGGTTTTCCATGGCGCGGATTTTGATGTTCGCTCCCTTTTTCGCGATTTCGATATTGGAATCAACAACCTTTTTGATACTGAATTGGCCAGTCGATTTATGGGTGTCAGGGAAACAGGTCTTGATTCTGTTTTAAAGAATAGATTTGGCATTAAGATGGATAAGAGATTTCAAAAAAAAGACTGGTCACAACGACCCTTGCCTGAAGAGATGATTGAATATGCTGCAAATGATGTCACATATCTTCTCCCCCTGGCAGACATCCTGACAAATGAGCTGAAGAAAGAGGGGAGGTTCTCATGGGCACAGGAGGAGTGCGAGGAGTTGAGTAAAGTCAGGCCGGCGCCCGTTTCCTGTAATGACCCGCTATTTATAAAGTTCAAGGGTGCCGGACGGCTTGATTCGTACACTCTGGCAGTGCTTGAGGAGCTTCTTCAAAATAGGCTTAAGATTGCTCAAAAAAAAGATTTGCCGCCATTTAAAGTCATGTCCAACAGTGTTCTTGTGAAGCTGGCGAAAGAGAAGCCCGGAAATAATACTGAAATAGAGGATAGCAAAATATTAAGTAAAAAACAGATTGACATGCACGGAAGGAGTGTCGTCAAAGCGGTTAGAAAAGCGGCTAAATTGCCTGAAACCAAGCGTCCGCGTTATCCCCGTAGACGGTCACCTGTATTGAAGCCGTCTGTCCATGAGCGTATAAAGGTTTTAAAGGAATGGCGGAACACCGTTGCAGAACGGTTGTTGATAGATCCCGGGTTGTTCCTGAATAAAACCATGCTGACTGTTCTTGCCACACAGCAACCTGCCGATGTGGATGGACTTAAAAACATCAGTGGCCTTAAAAATTGGCAAAGGCTTCAGTTTGGTGAAGAGATCGTGAATGTATTGAATAATGTACATTGAGGCTTTTTATAAAGCCATCATTATTCATAAGATTGCATAAAGTCATTAAGAGACTTTCGAAGCCATCCGATGGATATCTGATCAGTCAGTATCAATAAAAAACCTTCTATGTTTTTCTGCTTGAATTGGAATACGGTTTTCATGGCAATTGCGGATTGCTTGGGATCAAAATTGCCGATCATAAACCTGTATTCATTGCTGTCACCCTGCATGATGGTGGGCGGAGAATAGGTTACAAAAGTATTCAGCAGTTCGGTCATTTTCCCCACGCATGCGCCAATCAGTATATTACCGATTTCCGTAATAAATTCTTTTTCCATTATTGGTTTTGAGCCGGCACTGTTTGGGAACGCGTCACCTGTTTCATCTTCAAGAAGTGAGATCAGGTTGCTTTTAGCGCCTGTAGGAAATACAAGAAACCCAGATCCGCTGAAGTCACCTTGAAATTTTTGATCAACGATCGTGGTTTCGCTGGACTCTTCTATGTTGGCACGCAAGTACTCCGATAATTCACCCATATTTATAACGCGTATATTCGGAACACTAAGTACGACGAAAATATCGATTACTTCGGCAAGGTCGGCTGTTGCATTACCAAAAGCGATATTTATTATTTCCTGTAGAATCTCTTTTTCTTCTTCGGAAAATATTTCAATTGTTTCTGAATTCACGGTGACTCTCCTTTAATATATTGATTATTTCTATTCTGGAATTGTTTTAAACAATTATTATACGACATTTATCGGATAACTTTCAAGGGAAATGAAGTGTCGTTGGATTATTTGTTGGCCTCATTAATTTCTTCTGCAATTTTCAAGGCCGCTTCCCGAGGATTATTTGCATCCCTGATGGGGCGGCCTATGACAAGATAGTCTGCCCCACTTTTAATGGCCTGGGCCGGTGTCATGATTCGTTGCTGGTCGTCCTTTGTTGTTTTATCCCAGGCCGGTCTGATTCCGGGTGTTACCGCTAAAAAATTATCACCGAATTTGTTTTTAATAACACCGGCTTCAAAGCCGGAACATACCACACCGGCACAACCTGCTTTTTTTGCGGTTTCAGCTCTTTTCATGACAAGTCTGGTCAAGTCGGAAGAGAATCTGTCATTAAAACCGGCGGCCATTATATCTTTTTTGGAAACACTCGTTAACACGGTTACGCCGAGTATGCCGACGCGGCCTTCAGCGCCTTTAACGGCTGATTCAAGCATGTTAATAGATTCCCCGCAATGAACAGTGGTAAACGTTACATCGAGATCGGCAAGAACCTTAACCGCCCTCTTCACTGTTTCAGGTATATCGTGAAGTTTCAGGTCAAGAAAAATACGGGTGTTCCCGTTTGACTTTATTGTCTTGATGGCTTCGGGACCTGAACGAATAAAAAGCTCCAGGCCCAACTTAAACATCCCGACACAGTCGGAGAGGCATTCAATGTATGGTTTTGCCTCTTCAAGGGTTGAAACATCCAAGGGGAAAATGATATAATCCCTAGCCGGTTTCATGTTTGTCTCCTGTATAATTTATATTTGAACACTTGTTTTTTTCGGTATTTTTACGCAGGAACTTAATTTTTACAACAAATTATTGAGAAATATATAAAAAATGTGATATGTCAATTTAGTTTACGAATCGGTAAAAAGTACAGACACACCAATTTTTAAGATCGATTCATGGCGGGAGAGTATAGTATGCCTAATCCTGAAGATCAGTTGAGTTACATACAGTGGAAGGATTTGAAAAATGTCCGGGACCACGCTGTATATTCTTTCGGACTTATAGTTCAGAAAATGAGGGCTGAAGTAACCATTGTCATCAATGTCGTTGGTAATCAGGCGGGTTCAACTCCCCTAAGTCAGTCTAATTTTGTATCGCTTATGATACTTTTCAGGATCAGAGAATGCATGATTTCCATTGAACTTCTTGTTTCAAAAGGCCTTATCAGAGATGCCGCAGCGCTGCTTTTGAAAATGATAGAATATCGCCTGGAAGTACAGTATATTACTACCGATTCTTCGCATGCAAAAGAATGGATCAGAAAAAAAAAAGAGAACGAGAATCCCTGGAAAACAAGTTTTTTAATCAACACACTTTTTCCGGACCGGAGTAAAAGTAAGGTGGAATATGAGATGTTTGAGTACGTTATGAATATGCAGTGCAGTGATCCAATGGAAAATCAGCCTGACTTTCCGATAAAAGAAGATGAGCTGAGTTCTGTCAGCAATGATGACCTGGCAGTTTGTCTTTTTTATGAAGGGAGTGAATGCTACAAAATTCTTAATGCCGCAATAAAGGATTTTTCAGATTCGGGTTTTGACATTCAAACTAATATGCAAGCACTTGAGGAATTGAATGAGTTAAAGGATAAGCTTAAGTCTCTTCAGAAAATAACGTCATACCGTCTGCCGAAACGCTATTTTCCTAATGCTTGATTTTTGGCTATCGGGTAATAGCTGAACAGCTGATATCTAAAAACAAATAATATGCTGAACAATAAAAAATATCATGTTGCATCAGGGAGTTACTTCACAGGCAGAACCCAGCCGATAATCGCCCAGGCATTTCTAGGTACATGTGTCGGTATTGCGGTCTTTGATGCTGACAACGGTATCGGAGGATTGATACACATACTCCTGCCCGAGCCACCTTCGTCCGTAAGTGTTCCGGAACCTGAGAAATATGCGTCCACAGGTCTGCCGATTTTTCTGAAAGCGCTTTATGAAGATGGTGCTGATCCTAAAAAATTGAAAGCCTGGATTGCAGGCGGCGCACTTATGGGCCCTGTCACAAGACATGATATAGCACTTGATACAGGTGGTCGTTCTGTTGAGATCGCAAAAAATATACTTGCCAGCGAGGGGATTCATATAGAGTACGCTGAAACAGGTGGTGGGTTTGCCACCTCATTAAACCTTGACATGCAGGATTGGCAGGTTGATATTCAGCCGGCTGGTTTTGGCAAGGCTTCTTCAGGTGAGAAAATTAATGCTCCGTCAAAAAACGACATTGACAATTCAATCTCACAAATCCTTCCAATTCCCCAGGTTGCGCTAAGTGTGTTAAGAATGATCAATGAAGAAGCGTGTGACTTTAAAAAAATAGCTGATGAAATTCGAAAGGACCAGGTCCTCAGTGCAAAGGCATTGAAATTGTGCAACTCAGCATTTTTTACCGGGAAACGAAAAATAGATTCTCTCAATGATGTACTGATTATTCTTGGCCGTGATATGATTGTCAGATCTGTACTGCAGGCCGCCGTAAAGGAGTTTTACGGCCAATCGGAATCCGGGTATTCTCTCTGTAAGGGAGGACTTTATCTCCATTCGGTGGGTGTCGCTATAATTTCAGAAAAGTTGGCGGAAACAACTGGGAAAGCTTTGCCGGGTGTAGCATATACAGCAGGTCTTCTTCATGATATAGGTATGGTTGTTCTCGACCAGTATGTTGCATCTTCTTATCCGTTTTTTTACCGCAGCATGCAGGAAAAGGGCAGAACTATTCTTGAAACAGAGAGAGAACTTTTTAAGACAGACCATACTGAAGCCGGCACCAGGCTTGCCGAACTGTGGTCTTTCCCGGAGACACTGATCGAAGTTGTCTCCTGTCATCATACACCTGAAAAAGCCGCATTGTCACCTGAACTTTCACACATTGTCTATTTGGCTGAGTTTCTGATGAGCAGATTTCACACAGGCCACAAAACTGAGCGGGTCAATACTGATAACTTTGAGATACGAATGAATAAACTCGGGCTTTCGGTTTCCAATCTGCCTGAGATTTCCGATTTTGTACCGGCCAGTATCCTGAAAACAGTATAGAGGAAAAGAGATGGTAAAAACTGAAAACAAACACCACCTTTTACGAATGCTTCCGGGTGTGGATCATATCCTTGAAATCATACAAACGCATCATGATTGTTCAAATATCCCTAAGAGTGTTTTAGTGAATTCCATCAGAAAAGCGATAGAAGGTCTTAGAACTTATATTTTAAAAGACGGTCAGGATACTGAAGAAAAAAAACTGTCTGAAGATATGATGACAGAAGAAGTTGTGAAAAAAGCTCAGAAGAATATCGCTGAAGCCATGAAGCCGAACTTGAGACACACAGTAAATGCGACCGGCGTTGTCGTTCATACAAATCTTGGGCGATCCGTTTTATCAAAAGAAGCGATTGAGCATATGGTTGATATCGCGTCATCCTATTCAAACCTTGAGTTTGACATCCAAAAAGGTACAAGAGGTACACGTTACAGCTGTGTTGATGGCATTTTGCGCGAAATCAGTGGCGCAGAATCTTCACTGGTCGTAAATAACAATGCAGGCGCGGTTTTCCTATGCCTGGAAGCAGTCTCAAGAGGCAGGTCTGTGATAGTTTCAAGGGGCGAACTGGTTGAAATTGGCGGCTCATTCCGGATTCCGGATATAATGGCAAAAAGTGGGGGGATACTAAAGGAAATAGGCACAACAAACAGAACTCATTTAAAAGATTATGAAGATGCCATAGACGATGAAACAGGTATGCTGCTTAAGGTTCATACAAGTAATTACAACATTGTTGGATTCACGTCTGATGTTGCGTTAGCGGAACTTGTGGAACTCGGAAGTAAGTATAACGTGCCTGTTATGGAAGACCTCGGGAGTGGTACCTTTATAGATTTTTCACGATACGGGATGAAGAAAGAGCCGACTGTTCAGGATTCAGTAAAAGCCGGAGCAGATATTGTCACATTCAGTGGTGATAAACTGCTGGGGGGGCCTCAGGCAGGAATCATTGTCGGGAAAATGAAAATTATTGAAAAAATAAAAAAGAATCCCCTCACACGGGCATTGCGGATAGACAAGTTAACACTCGCAGCACTCGAAGCGACACTTCGTTTTTACAGGGATCCTGAAAGAGCGCTAAAGACAATTCCGACCCTTAAAATGTTGACAGAATCCTTGTCATCTATAGATGCAAGGGCAAAAAGGTTAAGCGCCATGCTGAACAGGTTAAATAAATCAAATTTGAAGATCAGTATCGGGAATGTCACATCGAGGGCTGGAGGAGGAGCACTTCCCATGATGGATCTTCCGAGCATGTGTGTGGGTATTGAGATCGGTGGGATATCTGCAAATGATATTGAGAAGTGTATGCGGGGCAGTAATTGGCCTGTAATAGGAAGGATTGAGGACGACATATTTGTAATGGATTTAAGAACTGTCGCTGAAGATGAACTTAATATCATATGTGATGCAGTTGAAAATGTCTTTCAGGAACAGCAGTCCGGGTTGCAGGGACAGGATTGATGCTTATAGTGTTGGAACTATAGATTTTTAAGATTTTAAATAAAAAAAGGCAGGAGTTTATTAATATGCCAATTTATGAATATCATTGTGAAAAATGCGATAAAAATTTTGAATATCTTGTTTTTGGTTCAGAACAACCTGAAGTATGCATATCCTGCAACAGCAAAAAGATAAATCGGTTGATGTCGGCATGTTCGTTTAAATCAAAGGGGAGCAGTGGAGAAACTGTTTCATCTTCATCCTCCTCTTCCTGCAGTGGCTGTTCAGCCACAAGCTGTTCGAGCTGCGGAGTATAGATGAGTAAAAAAGAAATTACCATCGGTGCAAGAGGAAGCAGGCTTGCCCTGTGGCAGGCAAATCATATCAAATCAGCGCTTTCTGAAAAAGACCCGTCTATTTCAATTTCGATTAAAGCCATAAAGACAAAGGGAGATAAAATTCTTGATGTACCCCTTGCCGCTGTTGGAGGCAAAGGGCTTTTTGTTAAGGAAATTGAAGAGGCCCTTTTAGACGGCCGTATTGATATAGCTGTTCACAGTATGAAAGACATGCCTGCTGAGATACCAGAGGGTTTGTGCATCGGCGCTGTTCCTGAACGCGAAGACCCCGGGGATGTTTTGATATCAAATAATAATGCACCATTTTCCAGGCTAAACCTGAACGCAAGGATCGGGACAAGCAGTCTGCGGCGTGCGGCACAGCTTCGTTACGCAAGGCCTGATATCACGATTGTTTCATTGAGGGGTAATATTGATACCAGAATTAAAAAGCTTGACACTGAAAAACTTGATGCGATTATTCTAGCATATGCCGGTGTAAAGCGCATGAATTATGAAAGCAGGGTGATCGAGCGGCTCGACTATTCAGTAATGCTTCCTGCTGTCGGTCAGGGCGCATTGTGCATTGAAACCAGAGAGAATGATTCGTTAATAAATCCGCTTGTCGCAATGCTGGACCATGGAGAGACACACTCAGTTATTAAAGGTGAAAGAGCCTTTTTACATCGCCTTGAAGGCAGTTGCCAGGTTCCAGTGGCTGCAGTCGGTAAAATTGTGAAAAATATATTTTCCCTTGAGGGTCTTGTCGCTGATCTGGAAGGAAAAACCATTATCAGGGATAGTTGTTCGGGTTCAGCTGATGATCCCGAAAAGACGGGCGTTGCGCTTGCTGAAAAGCTTTTCGACATGGGTGCCGGGGATATTCTTAAAAATTTGACGGCTGATGAGAGAAAAAGCAATGAACGGTAAAGTCTACCTTGTTGGTGCAGGACCGGGTGATCCGGGTTTAATTACCATGAAAGGAAAAGCCTGCATAGAAAAAGCAGATACCGTTATTTACGACTATCTCGCATCTAAGGATCTTCTTAAATACGCTTCCGACAGTGCTGATCTGATTTACGTTGGAAAAAAAGGAGGGGACCACACCCTTTCACAAAATGAGATTAATTCGCTGATAGTTGAAAAAGCCAAAAACGGCTCTGTCGTTACACGACTTAAGGGCGGGGATCCATTTATTTTCGGCAGGGGAGGGGAAGAGGCTGAAGAGCTTACGAAAGCCGGCATAGAGTTTGAAATTGTTCCCGGTATTTCATCGGCAATTGCCGCGCCGGCATATGCCGGAATTCCACTGACCCACAGGCAATTTACATCTACTGTCGCATTTGTAACCGGCCATGAAGACCCGAAAAAGTCGACTTCGAATATCGACTGGAAGTCTCTCGCTAAAGGAATTGGTACAATTGTATTTCTCATGGGTGTTAAAAACCTGCCCAATATTGTAGATCGGCTGATAAACCATGGGAAACCGCCTGAGACACCGGTAGCCCTTGTAAGATGGGGGACCACTGCAAGGCAGGTGACTGTGGAAGGGACGCTTGACACAATAGTTGAAAGAGTTAGGGCGTCTGGCTTAAAGCCTCCGTCTGTTATTGTTGTGGGTGATGTTGTGACCCTGAGAAATTCAATGAACTGGTTTGAGAAAAGACCCCTGATGGGAAAAAAAATCATCGTCACAAGGGCTCGCAGTCAGGCGAGCGACCTTGTCGGGATGCTTTCGGATCTTGGGGCGGAATGTATTGAGTTTCCGACAATTGAAATATTTGGTGCAAGAGACACCAGTTCTCTTGAGACGGCTATTGATAATATTTCAAAATATAACTGGCTTGTTTTTACAAGTGTAAACGGTGTTAAATTCTTTTTTGAGAAGCTTTTTGAAAAAGGGTTGGATTCGAGAGCTTTGGGTAATATGCGAACCGTGGCAATCGGTCCGGCAACATCAGCAAGGCTTCTCGATTTTGGCATTAAAAGTGATATCGTTCCCGAAAGCTACAGGGCTGAATCGATCATTGAGGCTTTTTCAAAGGAAAAAATAAATGGGGCTGAGATTCTCCTGCCGCGTGCAGACGGTGCCAGGCCTATCCTTCCCGTTGAACTCGAGAAAATGGGCGCAAAGGTCCATGAAGTTATTTCCTATCATGCCGGACCTGTTTCTGAGAATGCCGACCAGCTTATCGCTATGCTTGAGGAGCGATCAGTCGATCTCGTCACTTTCACAAGTTCATCGACGGTTACTAATTTCAGATCCCTCCTGCCCGATGAAAGAGTAGAAGAACTTATGGTAGGAACGGATATTGCCAGCATAGGCCCAATAACCACTGAAACAGCTGAAAAACTTGGTTTTAATGTAACACTTACAGCAGAGGACTATACAATCCCGGGGCTGTGTGATGCTATTAAATCATATTGGCAGAAAGGTTCTTGAATTTAGAGTTGTCCTAAGTTCCTTCTTCCCATGAATTGAGATATTTTATTTGTTCCGGAGTGAGTTCATCGATATCTAGACCCATTGCTTTGAGCTGCAACCCTGCTATTTCATCATCGATTTCATCGGGAAGTGTAATAACTTTGTTCTCAAGCTTATCTTTATTCTTAATACCATATTCACAGGCAAGCGCTTGTCCGCAAAATGAGGTCGACATAACTTCACTTGGATGACCTTCAGCAGCAGCCAGGTTCACTAGTCTTCCTTCACCCAGTACAAAGATTTTCTTTCCATCCAGTATATACTCTTCCATGAACTCTCTCATTTGTCGGCGTGAATCAGCTGCTTTGCCAAGAGATGCAAGGTCGAGTTCAATATCAAAATGACCGGAATTTGACAGTATAACACCGTCTTTCATCTTTTTCATATGCTCAAGCCGAATGACATGCTTGTTTCCTGTGACCGTGCAGAAAATGTCGCCGATTTGTGCAGCATCTTCCATTTCCATTACTCTGAAACCGTCGTATGCTGCCTGAAGTGCAGGGAAGTTGGCGACTTCGGTAACCACCACATTTGCACCCATGCCCCTCGCCTTTAGCGAAACGCCACGACCGCAGCTGCCATAACCCGCAATAACAAAAGTTTTACCGGCAAGAAGAACGTTTGTCGCTCTGATAATACCATCAAGAGTGGACTGGCCTGTCCCGTAATAATTATCCAACAGATGCTTGGTTTTGTTGTCATTTACAGCGAGCATCGGATATTTCAGGGCATTGTCTTTTTCCATTGCCTTAAGTCTGATTATTCCGGTTGTGGTCTCTTCGCATCCACAAATAATATTATCAATCAATTCCGGGTGGTTTTTGTGAATTTCAGATACAAGGTCGCACCCATCATCTATTGTGATATGAGGTTTCTCTTTGATAACGTTTGCTATGTATCTATAATAATCTTCTGTTGTCTCCCATTTATATCCCCATACTTTTATTCCTTCTTCTGCTAATGCCGCAGCAACGTCATCCTGGGTTGACAGAGGGTTGCATCCGGTAATGGAGACATCGGCGCCGCCTGCAATAAGAGTTTTAACAAGGATGCCGGTTTCTTTTGTCACGTGAAGTGCCAGGCCGATCCTCACGCCTTTTAGGGGTTTTTCTTTTTCAAATCGTTTTTTTACTTCAATCAGAGCGCCCATACTCTGCTCCGCTAACTCCAGGTTTTTTCTTCCTTGCTCGGCGAGTGAGATATCTTTTACCTCATACGTATTTCCTTTATCCATGATTTTCACCTCATAAATTCAATAATATATCTGTTTATCAACAATTGTTGTAAAATACCGAAGAATTTGAATATATATTTGAAAACGCATCAAATGTCAACACTTAGATGGCTTAGATGGCTTTCGCGAAAAAACCTGCGAAAAGTACATTCAGAAATGGGAAGGTTGCGTGTTGAAGTTGTTACATTGATTACATAATTAGGAAAAGTATTTCATAAAAACATATATTTATTTTCATAAAATTAGATTCAAAATTGAACGACTGTTTTATAAGTATCTGAATTAATGATGAATTAAAAAATATATATTTGGGTATGTAAATTGCAAGTATTTTATTTTGCGATTTGTATGTAACCTGCATAATAAATAAAGGTTTAAATACCAAATCCTGAGTGATCAGGAAACGGAAAGCCACAAGTCTTAAACGGAAAGCCACAGGTCTTAAATTGAATAAAGATAGCTGGCCTACTGTTAGGCGTTGTCAGGTTTTTTAGTTTTGAATGATTAAAATATTACAAGATATGTTTTTAAGGGAGGACAAAAAAGTGAAGAAGATTTTATTATTTTTATCAGCTATGTTATTAATGTTTTGCATGGTCGGAAACGTAGGTGCAGTTCCATGCACTTGGCAGGATGACTTGTATTGGAATCCAGTAAAGTATGTAGGTGCAGGTAATAGTTTTAGTTATTTCCATGACATTAGTGATGGCTCGGACGGTTTTGACGGTTATTTCACCGGTGGTGATGATTATGTGACAAGCTATTCACTTACAGTAAGTCTTGAGGACGATGGTGGATGGTTTGATTGCTGGGAAGTAGCTTATATTGATCAACCGGGATTTATTGGAGATAGATTTTATAATTTTGATTACACCAACAATGAATTTGGCTATTCAGTTGCAGGGCTTATAGATATAAACCTTGATGGAACGCTTAACGCATCTATTGATTCATGGTGGGGCGATTTTAATTTAGCTGGCTCTACATTGGTCGCCCATGGTGATAACGGCGTCCCGGTACCAGAACCAGCAACAATGCTTCTTTTAGGAGCCGGTCTTGTTGGTCTCGCAGGATTCAGAAAGAAGTTTAAGAAATAGATAGCTTATATCAGGAGCACTTTGTAAAACCGCAGGCATGACAAGTCATGCAGCCTTCTTCAAACCTGGCTGTTTCACCGCAGTCAGGGCAAGTATCTCCTTTAAGAGTATTTTTTTGCGGGTAGCGCTTTGCGCTGCCCTCTTTGTTTTTGAGGTAACGTTTTTCAAGTACATGCCCTATGGCGTCAGGGATTGACTTTACGATGCCGCCGTTTTGAAACACAGCATGCTCACCCCCTATTCCTTTAACCTGTTCAACAATATTTTCAACCATAACACCGGACCTTAGTGCCAGAGAGATGAGTCTGCCTATGGCCTCGGTTTTTGCTGTGGTTGATTTGCCCGATTTTCCGATTGTTGCAAAAACTTCAAACGGCCGACCGTCATATTCGGTAACGGTGATATATAGCTGTCCCATTCCCGTTCTTATTTTTGTTGTAAAGCCTTCAAGAGTTTCGGGTCTGGCTTTTACAACTGCCATGAACTTGGCGTCATTATTTTTTAGGTCGCTAATTGATAAAACCTGTCTGTCCCTGCTACCGTCCCTGTAAATTGTAACACCTTTACACCCCAGTTTGTATGCCAGCCTGTATACTTTTTCGACATCCGATTCAGTAGCATCAGATGGAAGGTTGACAGTTTTTGATACGGCATTGTCCGTATATTTCTGGAAAGCAGCCTGCATACGGATGTGCCATTCCGGAGAGATGTCATGCGCTGTCACAAAAATTTTCCGAATATTTGCAGGTATCTTGTCCATGCCTTGAATACTTCCCTTTTGGGACACTTCGCTAATGAGTTTTTTACTGTAAAAACCTTTTTCTTTTGCTATCCTTTTAAAATGCGGGTTCACTTCTGCAAGTTCGTCGTCATCCATTACGTTTCTTGTAAAGCTTAACGCGAACAATGGTTCTATACCGCTTGAACATCCTGCTAAAATACTCAATGTCCCTGTTGGAGCTATGGTCGTAGTAGTAGCATTTCTTAAAACAGAATCGTGCTTGTCTTTAAATATACTTATGTTGAAGTTATTAAATGCACCCCTTTCTTTAGCAAGCTCTTTTGAAGCGGCTTTTGATTCCACTTGTATGAATTGCATAATTTTTTCTGCAATATTAAGTGCCTTGTCAGAATTATATGGAACCTTTAGTTGATAGAGGAGGTCCGCGAACCCCATTATTCCAAGTCCAATCTTACGGTTGCCTTTTACCATTTTTGTAATTTCAGGCAAAGGAAATTTCGACATATCTATAGTGTTATCTAAAAAACGGACAGCCAGATCAATAGTCTCTTTTAGTGAAGGAAAATCAATTTTAATGTCGTCATTTATTTTTACAGTAAACTTTGAAAGATCGATCGAACCCAGATTACAAGCTTCCATTGGCAGGAGGGGCTGTTCACCACAGGGGTTGGTGCTTTCAATTTCTCCGATAACAGGCGTAGGATTGTCTCTGTTTATCCTGTCTATGAAAATGATACCTGGATCACCATTTTCCCAGGCCTGATGCACTATTGCTCGAAAAGTCTCAGCCGCATCCAGTTCTCCTGTTTTTTTCCCGTTAGCAGGATTGATCAGATCTAATTTTTTCTCATCTGCTGTCGATTCCATGAAGCTGTCGGTGACCGCAACAGAAATATTAAAATTGTTAAGCTCTTTACTGTCTTTTTTGCAGTAAATGAATTTCATTATATCCGGATGATTTATACGCAGAACAGCCATGTTGGCTCCCCGGCGTGTTCCACCCTGCTTTACTTGTTCAGTGGCTGTATTAAAAACCCTCATAAAAGAGATCGGGCCTGATGCAATGCCTCCTGTTGTCCCAACCCTACTATTTGCAGGCCTTAGACGAGAAAATGAGAAACCGGTTCCTCCCCCTGATTTATGGATAAGGGCAGCGTTTTTAAGGGTGGTAAAAATGTTTTTCATGCTGTCCTCAACAGGTAATACAAAACAGGCTGCAAGCTGCCCCAGCTTTCTCCCGGCATTCATAAGGGTCGGTGAGTTAGGCAGGAACTTAAAACTTGTCATCAGGTCATAAAACTTATTTTCAATTTCATTTGGTGAGTATTGTGACTTGTATTTTTTTTCTGCTTTAGCAATATGGGCTGCCACACGACGGAACAATTTTTCAGGCGTTTCAATAACTTTTCCCGAGGTGTCTTTTTTTAAGTATCTTTTTTCAAGCACTTTTTTTGTATTTGCCGAAAGCATCAGGCCGGGTTTTATTTTTTTGGATTTTTTAGGCACGACAGATTGAATCCGGGGAGCTACATATGACTTTAACTTTTTGACTTTATTTCCCATCTATTGCTCCCGAAGGGATAAAGCATGGCAATTTTGAGTTGACAGGGTTTACATCTTTTTTAAAAGGGACGACATAATCTCTTCCTGGTAGTTGCTTATTTTTTTAAATTCAACCGCTATTCCGGATTCTTCGGCACGAACTATTTCGCCTGTCACCCTTATAGGCATCTGGGAGTCCGGAACCGAAAATGTCAGCGAGATTTTCTCGCCTTTTGAGAGCGGTTCTCTTGTCTCAATATATAGGCCGCCGGCACTGATATCCTGAATAAATTCCCTGTAAAAACGCTCCGGAGTTGAATAGTCCACAGCAATAAGGCAGGATTTTCTGTTATGTTTACGCTTCCCTCTAAGATCCCATTTGCTTAACCAGTCAAGAAGCTGGCGCTGTTTGTGTTTTGGGATATCCATTATCAAATCAATCAAGCGGCTTGTTACATCCGGTTCGTCTGAGTGATTTGCTCCATTTGGCCGATCAATAAAATCTGTCATAACAGGCATCCTTTACTTCTAACAGTGTGGCGGTAATGAGTTGCTTTGGTTTATATTCCCATCGGTAAAAGCTATTTTATAATAATAGTCGTATAACGTGATTGTATAACTTGTCAATATCTTTATTTATTACACTGTGCTTCCGGACATTGACGCTGCGATTAGTCAAAAATGATTTCAACTCTGCGGTTGCTTTTTCTGCCTTTGGCTGTGGCATTGTCGCCCTGAGGGTTGATAGGTCCCATACCAATGCTTCTGATCTGTTTAGGATCAACACCCTTACCTGTCAGGTAGCTTTTTATAATATTTGCTCTGAACCTTGAAAGATTTTTGTTGTAACTGTAAACGCCCGATGTGTCCGTATATCCAACTGTGTTTACGATTTTGTCAGGGTTTTTTCTTAGGAATAATTCTACCCTGTCAAGAGATTCAATTGCTTCCGGAGAAAATTCATTGGAATCATGAGGGAAGTATATGATGATTTTCTTTTGTTCGATATTTTCTTCGGGTTTTGTTTTACCTTGATTTGATAGCGTTTGATTTTCTTTTACTTTTACCTCTGAAGTATTTTGTAAAGATCGATCCGGCTCATTTTGAGAAAACACTATGTCATTTTCGGATACGGTTTCCCCAGTTTTTTTTATTAAGTGAAAACTGCTGTCTGTAATGCTTTCAGCAGCAGGCTGCTCAGTGAGTGTCTCGGGTGTTGCCGGAAACCGGACCATTTTAAATCGGTTCCAGAGACGGTCAGCTTTTAGAATTAAAGTATTGGAATTGTTTTTCAATAAAAAAGAGCCTGTCAGCAATAGAAACACAATGAATACAGAGACATATGCTGCAGTTCGAAGTGGGTCTTTTGATTTGGCATCATTTTTTGAATTGACCACACTGGCCTGATGTTCCGTTTTTGCAATAAATTTTGGTATTTTCAGGTCTTTTGCACATTCTCTGACTATTTTAGAATTTATTTTTTTTAAGCCTTTGACATATCCTGTTAGCAGGGCATGGTCACATATAATGTTGATGGTTCGTGGAAACCCTTCGGAAAAAGATATAATTTCACTAATGGCGTCTTTTGTAAAAATTTGTTTTTGCGATCCCGCAATCTTGATGCGATGATTAATATAATCGGCTATTTCAGCATCATTCAAAGGATAGACATTATAATTAACCGTTATTCTTTGCCTGAGAGCCCTGTTGTGCTTTTCCCATAAAAGATCGTTAAATTCATTTTGTCCAACGAAAAATATGTTGATGAGCTTAGTATTTTTAAGTTCAATATTTGAAAGCAGGCGGATTTCTTCAAGAATTTCGTGCTTTAGCCTTTGCGACTCATCAATTATAAGTAATACCTTTTTGTTGTTTCGAAAAGCATTTTTCAGGAAGCCATGAAAATGAAAAAGGAAATCCCCTTTACTTGTGATCTTGTTATTGATCCCAAAGCTTCTGGCAATAAAGTCCAGGAAATCAATTAGGTTGAGGTCAGGGTCCGGTACGGTTGCAATAATTACATCCTCGCCCAGACTTTCAATGAGGGCATTAATCAGAGTGGTTTTCCCTGTTCCAACATCACCGGTTAAAAGCAGAAAGCCCTTATTGTCCACTATTCCGTATTTTAGTATGGCCAGGGCTTCTTTATGGTTTTCTCCGAGCCATAGAAATCTTGGATCTGTCGTTATCTGAAAAGGTTTTGTATGTAGTTTATAATGTTCAAGATACATATTTTAATTAGTAGCCATCTCCATTCTCTTGTTTGGCGATTATTGATAAAAGCCTTATAATTTCTTTGTTTTGATTAATAATACGGTCGTATTTCTCGATCAACATATTATATTTGTCTGACATTTCCTGGTTTTGCTTGTAAATGAGAGTTAAGCTTTTGTTGGTATACAAAGCGCCAAGCGACACCTGGTCAAGCTTGTAGTCTGAGCCGACAGAGCTGTTTGGAGGTGGTTTAAGACTTTCGTACGATTTTACAAATTCGTTTGAAAGATCATCCATTGAATCGGAAAGTGCTTGTCCGGCTATCATTACAGCTGTAATAATGATCAGTAAAAAAATAGATTTGGTTCTCATTTGTTTTTCCCCTGCTTTTTCTTTTTTTCAGGAACAAATACGAATTTCCAATCCGAATATTTTTTTGCTTCTTCAAATTCTTTGTATTTGTCAAGAAAATCACCGGTTTTTAGAGGTGTCGCTTTACTTTTGCTGTATACTCCCTTTATGCGGTTTCCTTTTCCAAGTATTAGTTCCCACTCTCCGGATTCGGACAAAGGGTCAGCGTAAATTTTTCTGATGTGCCTGCGTATTGTCGGAAAACGCGGATCTTTTAAAAGATCCTTCAATCTGGAAGGATAGGTAACTTTCTTTGCTTCTCCTGCTTTATAATATGACTCTATGGCTTTTTTAATACAGTCGCCTCTAAATAAAAGTTCCTTTTCACGTTCTCGTTGCATTATGACCCGCCAAGACCGGCTCGCGCTTGTCAGGGCAATCCCTGAAACAATAATAAGAAGAAGGACGCTCATATAGGTAAATCCCTTACCATTCATTATAAGGTGTCCCGCTCAAGCTGACCAGATTGCTGCCGCTATGGACATCATAAACATTCCCGGCATCTTCTTCATCAGGAGGTATGGCGATCCATGTTGTTTCCGACCCGGTAAAAGGGTCTTTAGGTACACTTCGAATATAGTGCGTTTCAGCAAGCTCTTCTATACTATCCGGATATTGGCCGTGGTCGGCATAATACTGATCTGTAACATCTCTAAAAACAAAAAGCGTGTTTCTAAGCGATGCCTCTCTTGCTCTTATTATGGAACGTTGTATATTAGGCATGGCCATGGTTGCGAGGATCCCCATGATTGCGAGCACAATCATCATTTCTATGAGCGTGTATCCTTTTTGTCTCATTATGACGCCATCCTGTTTTTCACCAGTTTTTATAGTAGGTTTTGTCAATGGCTTGATTTTCGCTCTGAGTGTAAATGTCGTAAACATCCTGACCGCCCCATGTCTCACTGTCAGATTCATCAAAATATGATCTCAGACCCCATTCACCTTCTTGAGTCATCGGATCTTTCGGTATCCGCCTAAGGAATTTTATTCTTTCCGGTTTTGCTCCTGATTTTATTTCCACTCCTTCAACAAGCAGCTCAATACTTTCCGGATAGCCGCTTGATGCTGCCGAAACAATGATTTTCTGCTCATCAACTAGTTGCTTGTACTTGTCAAGAGCGTTTCTGATCACTCTCAGGTTATGTCTGAGCTCTATTTCTTTTGTGCGTTTGTAAGTCATTTTTGATAATGGAAGAATACCAATAGCCAGAATCGAAAGGATCGCCATGGCTGCTATGAGTTCAATGAGCGTCACACCCGATAGGCATTGGAAATATCGTTTCACAGTTTTTTATCCCTTGTAACCCATGAAAGCCCATTTTCGGGTAACCGGATGGATATCATCTGCAAATTCTTTTCGATTTTTGTATTCATTACAGGTTGTCTGCGCTGTCGAATAATTTTTGAACCTGCCGATAAAAATACGATAATAGGATCCTTTCCCGGATACATCGGCATATACCATAAAACATTCATACCCAAGACCCGTCAACTCCATAATTCGATTCTCGGCTTCCTTTATAATCGGGAATGAGTTGACATGAATACTGAATGGAATTGATTCCGGCCATTGGATTTGAGTTTTTGCCGTATCTTTTTTATCAGGCTGATCAGGTTTTTCAGGTTGATCGGGCTCAGTGCTATTGATGTTTTTTTTAGCCTTTTTTGTTTCAGAGGGTTTTTTCTTTTTTTCTTTACTTATTTCTTCAGGTATTATTTCTTCGGGCTTTTTCGAAAACCACTCTCCGCTGCCGCCAGAGGCTTTAAACGGTTCTTGAAGTGAGAAACCGACTTCATTGCCTGACCACATCTCTGTGATGTCTTTTCCGGGAATTTCCTGCTTCTGTAAAAGTATCGGCGTTATCGACATCAGGATATCTGTTTTTGTGTCATTGCTGCCTTCATTTGTGAATAGCCGGCCTAAATAAGGTATTTCGCCTAAATAAGGTATTTTCCTCAAAGTTTCCAGCTCATCATCTCTAATCAGGCCACCGATTATAACAGGTTCTCCGTCACGGACCGTAAGAACACTTTTTGCAGTTCGCGCCTTGATCGAATATTGCGGATCATCAGCTGTTCCGACATTCGAACCGAGCGCACTTATTTCCAGGTCTATTTTGAGTGAGATTTCACCGTTCATGTTGATTGACGGAACTGCATCAAGCTTGACACCAACATCCTGATACTGATAATCATAGGTGATATCACCGTTTGTATCAACACGTCTGTTTGTTCTTAAAGGTATGCGCTCTCCTATGTGGATTGTAGCTTTTTCTTTATTTTTTACTCGGATCTGTGGGTTTGCGAGTATTTTTGTGTCCCCGTCCTGTTTTAAAAGATGGAGCGTGGCGGTTGGAATTGAAAGCATGATTTCCTTGTCGGAAAGCTCCTGAAGTGCATATGACGAGGCTGTGTTAATAATACCGGCATCGTCATCAATTTCATCGGCCTCTTCGCCGATTCCGAGGGATACTGATGCAGGGTTTAGCTCCAGGCCTAGTTGCTTTTCTTTTGTGCGGCTGACTTCAAGTATTTCTACGTTAAGAAGCACTTCAGCCGGAGGACGGTCGTTTGCCTCAATGATTCTTGAAGCAATTTCTATTTCTTCTTTCTGTCCTCTAATAACTATGGCATTCAGCTCTTTGTTTGCAATGATATCTTTACTTTTAAGTATTTTGGTTAACAGGCTTACAGCTTTCTGGGCATCTAAGTCGGCAAGGTAGAATGTCCGAATTTTTAAATCCTCGTACTCTTTTTTTTTTGCCGGTGTATCCGGATATATCAGCATAGTATTGTCGTTAATCAGCTTTGCGGCAAGGCTGTTGGTTTTTAGTAAGACATTTATGAACCGATTTAGAGATACATCTGTCATAAACATCGTTACTTTGCTGTTCACCATTTCTTTGTCAAAAATAAAATTGATTCCGGAAAGTTTTGAAAGTACTTCAAACACATTAATAATAGACGTATTTTTAAATTTAAAGGAAACCGGCTTTTTTGAAGGTATTTTTAAGTGGGAAGACGGTTGTTGTTTTTCTTTTGCAATTATATCGGCCAGACATTTTTGTGCCCGGCTATTTTTAGGATCCAGTTTCGTTGCTTTATGAAAAGCATTTTTTGCTCCGGAAATGTCCTCGGTTTTAATTAAATTTTCTCCTTTTTCAATCAGGCTTAAAACTTGCTTTTCTTTTTTTGCCTTTTTAATGAGGACAATGGTCAACCTGTTGGATGGATTAAATTTATAACTTTGCTGAAATTCTGATACAGCTTGATCAAAGAGATTCTTTTTTATAAAAGCTTTTCCATTGGCGATATGCGCAATAGAGGCCTCAATTTTTGATCTCGAAAGTAAAAGTTTTATCTCCTTATCATCAGGGTATTTCTCATAGAGTTCCTGGTAATACGCCACAGCTTCATCCCAGCTTCCTGATTTTGTATACTTATTACCTTCTTTGATATATTGCTCATTTGTGCCGCAACCTGATGACAAAAATGTCAGAGCAATGATCATGAAAGTTAAAAGTAATAATTTTTTTATTAAAATATTCCGGCTCATAATCTCTCCTGCCAGGTTTTATAAAACCGTTTAATTGTTTTCTAGTTCATTCATATCAATAAAAAAAGGTTTATCAACAAGTTTCGATTTTAATGTAATCTTTTGACTGCTGATTTGCAGGACTATAAATTTTCCGTCTATCATATCGCCTTCTCTTAATGCGAGAATATCTTTCCCTCTTTCTATAAATACAACTTTATCGCTTTCGGCTTCATACATGCCAAAAACCTTAAAATTAATAAATTCAGAATCGGTCTTTTCTGGAGTGTCTGTTATACTTTCTGCAATCTCAGCTGATTGTTTAGTTTCAGTATCAAGTTTATTTGCAATATGCTCGCTGTCGGGAACTGATGCCTGCGTAGAAAATATGTTTTTCACTATTTTCCCTGAATGGTGGGGCGGATTTTCAAAGAGGTTTAACATGACAGTTTCAGGTCCTCCGGTATAGCTGTTGCCGGTTCTGTCAGCGGTCTTTATGATTCTTTTGATATGTTTATTACCCATAAACATCAGGGCGTTTACTTTCTGTTGCTTGAATGGATGCATTATTCTGTATCCAATTGAAACAGCTAAAACAACAAGAAACACAGCAAGTATTTTCTGCCTATTATTTTTTACAGGTGACGTCATAATTATAACCTGCAATACGTCGCAATACCGAGCTTCAAATTAACGCTTCCTTCCTGTTTGTCGCGTTTCACGGATAATTTTTCAATACAGAAAAGACTCGGTGAGTTTTGGATGTCAGCCAGCAGCTGCCTGACATTTTCATATCTACCGATAACGGAAATCTCTATTGAGTATTTCCACAACTCAAGCGAATCAATTTTTTCAGGTCTGAAGACTAATTTATTGACTGACGATCCGTATGTGCTTATTTTTTTTTTTAATTCTTTTATACCATAAGTTACCATGGACATTTGCGGAAGTTTTAAAATAAATGTTTGCCATGACTGTTCAGCCATTTTGTATTGAAGAAAAGGGTTTTTTGGGCTTGATCCAGGTAATCCCAGTTGTCGGGTGTTCGAGTATTTTTCCTGTAGGCTGGCGAGCATTGTTTTTTGTTTGTCGATAACAGAGGCATAAAACACAAGATTGGCAGTGAAAATCATCCCGCAGATGCCCCAGAAGATTTTATATTTCAAAATGTATTTTTTAAGTAAAAATAAATCCATTATGCCCGATAAAATGTAACTTTTTATGTGGTCACTTTTTCTTTTCAGCCTGAACCATAATCGACTTAATGATTCCGACATATTGCTTCTGCTTAAACAGATTCTCGATAAGCAAATCATTTTTTATGCTGAAACTGACAGCTGACCCTTCTTTATTAAACCTGTCGTTAGAATCAGTTTCCATACTGAACTCAGTTAATATACTATTTTTTAATAAATCCCACTCTGCGAGTCGTTTTAGAAAAAAAGCAATCTTTCGTTCTGATGTTGCTTTTCCTTCAATAATAAGATTTTTGTAATCATCAGAAGGGATAATGCTGTGGATAACGATTCCATTTGGAACTTTTGTTTCGATTATTTCCAAGAAACGGCTCCATGGAAAAATATCTTGTATTATCATTCTGTTAGCTGCAATTGCGCGGTAAAGTATTTTTTCTGATTTTTCAGTTCCGATTTCATCCTTGATACGATTCTCAAGTATATTTTTTTCAGCAAAAACTTTTTCGATACGCAAGGCTTTATTACCGCATTCTGAAATTCTATCGCTATATTTAAAAAACAGGTTTACATTCACTGCAGACATGACGATAAGTGCAGTTGCAACAACTGCCATTATAAAAACAAGTTTTTTGTCGATATATTCAAACGTTGCTATATTTATTCTGATCGGTTCCAATTGATTTTCTCATTTCTGTTGTAGTAAAAGACTTTGCGCTGCACCAATTGCCGAAACAAAATAGGAAATTTGCTCCCTTTGGCTCTTATCTTTTGTGTTTGAGTTTGCTTCTATTAAGTTGCTCTCATCCATGATAATAATATCCATATCACTTAAGCTTTGAAATACTTCTTCTAACTCCCTGTGGAATGCAACCTGACTGCCAACATACATTTTTTCCACTTCTTTATCTGGATTGGCATTCAAAAAATGCTGCATCGCCATATCGACGTCCTGAAAAAAATGGAGATCTGAAAATCCCTTTTTTACACCATGGGAAAATTTTAGTATGCCATTTTCAAAAACAAGAAAAGTAAAATAATTTTCATAAAGTCCAATGAAAGCGTTTATGCCTTTTTCTGGTAAATCTTTGCTGAAAAAATTGAACTGATTGATTCCAGACGGACGAATGATTTTTGGAAGAATCTTCAATTCTTTGAGATTTAATTCATATTCTTTTATGACGTCTCTAATCCCTATAACGATTAGCACACACTTTTCATTTTCAGCATTTTGCTCGATCATCTCATAGGCAATTTTAGTACTTTTTTCAGGAAAACGAAGTGATTTTTCGGTGCTCCAGGCAATCATTTTTTCAGTTTCCGACTCTGTGTCGGGAAGCGCCTCATATTTTTTGATAGAAATTTTTACAATATCGTTCGGTATTGATAAGCCAACACTCGACACTTTTCCCATACTGTCTTGCAATGCTTCTCTTATGGTCTCACGGAATTGATTTGAATCCGCGATATTATTTTTCTTGTATGAAAGCTTAAGAGTGTCTTCAGGAAAGGGGACTGTTTTGCTGTGCATAAGCCGCCATCCGGCGCCTTCTTTTTCTATCTGGGCAACGTTGATGGAAGTTTCACTTATTTCTATGCCGGTGAATATTTTTTTAAATGTATATTTCAGCATACAGCTGTCCCATTAAATTTTAAATGTGTATTTTGTATAAAAGCTATATTATCACTCATTTGCCAAAAGACGCAAGCCATAATATCCTGATTTTTCTCAAAAAGATTAAGCTTTGTAATGCAATATGCGTGCCATGTTTATCTTTTGTCACTTTGCTTCATCTGTCCGGTTCAATAAATGTCACCCGGTTTGCTTCGGCAAGCGTTGTATTGCCACTTAAAACCTCTTTCAATGCAGCTTGTCTGAGAAAGACCGTTCCTGACTCCAATGACTTCTTTTTAATAACCGGTACAGGCGATCTGTTCATAAAAAGAGTTCTTAGATCGTCATCCAGTTCAACAAGTTCAATTATCGCTTTCCTGCCTTTGAAGCCTGTTCCTTTGCAGTCCGGGCATCCTTTTGCCTTATAAAAAGATTTGCTTTCGCTGAATTTAGGATCCAGACCTGAAGTTTTCAATATATCTTCTGAGAGCTTCACTTTCGTTTTGCACTGACACAGGGATCGAATTAGTCTCTGTGCAACGATGCAGTTGAGAGCCGACATCAACTGATAAGGTTCAATTCCCATGTGAATAAACCGGTTGATGACCTCGAATGAGTTGTTTGCATGTACTGTTGTAAAAACAAGGTGACCTGTCAATGCTGACTGTAAAGCTATTTGTGCAGTTTCAGTATCGCGGATTTCTCCCACAAGTATCTTATCCGGATCATGTCTGAGAATAGAACGGAGTCCCTTTGCAAATGTAAGTCCGGTTTTCTCGTTAACCTGAATTTGAGTAATTCCCTCAACTTGATATTCGACCGGATCTTCAATTGTAATGATCTTTATATCTTTTTTGTTAACTTCTGATAGTGCCATATAGAGTGTCGTTGTTTTGCCGCTTCCCGTGGGGCCCGTCATAAGAAACATGCCATAGGGAGAATGAATCATCCGCCTTATTCTTGAAAGATCTCCGGCTTGTAAGCCAATGTTTTCAAGGTTGAATTTTGAGGCGTCAGGCATCATGGTTTCGCGGTCGAGTATCCTGATAACCGCATCTTCTCCAAAAACTGTCGGAAGGATCGATACGCGAAAATCTATATACCGGTCCCTTACCTGTAATTTAAATCTTCCATCCTGGGGGATTCGTTTCTCCGAAATGTCGAGTTCAGACATCACTTTAATTCTGGAAATAATTGAACTCTGATACTGAATGCCAAGAGGATCGGTTGCCTGGTGTAGCATGCCGTCGATTCTATACCTGATGATCATTCCTCTTTCAGAAGTTTCAAAATGTATATCACTGGCCTGTTTGTTAATAGCGTCAAGTATTGTTGAGTCTACCAGCTTAACTACCGGGCTTTCCTCGGCCGAGACTTTTTCATGGCTCAGAATATCTTCACCCTTATCTGTTTCTCTGACAATAGAAAGCCGCATATCATCAGAAATACTATCCAGTGCACTGCGAGAGGTCTCTATTTTTTTTAGAAGTTCAAGAACTTTCTTTTCACTGGCCACAACGACAGAGATATTCATATCCGTGAGCATTTCAAGTTCATCAATGGCTTTAAAACAGTTCATGGGTTCAGCTAAAGCAATGACCAGCTCATTGTTTTTTTTTTTATATGGAACAAAGATATATTTTGTCATCAGGTCAACATGAACCAGCTTTAAGAGTTCCGGATCATTAATGCCTTTTAGTTCCACATATGGGAAAGAATACTGAGCCGCCATAATCTGGGCCAGTTGTTCATGGTCGATGAAACCCTCTTCAATACACAAGTGTCCCAACATTTGGTTTGAAATGTTTTTTTTGGACATTGCGAATTCTACTTGATTCCGTGTCATTAATTCGAGCTTGATTGCCCAGTCGCCAAACTTTAATTTTTTAAAAACATTTATTACAGTCATTGTATGGCTACCTCTGCTGTTTTTATTTAGAGTACCTGTTTATCCTATCGTGCCGGCAAGCTGAAAGATCGGCAAATACATGGCAAGCACTATTAATCCGATCAGGAGTCCCATTATTACCATAAGTGCCGGTTCGATGGCCGATGTCAGGATCGTCAGTTTTGTGTCCACACTATTGTCGTAAAAATCAGCAATATTATTTAAAACACGTTCAAGCGCGCCGCCGCTTTCGCCTGCTGAAATCATTTTAATGGCAAGACGCGGGAATACCTTTGTAAGCTTAAGCGATTCCGCAAAACCTTCACCTTGCTCAATCATTTTTATTACTTCTATAAGCTTTTGTCTGATCAGTATGTTGTTGACTGTGTCACAGGAGATGCTGATCGAATTCGGAAGTGAAGTGCCGCTGTTTAATAATGTTGCCATTGTCCTGGATAGTCTCGATGTCATATAGTGAGTATATAATTCTCCGAAAAAGGGGGCTTTGAGTTTGAGCGCAGCTATTATTTTTTTCACATTATCTTTTTTACTTAGGTAGAAAAACAGGATTGAAACTGAAACTATCACGGTAATAAAATACAAATAATTAGATCTCATCATATTGCCGGCATTCATTAATAGATTTGTTATCCAGGGAAGCTTTGTATTGGATTCAATAAATGATCCTGAGATAGCAGGCACTACATAAATTATTAGAAAAAAGAGAACAAAAATTGAAACAGTCGTAAGGATAACCGGATATACAGAGGCGGACACGACCTTTTTTTTAATTTCAGCAATTTTTTTCATATATTCAATATATCGTGATAATGCAGATGGGATGTTTCCGCTTTTCTCACCAGCTTTGAGAGAAGCGGCATACAGGTTAGAGAAAATATGTGAGTATTTGCCGAAGGCCCCTGATAGGGATTCTCCACTGGAAATATCCTCCCTAATCTCACTTAAAATGTCATTTAGCTCTGATCGAACATCTTTTTCAATAATTGCGTCGAGTGCGGAAACAACAGAGAACCCGGATTCAATTAAAACAGAAAATTCCTGGTTAAAGGAGAAAAAGTCTTTTTCTTTGAAACGTCTGTGTATCCGAAATTCTATCGGGAATATCGTACCTTTTTTCGCTTGCTTAATATTCAGAACAAAACTGCCTTCTTTTTCCAGCTGGTCTTTTAAAGAGGCTTTTGAGTCAGCAATAATTGTTTTTTCTATAACTCGTCCGTTATGAGTAGCAGCTTTGTAACGAAAGGTTGGCATAATCTAACCCTTGAAAATTGATATATTAAGTATTATAAAACTAAAAAGTTCCTATAAATTCAAGGTCTTTTGTCTGTGTGTTTTTTGATCCAACAGTTAGAATCTCGACATTTTGATCCCTTGTTTTTCGAAAATAGAGGCGTCCTTTATAAGCGAACCGGACTTCCAGAATGGTTTCCTGGCCCTTTCGGCTGAATACTTTTCTTTTGATCGTCACTTTTGCCGGATTGCTATTCAGCAGATGGATCACCTCTTCCCCTTTTATTTTCATATCATCAGAAAGGTCAAGAAAACCGCTAATTGCTCGTTTATGAATCAAAATATTTTTATAAAGTGTCTTGAATCTTTTATTAACAGCAGCAGATCTTTTTTCAGTATAAGAGCTGTTCTTTTGACTTTCTTTTTTAAGTTCCGCAATCTTTATAGTAAATGCTTCAATTTCTTTCTGTTGTCGTTTTTGCAGGTCAAGATTTTTATCAAGTTCTTGTTCGAGGCTGACAATTTCATCTATCATTTCATTTTCATTTCGACTTGCCTTTTGTTTTTCATCTTCCAGTTCATTTTTTGTTCCCTCAAATTTTTCTTTAAGATTTTTTCTTTTTTCCTCGAGCGACTGCAGCTTGTTTGAATAATTTTTACTAAGAAGCCTTAAGCGTTCGATTTCCATATCTGAATCAAGCTCAGCTTTTCTGGCTTTCTGTGAACCGGACCGGTAATAGGAAAGCATAATAGACAAAGAGGCCAGGATATAAAATGCCAGCAGTATATTGGAAAGCAGGGTGTTATGGTCAAGGCTTATGTTTAAATTAAGCACAAGACCCTCGTTCATCAACTTGAAATTTTCGGCAGCAATTTCCATCGGATCTTCGGGCAGCATCATAACATCTCGGGTTTCTTCGAAGCTTGCCGGATACAATGATGATCCGTTTTTTGCCATAACGGTAATGGTAATCTTGACGCCCCACCAGATTAGAGATTTGTTTTCAAGATACTCAGTTATTTTTTTGTCAATAGTATCTTTTAATCTGTCATTTCCGGAAAGAAGAGTTTTTGTATCACCGGTATAGTAACCTTCCAGTTCGTCGGTATAAAGACTGTGGAGACGATTTTCAATAAGCAGTACTGATAATATATAAAAAACCGGCGGTGCCAGAATGCACAGAATAAGTATTTTTAATGAAAGGTACTTCATTATTTTTCAGGGCGCAGGCTCGCTAAAATCTTTTTTGCTTCATCTGAACCATTGAAGTTGTTATCCAGCGTAAGAGCTTTTTTTAGTTCCTTTTCAGCAAGATCTTTGTTACCTTTTTTGTGGTAAGTCCGCCCAAGATGAAAGTGAACTGTTGCATTTTCAGGAAGTTTTTCCAAGCTTCCTGTAAACTCACGAAGTGCTCTGTCGTACATTTGCTTTTTATAGTATACCAATCCTATAGTATCCATTACTCCGGGATCATCAGGGAGTTTTTCTTTGGCACTCTGAGCATACCCGAGAGCGACATCAATGTCCTTGTCCTGGGAAGCAAGAAGATAGGCGAGATTATTCTCAGCAGCAGCAAATCCCGGCTTGATTTTTAAAGCTTCCAGGTAGTGCTCTTCCGCGAGGTCAAACTGTTTCTGAATCTCATAAATGGTGCCAAGCATCATGTGTGGTAAAGCCTGCCCGGGTTGCTTATCGATGAGCGTTTTATACTGGGCGATAGCCTTTTCTTCTTTCCCGGTTCTCAAATATATTTTTGCCAGGGAATAGTAAGGCTTGAGAAAATCAGAATTGAACTTCAGGGCATTGTCAAACGATTTTTCAGCTTCATGCCTGCTGTTTTTTGCAAGATACACAGTGCCTTTTAAATATTGAATGATTGAGGAAACCTGTGGCGACTTTTCGGCTATTTTCATTTGCGCGTCACATTTTGACAGCGCTTTATCAAATTCCTTTTTTGCAATATGAAGTGATATGACACGACTGAATACATCTATGAGCGACGGATTGATCGAAAGTGCTTTTTGAAAGTTTGTCATAGCCTGACTGTATTTTTTTTGAGCGCCTTGAAGAATTCCAAGACGATAATAACCAGTAGGGTTATCAGGCTCAAGTTCGATTAGTGATTCAAATGCTTTTTTTGCCTCTTTGACATTCCCACTATACGTGTCGGCTTTACCGGCAATGAGTATCGACTTGTAATCGCCGGGCTTGATTTCCAGGATTGTTTTTGCTTCTTTTCGAGCAAGATCAAATTTTTGTTCACTCATGTAAATGTCGGCAAGGAGGAGTCTGGCTTTAATAAGGTTTGGATTGAGTTCAATAGCCTTGGTAAGAGATGATTTTGAATTATTAACTTCACCTTTTGTAAAACAGGCTATTCCCTTGAAATAGTGCGCAGTTGAAGATTTTGGTTCCTCGTTTACAAGTTGGCTGAAAATGTCAGCAGCTTTGTCAGCTTTTTTTTGAAGCAATGCCAGTCTTCCCTCAAGCATTCGTGCTGGAAAATACTTAGGTCTCTTCTCAAGTATTCTATTGATATATTTTTCCGCTTCACTATGATTTTTATTCTTTAAGTGAAATACGGCTATATTTTCTATCAGGCGTATGTCTTCAGGTTGAACTTCAAGTGCTTTATTATAAATAGAAAGAGCTTTTTCCTTATGCCTTGTTAAATAATAGAAGTTTGCTGTTGTGATATATGACCTTATATTTGTCGGATCGATTTCAATTCCCTTAAGATATGCATCTTCAGCCTTGCCGTGGTCTCTTGTTGCAGCATAAAAATTTCCAAGGATAATATAAAGTGCTGCATCTTCTGGATTTGCTTCGATTGTTTTTAGTATTTCAACTTTGGCCTTTTTATATTCTTTTTTTTCAAGATAGAGGCCAAAAAGGGCTAATTGCGGCTTTACCGCTTTTTGGTCCATTTCAATTGCCTGTTTAAGAATGTTTTCAGCCTCTGAAAATTTTTTTTCTTTTGTAAGAAGGCGGCTGAGGCCAAGAAATGCCTTGGGCTGTTTACTGTCAATGGCCAGTATTTTCTTTAATATACCCTTGGCCTCTTCTATTTTATTCTGGACGGTGAAAATGCCTGAAAGAATATATAAAGCCTGAATGTTGTCCGGCTCTTTTTCAAGAGCGATGTCAACTTTTTCCATGGCTTTGTCTGGTTGTCTGCCCAGAAGATAGAATGTGGCAAGCTTGAGATGAGCCTCGATATTATCATGGTCAAGTTTTGAAGCCATGGAGAATGCTTTGAAAGCGTCCTGTGGTTTTCCTATCTCCATGTTAGTCTTCCCTAAAAGGTGATAGGCTTTAGCAAATTCAGGGTCAATCTGTATGGCGTTTTTAAATTCTAGTCTTGCGCTTTTATATTCTTTTTTTTCAAAATATGCCTTGCCTTTGTTAAAATGCCTTATTTTTTTTTCCTCATCAGAAGCGCACCCACAGAAAAAGACAACCATAACACACAGAAAAAGACATAATTTTAGAAAACGAGCCATATTTGCCCCCAAGCATTCAAGAATTAAAGAGTTAAATATTCATTTGAGTATTTAACTTTAACTTCGCTGAAATATTCAAAAAAGTCAAGAAGTCACTTTAAAACCGTTAATTGTAAAGACTTGCAAGCAGTTTCTCATGAATATTGTCAAAACTTCTATTTGTTTGGCAGGTGATAAAACATACATCATCATTTATTTGATTGACGAGTAATATTTTGATCTTGTTTGCCTTTTCTACGACGAATAACAATGGCGGGATTAGATTTGGAATGTGTTTGCTTTTTTGTAATCTGGGGCTCATCATTGAGTTCAATCATTTCTCGAAGTTTAATTTCCAACTTCTTTCTTTCTGTTGCATCCATTTTTATCTTCCTCAATTTTCATTATAGAGGTTTAACTTGGTGTCCACAATACCAGGGAAGGATCAAGACTAAAAATTAAAAAGTGCTGGATGATATGGAGGGGGATAGTGGATAAACCTCAACCCCCTTTTCTATGATAACGACAAATAACTTTTTATTATTCCTTAATTAAAAATCTCTATAATTTCATAAGGACTTGTTTCATAGAAATCATTATACTTATAGAAATCATTTCCTTCAGATATAAAAAAATCATCTAACGCTTTATCAAGAACAACAAACACGCGGTGTTTTGGCCCTGCTATTATTCTTGCCTGTATAATTGCCTCTGATTTAGTCATGAATAATTAACTTTCCCTTATGCTTAAAAAAAGCCGACCTTTCCTAATGTTAAATATATAAAACTAACAGTTATTCAGTCATGTTTATCGCTTCAAGCCAAGTGTAGAGAAGAGGTTCTGATGGAGCTTTGCCGTGTAGGATTGTTAAGCAATTTAATTAACTGTAAATAAACCTATAGTCCGTGAGGGTATAGATGTCAATACAATTGTATTAACCCAAAATCCGCGATTGATTTGTACAAGTTATTATGCGGGATCAATTTGGTAAAAAAAAGGAAATGTAGTATTTACAATTCTTTCAATAGCCTATCATGAATATTGTCAAAACTTCCGTTTGCTTTACAGGTGATAAGCTATTGAAATTATTAAAAGCGATGTTGAGAAAATGCATTTATATTGCATCAAAACGCACCC